>NZ_JBIBBY010000003.1:0-400057 GCF_042900905.1 Streptomyces sp. NPDC012827 | reverse complement strand
GGGGGGCCGGGGTCCCCCCCCTGTGCGCCCGCCCGCGGGGGGCGGGGCGGGGGGCGGCCCCCCCGCGGGGCGGGGGTGCGGGGCCGGGCCCCGCACCCGGGCCCGGCCCGGCACCGCCTCCGGAAACCCGCGCCCGTGGCCACGCGCCGGCCCTCCCCGGCGGCCACGGGCGCGTCCCAGGGCCCGCGTCCTGCCGAGCGTCCGCAGCTCGGGGGCGCGGGCCCGACCCGTACCCTCGACGTCGGCCCCGGCCGCACCCCCCTCCACCCGCCGACCCGCCCACGCCCGAAGGAGCCCGATGACCCACGACCACGACCTGGTCCTGCGACCGACGGCCGCGCAGCGCGAGGCGGCGCTCAACCCGCCGCCGGGCCGCACCGGCGGTGACCTCGTCGTCGAGACCCTGACCGGGCTCGGCGCCTCCACCGTGTTCGGACTGCCCGGACAGCACGCCCTCGGCATGTTCGACGCGCTGCGCCGTTCCTCCCTCCGGTACGTCGGCCTGCGCGTCGAGAACAACGCGGGCTTCGCCGCCGACGCGTACGGCCGCGTCACCGGCGAGGCCGCCCCGCTGCTGCTCTCCACCGGACCCGGCGCGCTCATGTCCCTCGCCGCGCTCCAGGAGGCCGCCGCCGCCTCCGCCCCGGTCCTCGCCGTCGGCAGCCAGGTCCCCGTGGCCGGGCTCGGCGGCGGGCGCCACGGCTACCTGCACGAACTGAGGGACCAGCAGGCCTCGTTCCGCGACGTCGTGAAGTCCGTCCACACCGTCCGTACGCAGTCCCAGATCCCGTCCGCGATCGCGGCGGCCTGGGAGTCGGCGCTCACCGCCCCGCACGGGCCGGTGTGGGTGGAGATCCCGCAGGACGTCCTCCTCGCCCCCACCACCTTGCCCGTGGTCACCGCGATGGACGCCACCCCCGGGGAGGTCGTGCCCCGCCCCGAGCTGACGGCGGTCGCCGCCGAGCTGCTGTCCCGGGCCGCCCGGCCCGCGATCATCGCGGGCGGCGGTGTCGTCCGCGCCGACGCCTCCGGCAAGCTCCTCGCCCTCGCCGAACGCCTCGACGCGCCCGTGGTCACCACCTTCGGCGGCAAGGGCGCCTTCCCGTGGCGGCACCCGCTCTCCCTCCAGTCCTGGCTGGAGGACCGGCACACCACCGACTTCCTGGAGGACGCCGACGTCCTCCTCGTCGTCGGCTCCGGCCTCGGCGAGCTGTCCTCGAACTACCACACCTTCGCCCCGCGCGGCCGGGTGATCCAGATCGAGGCGGACGCCGGGAAGCTGGAGTCCAACCACCCGGCCCTCGGCATCCACGCCGACGCCCGCACCGCCCTCCAGGCCCTCCTGGAGACCGTCGAGCCCCGCGAGGACGCCACCGCGCCCGAGCGGGTCCGTACGGTCCTGGCGAAGGTCGCGGACCGGATCGCCGCCCAGGGCCTCGACCTGGAGCAGCGCGTCGTCGCCGCCGTCCGGGAGGCCCTGCCGGACCGCGCTCCCAGCTTCTGGGACATGACGATCCTCGCCTACTGGGCCTGGTCCGCCTTCGACGCCCGGCACCCCAACACCATGCATTCCGCCCAGGGCGCCGGCGGACTCGGCTACGCCTTCCCCGCCGCCCTCGGCGCGGCGGCGGCCGAGCCCGGCCGGCCGGTCCTCGCGGTCTCCGGTGACGGCGGCGCGATGTACTCGCTCGCGGAGCTGGCGACGGCGAAGCAGTACGGCCTCGACGTCACCTGGCTGATCGTGGACGACGGCGGCTACGGCATCCTGCGCGAGTACATGACGGACGCCTTCGGCGAGGCCACCGGCACCGAGCTCGCCCGCCCCGACTTCGTGGCCCTCGCCGAGTCCTTCGGCGTCCCCGCCGTCCGTACGACCCCGGACACCCTCGCCGCCGACCTCGCGAAGGCCCTCGCCACCCCGGGCCCCTCCGTGGTCGTCCTCCCGGCCCTCCTCCGGATGTTCGAGCCGACCCACCTCTGACCGAGCACCGTCCACCGGGCCGGCCGCCACGCCCGGCCCGCCCCTCTCGCGGGCGGCGAACAGCCGGGGCCCTGCCCCCGGCGCCGCACCGCGGGTCCTAGGACCTTCGTCCCGTCTTCGCGCGCCGTTCGTGTCCGGGGGATGAAAACGCAGGCCGGGCACGTTGGAGCCTTCCGGTACACCAGGACGAACGGGAGGCGCCACGTGGCGGCGGTGGGGCAGAAACAGGCGGAGGAACGACGCGCGGAGGACCGGCCCGGGGAGGCGCGGGTCGGCTGGGCGCGGCGGCTGTGGGGATACGCCTGGCGGTTCCGCACGGACGTCGTCCTCGCGCTCGGCTCCTCCCTCGCCGGCATGGCGGTCCTCGCCCTCGTCCCCCTGATCACCAAGGTGATCATCGACGACGTCATCGGCACCCGCACCCGCTCCCTCGCCGTCTGGACCGGCCTCCTCATCGGGGCCGCCGTCCTCGTCTACGCCTTCACCTACGTCCGCCGCTACTACGGCGGACGCCTCGCGCTCGACGTCCAGCGCGACCTGCGCACCGACATGTACGGCACGCTCACGCGGCTCGACGGGCGACGGCAGGACGAGCTGTCCACCGGGCAGGTCGTGGGCCGGGCCACCAGTGATCTCCAGCTCATCCAGGGCCTTCTCTTCATGCTCCCGATGACGATCGGCAACATCCTGCTGTTCGTCATCTCCCTGGCCGTCATGGCCTGGCTCTCGGTCCCCCTCACCCTCGTCGCGCTCGCCGTCGCCCCCGCCCTCTGGTTCATCGCCCGGCGCAGCCGCACCCGCCTCCACCCCGCCACCTGGGCGGCGCAGCAGGAGGCCGGAGCCGTCGCGGGCGTGGTCGACGGGGCCGTGACCGGCGTCCGGGTCGTCAAGGGCTTCGGCCAGGAGGAGCAGGAGACCGGCAAGATCCGGCAGGCCGGCCGGCGCCTCTTCGCCACCCGGCTCCGCACCATCCGCCTCAACTCGCTCTACACCCCCGCCCTCCAGGCCGTCCCCGCCCTCGGCCAGGTCGCCGTCCTGGCCCTCGGCGGCTGGCTCGCCTACCGGGGCCAGATCACCCTCGGCACCTTCGTCGCCTTCTCCGCCTACCTGGCCTCCCTCGTCGGCCCGGTCCGCATGCTCGCCATGGTCCTCACCGTCGGCCAGCAGGCCCGCGCGGGCGTCGAGCGCGTCGTCGACCTGATCGACACCGAGCCGGTGATCAAGGACGGCACGAAGGAACTGCCGGCCGACGCCTCCGCCACCGTCGAGTTCGACGCCGTGTCCTTCGCGTACGAGCCCGGCCGCCCGGTCCTCGACGGCTTCTCGCTGGAGATCCGCCCCGGCGAGACCGTCGCCGTCGTCGGCGCCTCCGGCTCCGGCAAGTCCACCGTCTCCCTCCTCCTGCCGCGCTTCTACGACGCCGACCACGGCGCCGTCCTCGTCGGCGGCCACGACGTCCGCGAACTCACCCTCGACTCGCTGCGCGCTGCGATCGGCCTCGTCCCGGAGGACTCCTTCCTCTTCTCCGACACCGTCCGCGCCAACATCGCCTACGGCTTCCCGGACGCCACACAGGAGCAGATCGAGGCCGCCGCGCGCGCCGCGCAGGCCGACCGGTTCATCGCCGAGCTGCCCGAGGGGTACGACACGAAGGTCGGCGAGCACGGCCTGACCCTCTCCGGCGGTCAGCGCCAGCGCATCGCCCTCGCCCGCGCGATCCTCACCGACCCCCGGCTGCTGCTCCTGGACGACGCCACCTCCGCCGTCGACGCGCGGGTCGAGCACGAGATCCACGAGGCCCTCCGTTCGGTGATGGCGGGCCGTACCACCCTGCTCATCGCCCACCGCCGCTCCACCCTCGGCCTCGCCGACCGCATCGCCGTCCTCGACGCGGGCCGGCTCGCCGACATCGGCACCCACGAGGAGCTCCAGGAGCGGTCCGCGCTCTACCGCAGGCTCCTCACCGACCCGGACGAGCTCGGCGGCGTCTCGCCCGGCCACGTCACCCCGGCCGAGGTGCCGGAGGACCACACGCTGCGCGCCGAGCTGGACGCCGAGTTCGACGCCGAGCGCGGGATCACCCCGGCCCTGTGGGTACGGGACGAGTCCGCGGCGCCGGACGACGGCACGGCCCGCATGACGGACAAGGCCGGTGCCACCCCCGAGCTGCTCGCCGCCGTCGAGGCCCTGCCGCCCGCCGCCGACACCCCCGGCGTGGACGAGACCCGCGCGGTCTCGCCCGAGGACAGCTACGGCCTGCGCCGCCTGCTGCGCGGCTTCGGCCTGCCGCTGCTCGTCAGCCTCGGTCTGGTCGCCGCCGACGCGGGCGCCGGCCTGCTGCTGCCGGTGCTCATCCGGCACGGCATCGACGAGGGCGTCAACCGGCTCGCCCTCGGGGCCGTCTGGGCGGCCTCGGCGCTCGCCCTGCTCACCGTGCTCGTGCAGTGGGCCGCGCAGACCGCGGAGATCCGGATGACCGGCCGCACCGGCGAACGGGTCCTCTACGCGCTGCGCCTGAAGATCTTCGCCCAGCTCCAGCGGCTCGGCCTGGACTACTACGAGCGCGAGCTCACCGGCCGGATCATGACCCGGATGACCACGGACGTCGACGCCCTGTCGACCTTCCTCCAGACCGGCCTGGTCACCGCCTTCGTCTCCCTCGTCACGTTCTTCGGGATCATGGTCGCGCTGCTGGTGCTCGACCTCCAGCTCGCCCTGGTCGTCTTCGCGACCCTGCCGGTCCTCGCCGTCGCCACGTACTTCTTCCGCCGCTCCAGCGTGAAGGCGTACGAGCTGGCGCGCGAGCGGATCAGCGTCGTCAACGGCGACCTCCAGGAGTCCGTCGCCGGACTGCGGATCGTGCAGGCCTTCCGCCGCGAGCGGTCGGGCGCCGAGCGCTTCCGGGCGCACAGCGACGCGTACCGCGACGCCCGCGTGCGCGGCCAGTGGCTGATCTCGGTCTACTTCCCGTTCGTGACGCTGCTGTCCTCGGTCGCCGCCGCGGCCGTGATGATCGTCGGCGCGCACCGGATCCAGGCCGGCACCCTCACCACCGGCGCGCTCGTCGCCTACCTGCTCTACATCGACCTCTTCTTCGCCCCGGTCCAGCAGCTCTCCCAGGTCTTCGACGGCTACCAGCAGGCGGCCGTCTCCCTGAAGCGGATGCAGGAACTGCTCCAGGAGCCCACCTCCACGGCTCCCGCCGCCGAGCCGCGCCCGGTGCGGAAGCTGCGGGGCGAGATCGCCTTCGAGAACGTGTCCTTCGCGTACGGGGCGGGCGGCGGTGCCGGTGCGGGCGCCGGCGAGGACACCGCGCTCAGCGGGATCGACCTGCGCATCCCGGCCGGGCAGACCGTCGCCTTCGTCGGTGAGACCGGCGCGGGCAAGTCGACGCTGGTCAAACTGGTCGCCCGGTTCTACGACCCCACGTCGGGCCGTGTCACCGCCGACGGCACGGACCTGCGGGACCTGGACCTCACCGCGTACCGGCACCGGCTCGGCGTCGTCCCGCAGGAGGCGTACCTCTTCCCCGGCACCGTCCGGGACGCCATCGCCTACGGGCGGCCGGACGCCGGCGACGCCGAGGTGGAGGCGGCCGCGCGGGCGGTCGGCGCCCACGACATGATCGCCACGCTCGACGGCGGCTACCTGCACGAGGTCGCCGAGCGCGGCCGGAACCTGTCGGCCGGGCAGCGGCAGCTCATCGCCCTGGCCCGCGCCGAACTGGTCGACCCGGACGTGCTGCTCCTCGACGAGGCCACGGCCGCCCTGGACCTGGCCACCGAGGCCCAGGTCAACCAGGCCACCGACCGGCTCGCCGGCCGCCGTACGACCCTGGTCGTCGCCCACCGCCTCACCACGGCGGCGCGCGCGGACCGGGTGGTCGTCATGGACCACGGCCGGGTCGCGGAGGACGGCACGCACGACGAACTCCTCGCACGCGGCGGCCGGTACGCGCAGCTGTGGCGGACCTTCATCGGCGAGGAGGCGGAGCAGCTCGGCGAACGGGTCTGACAAGGGCCGGGCCCCTGGGGGCTCCCGGCTCGGCCGCGGCCCTCCGGCCGGGGGCGTGCCTCGGGCCGTCGGCGGAGGCAACCATTCCGGGAGCCCGCGCGTCGTACGGCCGTACGAGGAGACTCCCGGGAGGGGAACGCATGACCACGGACCCGACCGCCCGGCGCGGCCGAACACGCCCGCCGCGCGCCCGCACGGCCTCCGGGGACGGAGCCGCCGGAGGTCCCGCCCGCACCGGCGACCGCACCGGGGTGCGCACCGGGCCGGGTGACCCGTCCGGCAGCCGCGGCCCCACCCGTACCGCCGCCCCCTCCCGTACCGGCATCAGGGTCCTCGGCCGGGTTCTGGTCGCCGTCCTCGCGAGCGTCGCGCTGCTCGTGCTCCCGGGGCCCGGGACCGGGGGCGCCACCGCCGAGGCGCTGTCCGTGTGCCAGGGGCGTCCGACGAAGACCGTCTCCTTCGCCACCGGCGAGCTCCGCCTCTACCGGACCCGTCACTACGTCTGTGCCGTCACCGTCGCCAAGCGCCCCGGCACCCGCCGCCCGATGAGCGTCTCGCTCCAGCCGCGCGGCGGACGGCCCGCCGTCCGCGCGGGCCGCTTCGACCGGCAGGCCGGCCCCGTCACCGTCCACGCCCTCAACCGCTGCGTCCGCGCGAGCGGCTGGGTCGCCGGCCGGGGCGCGGCCACCGGCTGGACCCTCTGCTGACCCGGCCCGCGCGGCGGAAAGTCCCGGAGATCCGCGAGTAAGGAGCAACTGGGTCTGGCGGTCCCCACGTTCGCCCCGCTAGGTTCGCGACACCGTTGTGAACCAAGGGGAGGGTGAATGCGCAAGTCGCTCGGATGGGTGCTGTCGCTTTCGGTGCTCATAGGCACCGTGGGTACGGCCGGCGTGGCTACCGCCGCGGACTCGGACACCGGCAGCAGGGCCGTCGCCGACTCGCAGAGCACGGACATCAAGGACCGCATCCTGGCCATTCCCGGGATGAGCCTGATCGAGGAGAAGCCGTACGCCGGCTACCGCTTCTTCGTCCTGGAGTACGTCCAGCCGGTCGACCACCGCCGCCCGTGGGCCGGCACCTTCAAGCAGCGGCTCTCCGTCCTGCACAAGGACACGGAGCGCCCGACCGTCTTCCGCACCAGCGGCTACGGACTGAGCACCACCCCCGGCAGGGCCGAGCCGACGCGGATCGTCGACGGCAACCAGGTCTCGATGGAGTACCGCTTCTTCACGCCGTCCCGCCCGCAGCCGGCCGACTGGTCCAAGCTCGACATCTGGCAGGCCGCCAGCGACCAGCACCGCATCTTCACCGCCCTGAAGAAGATCTACGGCAAGAACTGGATCTCCACCGGCGGCTCCAAGGGCGGCATGACGGCCACCTACTACGAGCGCTTCTACCCGCGCGACATGGACGGCGTCGTCGCCTACGTGGCCCCCAACGACGTGGTCAACAAGGAGGACTCGGCCTACGACCGGTTCTTCGAGAACGTCGGCACCAAGGAGTGCCGCGACCGGCTCAACTCCCTCCAGCGCGAGGCCCTGATCCGCCGCGCGCCGCTCCAGAAGAAGTACAAGGAGTGGGCCGAGACCGAGGGCGCCACCTTCAACACGGTCGGCTCGCTCGACAAGGCGTACGAGGCCGTCGTCCTCGACTTCGTGTGGGGCTTCTGGCAGTACCACGGCCTGGACGCCTGCGACAGCATCCCGGACGCGAAGACCGCGAGCGACGACGCCGTCTACGAGACCGTCGACACCTACTCGGGCTGGTCCGCCTACACCGACCAGGGCCTGGAGTACTACACGCCGTACTACTACCAGGCGGCCACCGAGCTCGGCTCGCCCACCATCCAGCAGCCCCACCTGGACGGCCTGAGCCGCTACGGCTACCAGCCGGCGAGCAGCTTCGTGCCGCGCGAGATCCCGATGCGGTTCAAGCCGTGGGTCATGCGCGACATCGACGACTGGGTCCGCAAGAACGCGAACCGGATGATGTTCGTCAACGGCCAGAACGACCCGTGGAGCGCCGAACCGTTCCGCCTCGGCAAGGGCACGCGCGACAGCTACGTGTTCACGGCGCCGGGCGCCAACCACGGCGCGAACGTCGCCGGTCTGACCGACGCCGAGCGTGAGCGGGCCACCGCCCGCATCCTCGCCTGGGCCGGTGTGCCCGCCCCTGCGGTCACCGCCGCGCAGCCGCTGGCGCGCTTCGACGCCCGCCTCGACAAGGCGGTCGACGAGGAGCAGACCCGCGAGCACGGTCTGCGCCCGTAGGCACGGAAGCACGCGAGGACGGAGTGCACGAGGACGGGGTGCGCCCGGCGGCCGTGACCGCCGGGCGCACCGCGCCACGCGCCCCCGCTCAGCGGGTGTACGAGAGCCCGTGGCCCACCGGGTAGAGCACCTCCGCCGGGTTCCGCGCGCTCTGCACCGGCACGGGCAGGCGGCCCCGCGGCCGGGCGCGCCCGGCCATCACCCGTACGGCGGCGCGCAGTTCGACGTCGGTCCACGAGTACGCGGCCAGCGTCGCCCGCTGCCCGGAGATCCGCGCGATGTCGTACGGGTTGCGGATCGCGATCGTCACCACGGGCACCCCGGTCGCGACCAGCCGGTCCACGAGGGTGCGCTGCGGGCTGCTCGCCGAGACGTTGTACGTCCCCACGACGACCACGTCCTTGCCCGCGGCCGCCGCCACCGCCTCCTCGATCCGCGCGGCCGTCGGGGTGATCCCGGTGGAGAGCGCGGTCGCGGTGAAGCCCAGCTCGCGCAGGGCCGTCGCGAGGACGGTGGTCGGGGGACCCGTCGTACCGGAGGGGGAGGCCGGGTCGGCGCCGACGACCAGGACCGAGCCGTGGGTGTCCGGGCTCAGCGGCAGGAAACCGTCCTCGTTGAGGAGCAGGGTGGTGGTCGCCTCCGCGATCCGGTCGGCGTGCGCGCGGTGCGCGGCCGTGCCGACCACCCGCTCGACCCCTGCCCGCGTGGCGTACGGCTGCCGGAACAGGCCCAGCTTCGCCTTCAGCCGCAGGATCCGCAGGATCGATTCGTCCAGCCGGTCCTCCGTCAGCTCGCCCTCCCGGACCGCCCGCAGGACCGCGTTCCACGCCACGTCCAGCTTCGGCGGGTTGAGCAGCTGGTCCACGCCCGCCTTCAGCGCCAGTACCGGCACCCGGTCGTCCCCGTACTTGGTGCGCACCCCCTCCATGCCCAGGGAGTCCGTCACCACCACGCCCTCGTAGCCGAGCCGTTCGCGCAGGATGCCGGTGAGGATCGGCCGGGAGAGGGTGGCCGGGTCCTCGCTGGGGTCGAGGGCGGGCACGACGATGTGCGCGGTCATGATCGAGTCGATGCCGGCGGCGATCGCCGCCTCGAACGGCGGGGCGTCCAGCTCTGCCCACTGCGCCGGGGTGTGGGTGATGGTGGGCAGCCCGTAGTGGCTGTCGACGGCGGTGTCCCCGTGCCCGGGGAAGTGCTTGGAGGTCGCCGCGACCCCGGCCCGCTGGTAGCCCTTGACCTGGGCGGCGACCAGTCCGGCGACCGCCCGCGGGTCGGAGCCGAAGGAGCGGACGCCGATGACAGGGTTGGCCGGATTGACGTTGACGTCCGCGACCGGGGCGTAGTTCTGCCGGATGCCGAGGGCGGCCAGCTCGGCCCCCGCGATCTGCGCGGCCTTACGGGCGTTCGCGAGCGAGCCGCCGGCGCCCAGGGCCATCGCCCCGGGCAGCAGGGTGGCGGGCTCGCCGACCCGGCAGACGATGCCGTGCTCCTGGTCGGTGGAGATGAGCACCGGCACCGGGGTGGGTCCGGCGAGGGCGGCCCGCTGGATGCCGTTGGACAGCTCGGCGATCTGCTGCGGGTCCCGGGTGTTGTGGGCCCAGCTGAAGTAGATGACGCCGCCGACGTGGTAGCGCTCGATCAGCTCGGCGGCGGTGCGGACGCCGATCTCCTTGAGGTTGGCGTCGATGTCGGCCTGGTCCGGCGCGGTCGCCGAATGGCCGTACACCCGCATGACGAACAGCTGGCCGACCTTCTCCTCCAGGGACATGCGGTCGATGATCCGGCGCAGCCGGTCGTCGGTCCCGGCATGGGCCACGGGGGTGGTGGCGCCGGTGACGGCTGCTGCCGCGGCGGCGGCCGTGACGGTGAGCAGGGTGCGCCGCGAGGGCGCGGCGGCGGGGGAGGGGGAGGCGGAAGTCGAGGGGGTGGGGGAGGGGGCGGGGGCGCGGTGGTGCACTGATGCTCCTTCCGGCCGTGCAAGGTTGAAGGAAACTTCCAAGGTGTCACGGATAGCCCGAAAGTAACTGCCAGGTCAAGGATCCGCGCACGAATCGCCGTGGGCCGGGCCCGGAACCCGCCCGCACATCCCCGCTCGCCACCCGCCCCGCCCGGCCGGCCCGGACCACCCGCCTCCGCCCGCCCTGCCCCGCCCGGCCCGGACCGCCCGCCTCCGCCCGCCCGGCTCAGACCGGGGAGGCGACCGAGGGCCAGAGCTCCTGGAGCGTCCGTACCGTCTCCCGGATCGCCGGGCGCCTCGCCGCGCCCGTCCGCCACATGGCGCGCAGCCGGCGCATCGGCATGGGGTCCAGCCCGACCGGCACCACCTCCGGTGGCAGCGCCCCGCGCCCCAGCCGGGGTACGAGCGCGATCCCGAGCCCCGCCGCCACCAGCGCCACCTGTGTGTGGTTCTCCTCGGCCTGGTGCACGATCAGCGGCTCGTAGCCGGTGGCCCGCAGGGTCCGTATCAGCCAGCCGTGACAGACGGTCCCCGGCGGCTGCGAGATCCACCGCTCGGCCGCCAGCTCCTCCCGCCGCACCGACTCCCGCTCGGCCAGCGGATGGTCGCGGTGCACCAGGATGTCGCACAGGTCGTCGCCGATGACGGCCTGTTCCACCCCAGGAGGGGCGGGAAGCGGCGCGATGTCCCAGTCGTGCGCCACGGCCAGGTCGATCACGCCCCGCGCCACCAGGTCGACCGAGAGATGCGGGTCCACCTCGGACAGGCGCGTCTCCAGCTCGGGATGGAGGCGGGCCAGCTCCGCCAGCGCCCGGGGCATCAGCCCCCGCGCCGCGCTCGCGAAGCAGCCGATCGCCAGGCGCCCGGCGGGCCGGCCGCGCCGCTCCTCCAGACGCACCTCCGCCTCCTCCACGAGCGACAGCAACTCGCGTGCAGTGCAGGCCAGTTGGTGGGCGTCGTCGGTGAGCCGCACGCCCCGCCCGCTGCGTTCCAGCAGGGTCGTACGGGTCTCGCGCTCCAGCTTGGCGATCTGCTGCGAGACGGCCGAGGGGGTGTAGCCGAGGGCGGCGGCAGCGGCGCCGACGCTTCCGTGGACGGCGACGGCGTGCAAGGCGCGCAGACGACCGAGATCGAGCACGGTGACTCCCGTCCGGGACCGGGGACATGGATGAAGTGCTGCTTCATCCAACCATGAAGAAACCCGCGCTGGTGCTACACGTTCCGGCCCACCATGCTCGATCGCATGCGCCCTGCCCACCTCGCCCTCGCCGCCCTGGTCACCGCCCTCTGGGGAGTCAACTTCGTCATCATCGACCTCGGCCTCGACCACTTCCCGCCGCTGCTCTTCTCCGCACTCCGCTTCCTCGTGGCCGCCCTGCCCGCCGTCTTCTTCGTCGGCCGCCCCAAGGTCGCCTGGAAGTGGATCGTGGGAGTCGGACTGGCCCTCGGCGTCGCCAAGTTCGGTCTGCTGTTCACCGGCATGAGCATGGGCGCGCCGGCCGGCCTCTCCTCCCTGATCCTCCAGGTCCAGGCCGTCTTCACGGCTGTGTTCGCCTTCCTCGCGCTGGGCGAGCGGCCCGGCCGCGTCAAGCTGACGGGCATGGCCGTCGCCCTCGCCGGCATCGGGGTCGCGGCGATCGACGAGGGGGCGTCGAGCTCGCTGACCGGCTTCCTGCTGGTGATCGCCGCCGCCGTGGCCTGGGGCGTGTCCAACGTCCTCACCCGCAAGGCCGCCCCGCCCGACGCGCTCAACTTCATGGTCTGGGTGAGCACCGTGCCCGTCCTGCCGCTGCTCGCGCTCTCCCTGCTCATCGAGGGCCCCGAACGGGACCTCGCCGCGCTGCGGGACCTCGACCCGGTGGGCGTCGGCGTCATCGTCTTCATCGCCTGGGTCGCCACCGTCTTCGGCTTCGGCGCCTGGGGCTGGCTGCTCCGCCGCTACCCGGCCTCCTCCGTCGCCCCCTTCTCCCTCCTCGTCCCCGTCTTCGGGATGTCCTCGGCGGCCCTCTTCCTCGGTGAGGGGATCTCGCCGCTGCGGTGGTGCGCGGCGGCCCTGCTGGTCGGCGGGGTGGCGCTCACCTCCCTCACCCCGAAGCGCGAGCCGGCGCCGGAGAAACCACTGGCGCCGGAACCGGTCGCGCCGTAGCGTTCCCCGGTCGGTGGCGGGACCTGAGCCGTACGCCGGAGGGGCCGGCCGTACGGCACGGGGGACGGCGCCGGGGCCTGCCGCCCCGGAACCCGTCCGTGTGCCCGCCCCGCCCCGCCCGGGGCCCGTCCGGCAGGGCCCGTACCGCCGGCCCGTCCGAAAGGACCGCATGACCTTCGAGCACCTCACCGTCGACGCCCCCGAACCGGCACCGGGGGCCGTCCTCCTCGCCGGCATCCCCGGCAGCGGCAAGACGACCGTCGCGGCCGCCCTCGCGGCCCGTTTCCCCCGCGCCGCGCACATCGAGGTGGACCACCTCCAGGAACTGATCGTCAGCGGCGGCCGATGGCCGACCCCGGACGGGGACCCGGAGGCCGACCGCCAGATCCTGCTGCGCGCGCGCCACGCGTGCCTGCTCGCGGGCAGCTTCGCGGCGGCCGGCTTCCTGCCGGTCGTCGACGACGTGGTGGTACGCCGCTCCCACCTGCACTTCTACCGTGCCCGGGCCGGGAACCTCCGGCTCCACCCGGTGTTCCTCGCCCCCGGTCCCGAGACGGCCTGGGAGCGCAACAACGCCCGCCACAAGCGCCTCACCACCAACTGGGCGTTCCTGGACGAGGCCATGCGGGCCGAACTGTCCGGCCAGGGCGTGTGGATCGACAACGCGGACCTCACCGTCGAGGAGACGGTCGACGCCGTCCTCGCGGCCACCGGCCTGACGCCGTCCGGAAGCTGAGACGGCCTCGCCGCCCCGGGCCCGTCGTGTGAGAATCCCCGGCATGCAGCGGCGGCTCATTATCGGCGCCCGCGTGCCGGCACCGGGGTGACCTGGGGAGTGATCCCTCCCAGGCGGTCCACCGCCCGCACGCAGACCTCTCGCGTTCCGCGAGGGGTCTTTTCGTTTCCCCCGGCCCTGACCTCCCGGCCCTGACTCCCTGGCCCACCCGGCCGCACGACAAGGACAGGAAAACCCCATGGCAGACGACACCCGCACCGCCCCCGGCGCCTCCCTCTCCGGCGACGTGTGCACGATGACCGTGACCCTCAGGGACACGCCCGGCGCCCTCGCCCGTATCGCCGCGACGCTCGTCGGCACGCCGGTGCTGGCCCTGGAGTACGCGGTCACGGGCGCGGCCCGGGCGGTGGCCGAGGTGACCCTCCCCCGCCCCCACGCGACCCGCGCCCGCCACCGGCTGAGCCGCATGGTGGACACCCTGACCGTCGCCGAACCCTCCGCGCCGGCCCCCCGCCGGCCCCTCCGGTCCCGTTAACCCCGCGGCGCCCCCGTCGACCCCCGGAGCACCAGTTCGACCGGGACCGTCGCCGGACCGCCGGGCGGCGGCTCCTCCGCGCCCGTGGCCAGGCGTCCCGCGCGGGCGCCCGCCGCGTGGAGGGGGAGGCGCACGGTCGTGAGGGCCGGTACGGCGTCCACCGAGAACGGCAGGTCGTCGAAGCCGGCCACCGACACGTCGCCCGGGATGGACAGGCCCCGTTCCCGCAGGGCCGCGCAGACACCGAGGGCCACCGTGTCGTTGGCGGCCACCACGGCGGTGAGGTCCGGGTCGCGGGCCAGCAGCCCGGCCGTCGCCTCGTAACCGGAGCGCCGGTCGTACGGCCCGTGCACCGTCGGCCCCTCGGGGACGCCCGCCGCGGCGAGGGCCTGGCGGTGCCCCTCCAGCCGGTGCCGGGTCGTCGTGCGGTCGGCCGGGCCCGCCACGTAACCGATCCGCCGGTGTCCCAGCGCCAGCAGATGCTCCGTCAGGAGGCGGGCGCCCGCCCGGTTGTCGAAGACGAGCACCGCCGCCCCCGTGTCACCGGGCACCGGTGGGCGTCCGCACAGCACCACCCGGGTCCCGGCCTCGGTGAGGCGGGCCAGCTTCCCGGCCGTGGCCGCCAGGTGCTCCGGGTCCTCCAGGGAGCCGCCCATGAGGATGACGGCGGCGGCCCGCTGGCGCTGGAGCAGGGTGAGGTAGGTGAGCTCCCGTTCGGGGGAGCCGCCCGTGTTGCAGACGACGGCGAGCTTCTCCGCGCCGCCCCGCCCGCCCGCGCCCTCGCCGATCGCGCTCTGCGCCGCGCCCGCCATGATCCCGAAGAAGGGGTCGGCGATGTCGTTGACGAGGACCCCGACGAGGTCGGAGGTGGCTGCGGCGAGCGAACTCGCGGGTCCGTTGGGCACGTAGTCGAGTTCCCGCACCGCCAGGAGGACCCGCTCACGGGTCGAGGCGGCGACGGGGTAGTTGCCGTTGAGGACGCGGGAGACGGTGGCGGGGGAGACCCGGGCGCGGGCGGCCACGTCCGCCAGGGTGACGGTCATCGTGCACGTACCTCCAGGGCCCTTGTCCGGCGTGATGTCGGCAGGCTAGCGTCATCCGTGACAGAAAGCGCTTTCTATCGGGGCTCGGAGCCGCACCGCGAGCACCGCACGCCGGGGAGAGCGATCTCCGGGGAGAGGATCCTTCGTGACACGCAGGACAGTCCGCATCGCCATGAACGGCGTCACCGGACGCATGGGATACCGCCAGCACCTCGTCCGCTCCGTCCTCGCCCTGCGCGAACAGGGCGGACTCGACCTCGGCAACGGCGACGTCCTGTGGCCCGAGCCCGTCCTCGTGGGCCGCCGCGAGCACGCCCTGCGCACCCTCGCCGAGCGCCACGGCCTCGACCACTGGTCCACCGACCTCGACGCCGTCCTCGCCGACGACACCGTCGACATCTACTTCGACGCCCAGGTCACCTCCGCCCGCGCCGAGGCCCTGAAGAAGGCCGTCGCGGCGGGCAAGCACGTCTACACGGAGAAGCCCACCGCCGCCGACCTCGCCGGCGCCCTCGAACTCGCCCGCCTCGCCGAGGCCGCCGGCATCCGCCACGGTGTCGTCCAGGACAAGCTGTTCCTCCCGGGCCTGCTCAAGCTGAAGCGGCTCGTCGACGGCGGCTTCTTCGGCGAGATCCTCTCCGTGCGCGGCGAGTTCGGCTACTGGGTCTTCGAGGGCGACTGGCAGGACGCCCAGCGCCCCAGCTGGAACTACCGCGCCGAGGACGGCGGCGGCATCGTGGTCGACATGTTCCCGCACTGGGAGTACGTGCTCCACGAGCTGTTCGGCCGCGTCACCTCCGTCAGCGCCCACGTCACCACCCACATCCCGCGCCGCTGGGACGAGCAGGGCAAGCCCTACGAGGCCACCGCCGACGACGCCGCCTACGGCGTCTTCGAGCTGGAGGGCGGCGCCGTCGCCCAGATCAACTCCTCCTGGGCGGTCCGCGTCCACCGAGACGAACTCGTGGAGTTCCAGGTGGACGGCACGCACGGGTCCGCCGTCGCCGGACTGCGCGGCTGCCGTGTCCAGCACCGCTCGGCCACCCCCAAGCCGGTCTGGAACCCCGACATCCCGGCCACCGAGTCCTTCCGCGAGCAGTGGCAGGAGGTCCCGGACAACGCCGAGTTCGACAACGGCTTCAAGGCCCAGTGGGAGCTGTTCCTCCGCCATGTCGTCCTCGGCGAGCCCTACCACTGGGACCTCCTCGCCGGCGCCCGCGGCGTCCAGCTCGCCGAACTCGGCCTGAGGTCCGCCGCCGAGGGCCGCCGCCTGGCCGTGCCGGAGGTGTCGCTGTGACCCTCCGCCTCCCCGTGACCGGCGGCGGCGTACGGGAGTACGAGCCCCGTGCCGAGCCGCTCGCGCTCTCCCCGGCCGGCCCGCTCACCTCCCGTACCGTCTTCTCCGCCGCCCACGTCGTCGCCGACCCGTACGCCGACACCACCCCCGACGCGCCCGCCGCGATCGACTGGGACGCCACCCTCGCCTTCCGGCGCCACCTGTGGGCGCACGGGCTCGGGGTCGCCGAGGCCATGGACACCGCCCAGCGCGGCATGGGCCTGGACTGGGCCGGGGCCGCCGCCCTCATCCGCCGCTCCGCCGCCGAGGCGAAGGCCGTCGGCGGCCGGATCGCCTGCGGGGCCGGCACCGACCAGCTCACCGCCGACGGCACCCTGCCGGAGATCCGCGCCGCCTACGAGGAACAGCTCGCCGTCGTCGAGGAGTCGGGGGCCCAGGCCGTCCTCATGGCCTCCCGCGCCCTCGCCGCCACGGCCGGCGGCCCCGACGACTACCTCGGGCTCTACGGCCACCTCCTGCGCCAGGCGAGCGAGCCGGTGATCCTCCACTGGCTCGGCCCGATGTTCGACCCGGCGCTCGACGGTTACTGGGGCTCCACCGACCTCGACACCGCCACCGAGACCTTCCTGGAGGTCATCGCCGCCCACCCCGACAAGGTCGACGGCGTCAAGATCTCCCTCCTCGACGCGCGCCGCGAGGTGGAACTCCGGCGCCGCCTGCCGGAGGGCGTCCGCTGCTACACCGGTGACGACTTCCATTACCCCGAGCTGATCGCCGGCGAGGAGCCGCCGGCGGGCAACCGCTTCAGCCACGCCCTGCTCGGCGTCTTCGACCCGCTGGCCCCGCTCGCCGCCGAGGCCGTACGGCTCCTCGACACCGGTGACACCGAGGGGTTCCGCAAGGTCCTCGACCCGACCGTCGCCCTCTCCCGGCACCTCTTCGAGGCCCCGACCCGCTTCTACAAGACCGGCGTCGTCCTCCTCGCCTGGCTCGCCGGCCACCAGGAGCACTTCACCATGGTCGGCGGCCTCCAGTCCGCCCGCTCCCTGCCGCACCTCGCCCGGGCCTACGAACTCGCCGACGGACTCGGCCTCTTCCCCGACCCGGCGCGCGCCGAGGCACGGATGCGGTCCCTGCTCACCGTGTACGGAGTGCCGCAGTGAACCAGGACCGCTTCAGCATCAACCAGATGACGGTCAGGCAGCTGCCCCTGCCCGAGCTGGTCGCCGCCTGCGTCCGGCTCGGCGTCCCCGGCGTCGGCCTGTGGCGCGAACCCGTCCGGGAGTACGGGGTCGAGGCGGCGGCCGCGCTCGTGCGGGAGGCCGGGCTCGCCGTCACCACCCTCTGCCGGGGCGGCTTCTTCACCACCGACGGCTGGGAGGAGGAGAACCGGGCGGCGATCGACGAGGCGGTGGCCCTCGGCACCGACACCCTCGTCCTGGTCTCCGGCGGCCTCACCACCGCCTGCCCCGACCTGCCCTCGGCCCGCGCCCGGATCGCCGAGGCCGTCGGCGCGCTCGCCCCGTACGCGGGGGAGCGCGGCGTCCGCCTCGCCATCGAACCGCTCCACCCGATGTACGCCGCCGACCGCTGCGCCGTCTCCACCCTGGACCAGGCCCTGGACATCGCCGAACGGTTCCCGGCCGAGCAGGTGGGCGTCACGGTCGACACGTACCACCTCTGGTGGGACGACCGGGCCCCGGCGGCGGTGGCACGCGCGGGCGCGGCCGGCCGCATCCACTCCTACCAGCTCGCCGACTGGACGACCCCGCTCCCGGCCGGCGTCCTCACCGGCCGGGGCCAGCTCGGCACCGGCGTGATCGACCTGCGGGCCTGGTCGGAGCTGGTGGAGAAGGCCGGCTACACGGGCCCGGTCGAGGTCGAACTCTTCAACGACGACCTGTGGGCGAGGGACGGCGTGGAGGTCCTGGAGGAGACGCTGGCCGCCTTCCTGGACGTCTGACCGGCCGCCGCTCCGGTCCCGGTGCGGCGGGGCCGGAGCGGAGGCCTTCCCGCTCCCGGGGAAGGCGCGTACCCCGCCGGGGCCGCGGACCGGCCCCGGGTCACCTGTGCCCGCCGCCCCTGCCCTTGCGGGCGGCGGCCCGTTTGGTGATCACCGCCAGGGCGGCGGGGAGCAGGACCTGGAGGGCCCGGCTCACGGCGGGGGCGGGCAGGCCCGTCCGCTTCGCGATCGCCTTCGCGGCCGGCCTGGCGACCCGGTTCAGGACGACGCCGCCCATCAGTCCCCGGATCACCGCGCCTCCCCCCGCGTCCCCGTCCACGACGGTGCCCCGCCGTCCGCGCCCACCGGGCGCCGTCCGTACACGTTCCGCTCCCGCGTTTCGTCAGCCATGCCTCCCACGCTAGGCGCCCGCCCCGGCCCCGGCACCTCGGCGCCGCCCGCCGCCCGCCGGGTCGCCCCACCCGGCCTCCACCGGGCCGCCGTTGCCGTGCCCGGGACGTGCCGGGAGCCCCTCCCGCTGTCCGACCTCTTCGCTACGGTCGGGGCATGGTCAATCTGGCGGTGGTCGAGGGGGTCCTGGAGCGGATCACCTACGCCAACGAGGAGAACGGGTACACGGTCGCGCGGGTCGACACCGGGCGGGGCGCCGGTGATCTGCTCACCGTCGTCGGGTCGCTGCTCGGCGCGCAGCCGGGGGAGTCGCTGCGGATGGAGGGCCGGTGGGGCTCCCACCCGCAGTACGGGCGGCAGTTCACCGTCGAGAACTACACGACGGTGCTGCCCGCCACCGTCCAGGGCATCCGCCGCTACCTGGGCTCCGGACTCATCAAGGGCATCGGCCCCCGGATCGCCGAGCGGATCGTGGACCACTTCGGCACGGAGACGCTCGACGTCATCGAGAAGGAGCCGGAGCGGCTCGTCGAGGTCCCGGGGCTCGGGCCGAAGCGGACGAAGCTGATCGGGGCCGCCTGGGAGGAGCAGAAGGCGATCAAGGAGGTCATGGTCTTCCTCCAAGGGGTCGGCGTGTCGACGTCCATCGCCGTGCGGATCTACAAGCAGTACGGCGACGCCTCGATCTCGGTGGTGCGCGGCCGGCCGTACCGGCTCGCCGCCGACGTGTGGGGCATCGGGTTCCTCACCGCCGACCGGATCGCCCAGGCCGTCGGCATCCCGCACGACAGCCCCGACCGCGTGAAGGCGGGCCTCCAGTACGCCCTGTCGCAGTCCACCGACCAGGGTCACTGCTTCCTGCCCGAGGAGCGGCTCATCGCCGAGGCCGTGAAACTCCTCCAGGTGGACACCGGCCTCGTCATCGAGTGCCTGGCCGAGCTCGCCGAGGACCCGGAGGGAGTCGTACGGGAGACCGTGCCCGGCCCCGAGGGCGCCCCCGTGACCGCCGTCTATCTGATCCCCTTCCACCGGGCGGAGCTGTCCCTCGCCGGGCAGCTGCGGCGGCTGTTGCGGGCCGAGGAGGACCGGCTGGCGGCCTTCCGGGACGTGGCCTGGGACAAGGCCCTGGCGTGGCTGGCCGACCGCACGGGGGCGAGCCTGGCGGCCGAGCAGGAGCAGGCCGTGCGGCTCGCCCTGACCGAGAAGGTCGCGGTCCTGACCGGCGGGCCGGGCTGCGGCAAGTCCTTCACCGTCCGGTCGATCGTGGAGCTGGCCCGGGCCAAGCGGGCCAAGGTGGTGCTCGCCGCGCCCACCGGCCGGGCCGCCAAGCGGCTCGCGGAGCTGACCGGCGCCGAGGCGTCCACCGTCCACCGCCTGCTGGAGCTGAAGCCGGGCGGGGACGCGGCCTACGACCGGGACCGGCCGCTCGACGCCGATCTGATCGTGGTCGACGAGGCCTCCATGCTGGACCTCCTCCTCGCCAACAAGCTGGTCAAGGCGGTGGCACCGGGTGCCCACCTGCTGCTCGTGGGGGACGTGGACCAGCTGCCGTCGGTCGGCGCGGGGGAGGTCCTCGGCGACCTCCTCGCCCCGGACAGCCCCGTGCCCGCCGTCCGGCTGACCCGGATCTTCCGGCAGGCCCAGCAGTCCGGGGTGGTGACCAACGCGCACCGGATCAACGCGGGGATCCCGCCGGTCACCGACGGCCTGCCGGACTTCTTCCTCTTCGTGGAGGAGGAGACCGAGGACGCCGCCCGGGTCGCCGTGGAGGTGGCGTCCCGGCGCGTTCCGGCCAAGTTCGGCCTCGACCCGCGCCGGGACGTGCAGGTCCTGGCCCCCATGCACCGCGGCCCGGCGGGCGCCGGAGCTCTCAACGGTCTCCTCCAGCAGGCCATCACCCCGGGCCGGCCGGACCTGCCGGAGAAGCGGGTCGGCGGCCGGGTCTTCCGCGTAGGTGACAAAGTCACGCAGATCAGGAACAACTATGACAAGGGAGCCAACGGGGTCTTCAACGGTACGGTCGGCGTGGTGACCTCCCTGGACCCCGTCGAGCAGCGGCTCACCGTGCGGACGGACGAGGACGAGGAGGTGCCGTACGACTTCGACGAGCTGGACGAACTCGCCCACGCGTACGCGGTCACCATCCACCGCTCGCAGGGCAGCGAGTATCCGGCCGTGGTGATCCCGGTCACCATGAGCGCCTGGATGATGCTCCAGCGGAACCTGCTCTACACGGCTGTCACCCGGGCCCGGAAGCTGGTCGTCCTGGTCGGGTCCCGCCGGGCCGTCGCCCAGGCGGTCCGCACGGTCTCGGCGGGCCGGCGCTTTACCGCACTCGCCCACCGGCTCACAGGGGGCACCCTCGTGTGAAAGATCACGGGGGACTTCCGGAACCGGGGCGAAGGGGGCAGGATGAGCAGGTTGGCGGCACTGAGTGCCGCCAATTGGCCCAATGGTCGACCCCGAGTGCACTCTCCTGAGCCAAATGGGGGATGGTAGAGACAGTCAGGGCACCTCGAAGAAGAGGCACTACGTCGGTGAGGGATGACGTGAGCGACAACTCTGTAGTACTGCGGTACGCGGACGGTGAATACACCTACCCGGTGGTCGAGAGCACCGTCGGCGACAAGGGCTTCGACATCGGTAAACTCCGAGCCCAGACCGGTCTGGTCACCCTGGACAGCGGATACGGCAACACCGCCGCCTATAAATCCGCGATCACCTACCTCGACGGTGAGCAGGGCATTCTGCGGTACCGCGGCTACCCCATCGAGCAGCTGGCCGAGCGCTCCACCTTCCTTGAGGTGGCGTACCTGCTGATCAACGGTGAGCTGCCGAAGGTCGACGAGCTCGCGACCTTCAAGAACGAGATCACCCAGCACACGCTGGTCCACGAGGACGTCAAGAACTTCTTCCGCGGCTTCCCGCGCGACGCCCACCCGATGGCGATGCTGTCCTCGGTGGTCTCGGCGCTGTCCACCTTCTACCAGGACAGCCACAACCCGTTCGACGAGAAGCAGCGTCACCTCTCCACGATCCGGCTGCTCGCCAAGCTGCCGACCATCGCGGCGTACGCGTACAAGAAGTCGATCGGCCACCCGTTCGTCTACCCGCGCAACGACCTCGGCTACGTCGAGAACTTCCTGCGGATGACGTTCTCCGTCCCGGCGCAGGAGTACGAGCTCGACCCGGTCGTCGTGTCGGCCCTCGACAAGCTCCTCATCCTGCACGCGGACCACGAGCAGAACTGTTCGACCTCCACCGTCCGCCTGGTCGGCTCCTCGCAGGCGAACATGTTCGCCTCGATCTCCGCCGGCATCTCCGCCCTCTGGGGCCCGCTGCACGGCGGCGCCAACCAGTCGGTCCTGGAGATGCTGGAGGGCATCCAGGCCAACGGCGGCGACGTCGACTCCTTCATCAACAAGGTGAAGAACAAGGAGGACGGCGTCCGCCTGATGGGCTTCGGCCACCGGGTGTACAAGTCCTTCGACCCGCGCGCCAAGATCATCAAGGCGGCGGCGCACGACGTCCTCTCGGCCCTCGGCAAGTCCGACGAGCTGCTGGACATCGCGCTGAAGCTGGAGGAGCACGCGCTCTCCGACGACTACTTCGTCTCGCGCAACCTCTACCCGAACGTGGACTTCTACACGGGTCTGATCTACCGCGCGATGGGCTTCCCGACCGAGATGTTCACGGTCCTCTTCGCCCTCGGCCGCCTCCCGGGCTGGATCGCCCAGTGGCACGAGATGATCAAGGAGCCGGGTTCCCGCATCGGCCGCCCGCGCCAGATCTACACCGGCGAGGTCCTGCGCGACTTCGTCCCGGTCGAGGCCCGCTGACCGTCGCGTCGCGCCCCGGAGGCGGACCGAGCCCCCGGAAACAAGGAAAAGCGCCCCGCCGCCGATCCCCCCACGGGTCGGCGAGCGGGGCGCTTCCCATATCCCCGGTGCGGATTCCCCCCACGGGATCCGGGCCGGGCGTCTGCCGGGTTCAGCAGAGGCTGCGGGCGCGGTATGCCGGGGTACGTACGGGAGGGCCGCTCAAAGCTCCCCGTGCACGTGCCCCGGCCAGCGCTTGCCCGGGACGTCCCCCAAGACATCCCGTGAACGTCCCCCAAGACGTTCTTGGCATCGCCCACTTAGACCCGCGAGGGGCCCGGATGGTTACCCCCAAATATCTGTGATCTAGGTCTCCTTGTGAAGGTCCTGTGCGTCACGTGGAGGTCAATTCACGTGAAGTGCCGCAGCCGGAGACTGTGCGTGACGACGAACACGGACGAAAAGGCCATCGCCAGGCCGGCGATCATCGGGTTCAGCAGCCCGGCCGCCGCGAGCGGCAGCGCCGCCACGTTGTAGCCGAAGGCCCAGCCCAGGTTGCCCTTGATCGTCGCCAGGGTCCGCCGGGAGAGCCGGATCGCGTCCGCCGCCACCCGCAGATCGCCACGGACCAGGGTCAGGTCGCTCGCCTCGACGGCCGCGTCCGTCCCCGTCCCCATCGCGAGGCCCAGATCGGCGGTGGCCAGCGCGGCGGCGTCGTTCACCCCGTCGCCCACCATGGCGACCGTCCGGCCCTCCGCCTGGAGCCGCCGGATCACCCCGGCCTTCTCCTCCGGCAGCACCTCCGCGATCACCTCGTCGATGCCGACCTCCGCCGCGACTGCCTCCGCCGCCGCCCGGTGGTCCCCGGTGAGGAGCACCGGGCGCAGCCCCAGCGCGCGCAGCCGGGCGACCGCCTCCGCGCTGGTCCCCTTGACCGTGTCCGCGACGGTCAGGGTGCCGCGAGCCCGCCCGTCCCAGGCCACGTGCACCACGCCGGGCCCGGCCGTCCCCGGCACCTCGATCCCCTCGGCGGCGAGCAGGGCCGCCCGCCCGACGACCACCAGATGCCCGTCGACCGAACCGCGCACCCCGAGCCCGGGCACGTTCTCGAAGGTCTTCGGTACGGGCAGCTCGCCGAGCCGCGCGAGGGCGCCGGCCGCGACGGCCCGGGCCACCGGGTGCTCGGAGGCGTGCTCCAGGGCGCCCGCGAGCCGCAGCAGCTCGGCCTCGTCCGTGCCGTCGGTGCCGTACCGGCCCCCGTACACGCGCACCCCGGTCAGCTCCATGCGTCCCGTGGTGACCGTGCCGGTCTTGTCCAGGACGACCGTGTCGACGCGTCGCGTGGACTCCAGGACCTCGGGGCCCTTGATGAGGATGCCGAGCTGCGCGCCCCGTCCGGTGCCGACGAGGAGCGCGGTGGGTGTGGCGAGGCCGAGCGCGCACGGGCAGGCGATGATCAGCACGGCGACGGCGGCGGTGAACGCGGCCGCCGCGCCCTGGCCGGTGCCGAGCCAGAAGCCCAGGGTGCCGAGTGCGAGGAGCAGCACCGCCGGTACGAAGACGGCGGAGATCCGGTCGGCGAGCCGCTGGACCCGCGCCTTGCCGCTCTGTGCCTCCTCCACCATGTGGGCCATCCGGGCGAGCCGGGTGTCGTCGCCGACCCGGGTGGCCTCGACCACCAGGCGGCCGGAGACGTTCAGGCAGCCGCCGGTCACCGGGTCCCCGGCGGCGACGTCCACGGGCAGCGACTCGCCGGTGAGCAGGGAGGCGTCGACGGCGGAGGCGCCCTCGGTGACGGTGCCGTCGGTGGCGACCTTCTCCCCGGGCCGTACGACGAAGAGGTCGCCGGTCCGCAGGGCGGTGACCGGTACGCGGACCTCCGTGCCGTCCCGCAGGACGGCCACGTCCTTGGCGCCGAGGTCCATCAGGGCCCGCAGCGCGGCGCCCGCCTTCCGCTTGGCGCGGGCCTCCAGCCACCGGCCGAGGAGGAGGAAGGTGACGACCCCGGCCGCGACCTCCAGGTAGATCGCGGAGGCCGCGTCGGCCCGGTCCGCCGTGAGGTCGAAGCCGTGCCGCATGCCGGTCATGCCCGCGTCGCCCAGGAAGAGCGCCCACAGCGACCAGCCGAAGGCGGCCAGCGTGCCGAGCGAGACGAGGGTGTCCATGGTGGCGGCGCCGTGCCGGAGGTTGGTCCAGGTGGCCCGGTGGAAGGGCAGGCCGCCCCACACGACCACCGGCGCGGCGAGCGTGAGCGAGAGCCACTGCCAGTGGTCGAACTGGAGGGCGGGGACCATCGCGAGGAGGACCACCGGGACCGTGAGGACGGCGGAGACGGTCAGCCGTCGCCGCAGCGGGGCGAGCTCCGGGTCCGCCCCGCCGCCGGGGGCGTCCGCGTCCCCGGCGGGAGCGGAGGCGGGATCGGGCTCCGGGGGCGGGGGCTCCTCGGCGGTGTAGCCGGTCCTCACGACGGTGGCGATCAGCGCGTCGACCCCGACCTCCGGCGCGTGTTCGACGCGCGCCTTCTCCGTGGCGTAGTTGACGGTGGCGGTCACGCCGTCCATCCGGTTGAGCTTCTTCTCGACGCGGGCCGCGCAGGACGCGCAGGTCATCCCGCCGATCCGCAGCTCGGTGACGGTGGTGCTGGGCATGTGCGGTTCCAAAAGGGGAGCAGGGCCGTACCAGGCAACGGTACGGCCCTGCGGTGTGCGGAGTGGCGTCAGACCAGCTCGTAGCCCGCCTCGTCCACGGCGGCGGCCACGGCCTCGCGGTCGAGCGGCGCGGCGGAGACGACGGTGACCTCGCCGGTCTTGGCGACGGCCGTGACGGAGGAGACGCCCGGCAGCGCGGAGATCTCGCCGGCGACGGCCCCCTCGCAGTGGCCGCAGGTCATGCCCTTGACCTGGTACACGGTGGTGAGTTCGGTCTTCGTCTCTGCGGACATGGGGCTCTCCTCCTGGGGCTCACGTTGCGTACGGAACACAGATTATACCCCTAGGGGGTATGGCGCCACCGGGTCCGGGCCCGCGCCGCGCCGACCGGCGCGCGCGGAGGCGCCCGTCCAGTGTCACGCGTCGGCGGGGCGACAGGCCGACGCCGGGCCCCGGAGTGTTCCGGGACCCGGCGTCGGGGCGGGGAGGGCGGCCGGCCGCCGCGGGATCAGCCGCGCCGGTCCCGGTTGCCGGGCCGGCTGGCCACCCAGGCGCGGATGGTGTCCGCGTACCAGTAGGGCTTGCCCGACTCCACCTGGTCGGGCGGCGGCAGCAGTCCGTGCTTCCGGTACGAGCGGACCGTGTCCGTCTGCACCCGGATGTGGGCCGCGATGTCCTTGTACGACCAGAGCCTTCTGTCCGTCATGCCTGGCACCTCCCTGCTCGCCGCGCAGCGTGGCGGGGGTGCCGTTCGGGGGCGCTGCGGGCGGGCGTAGACGATCACTGAGCCTGTGCCCGTTGAACGACCCCTCCCGACAGGAGGAGAGCGGCTGTCGAACTCCTGTGACGTAAAACCCGCGTAACCAGGACATGTGTGACAGCGGGGCGACGCGCGTGACACAAGTGACGCACGCGCCCCACGGCGTGTCCGCGTGCGCGGCGGCCCGCCGGGCGGCTCAGTACCCGCAGGAGCGCAGGAAACGGCGGGTGCGCAGGGCGATCGGGTACGGGGTGTCCGGCTCGCACGGGTACATATCCTGCTCCACGATCGCGAACAGCTCCGCGTCGAGCCCCCGGGCCGCCGCCAGCACCGGTTCGAGGGCCGGCACCCCCGACGGCGGCTCGCACATCACGCCCCGCGCCACCGCGGGCCCGAACGGCAGCCCCTCCGCCAGCACCCCCGCCAGCACCTCCGGATCCACCTGCTTCAGATGCAGATAGCCGATCCGCTCCCCGTACGTCTCGATCAGCTTCACGCTGTCCCCGCCCGCGTAGGCGTAGTGCCCCGTGTCCAGGCACAGCGCCACCGCCTCCGGATCGGTGGCGTCGAGGAACCGGGTCACGCTCTCCTCCCCGTCCAGATGCGTGTCGGCGTGCGGATGCACCACGATCCGCAGCCCGTACCGCTCGCGCACCTCCCGCCCCAGCCGCTCCGTCAGCCCCGTCAGGTGCCGCCACTGCCCGGCGGTGAGCGTCGGCTCCTCCAGGATCTCGCCCGTCCGGTCGTCCCGCCAGAAGGACGGGATGACCACCAGGTGACCGGCGCCCATGGCCTGCGCCAGTGCGGCGTTCTCGGCGACGTGCGCCCAGGTCCGCTCCCACACATCGGGACCGTGGTGCAGCCCGGTGAAGACCGTCGCGGCCGACACCCGCAGCCCGCGCCGCCCGGTCTCCTCCGCGAGGACCGCCGGATCGGTGGGCAGATAGCCGTACGGGCCGAGCTCGATCCACTCGTAACCGGCGCCCGCCACCTCGTCCAGGAACCGCTGCCACGGCACCTGCCGGGGATCGTCGGGGAACCACACCCCCCAGGAGTCCGGTGCGGAACCGATGCGGATACGGGACGGCGACGGCGGGGGCGGCGACGGCTTCGTCATGCCTGCCACCTTGACCGGGGCCCGAGAGCACCGTCAAGACAGTCGTCCGAATGTCCGGACATATCGTTGACACGCCTCCCGACGGACCGTTAGACCTGGGGACGGGTCCGGAGGCGAGAGGTGGCACGGGTGGAGACGGAGCCGTACGACCTGATCGCCCTGGGGCGGGTCGGCGTGGACCTGTATCCCCTGCGGACCGGCGTCACGCTCGACCGGGTGGAGACCTTCGGCAGGTTCCTCGGCGGCTCCCCGGCCAACGTGGCCGTCGCCGCCGCCCGTCTCGGCCGCCGCACCGCGCTCGTCAGCCGCACCGGGGCCGACCCGTTCGGGGCGTACCTGCGCCGTGAGCTCACCGCGTTCGGGGTGGACGCCCGCTGGGTGACCGAGGTCGACGGACTCCCCACCCCGATCACCTTCTGCGAGATCTTCCCGCCGGACGACTTCCCCCTCCACTTCTACCGGCGCCCCAAGGCCCCCGACCTGGAGATCCACCCGCACGAGCTGGACCTCGGCGCGATCCGCGCCGCCCGCGTCCTGTGGACCACCGGCACCGGCCTGTGCGAGGAACCCAGCCGCACCGCCACCCTGGAGGCGCTCGCCGCCCGCTCCGGCCGCGAGGTGACCGTCCTCGACCTGGACTGGCGGCCCGCGTTCTGGCCCGACCCGGCCGCCGCCCGCCCGTACTACGCCGAGGCCCTGCGGCACGCCACCGTCGCCGTCGGCAACCTCGACGAGTGCGAGGTCGCCACCGGTGAGCGGGAACCCCGCGCCGCCGCCCGGGCGCTGCTCGCCTGCGGCCCCGGCCTCCGGCTCGCGGTCGTCAAACAGGGCCCGCGCGGCGTCCTGGCCGTCGCCTCCGACGGCACCGCGGTGGAGGTCCCGCCGCTGCCGGTGGAGGTGGTCAACGGGCTCGGCGCGGGCGACGCCTTCGGCGGGGCCCTCGTCCACGGGCTCCTCGCCGGCGGGGACCTGGAGCGGACCCTGCGCCACGCGAACGCGGCCGGCGCCATCGTCGCGGGCCGCCTCGCCTGCTCCCCGGCCATGCCGTCCGCGGAGGAGATCGCGGAGGCCCTGGCGAAGGGCACCGGCACGATCCCGGAGCGGGCCCCGCACCCGGAGGTGCCCCGGACCGCGCCGGGGGGACCGGGGGAGGGGGCTTCCCCGACCGCGCCGGGGGTTTCGGCGGCGCGGACTTCCCGAACCTCACCCGGTGCGATCCCGGAGCGGGGGCAGGGATCCGTCACGCGTTCCGACCCGGCCGGCACCGCCGCCCGCACGCTCCACCTGCCCGCCGGGACCGCCGCACGCGGCCCGTACGCCGTGCGCGTGGACCCGGAGGACGCCGGATGGGGGCACGCCGCCCTCCGGATCCTCGACCTCCCGCCCGGCGGAACGCACGACTTCGGCAGCGGGGACGCCGAATGGGCCGTGCTTCCCCTGTCCGGTGCCTGTACCGTGCGCGTCGACGGCGAGATCTTCGAACTCCAGGGCCGCGGCAGTGTGTTCGACGGCGTCACGGACTTCGCCTACGTACCCCGCGACGCCCACGCCCAGATCGCCTCCGGTGCGGGAGGCCGCTTCGCTTTGGCAGGAGCGAAGTGCGAGCGACGACTCCCCGCCCGCTACGGCCCCGCGCCGGAGGTACCCGTCGAGACCCGCGGCACCGGCAACCGCACCCGCCGGGTACGGAACTTCGCCTCGGCCGACGCCTTCGAATGCGACCGGCTCATCGCCGTCGAGGTCGTCACCCCGGGCGGCAACTGGTCCTCCTACCCGCCCCACAAGCACGACGAGCACCACCCCGGCACGGAGTCGGTCCTGGAGGAGATCTACCACTACGAGATCCAGGGCTCCGGCGGCTACGCCTACCAGCGGATCTCCCCCTCCCGCCCCGGCGGCGCCGACCTCCTCGCCGAGGTCCGTGCCGGTGACACCGTCCTCGTGCCCGACGGCTGGCACGGCCCCTCGATCGCCCGGCCCGGCCACGACCTCTACTACCTCAACGTCATGGCGGGCCCCGGCCCGGAACGGGAGTGGCGGATCCGCTTCCACCCCGACCACACGGAGGGATACCGGTGACACGCCGCCCCGGCCGTACGGAGGGACGCCGGTGACCCGTCACAGCGACCGCACGGAAGGACCCCGGTGACCCGTCACACCGTCGCCCAGGCGCTCGTCCGCTTCCTCGCCGCCCAGTACACCGAGCGCGACGGCGTCCGGCACCGGCTCATCGCCGCCACCTGGGGCATCTTCGGCCACGGCAACGTCGCCGGCCTCGGCCAGGCGCTCGTCGAACACCGCGACCTCATGCCCTTCCACCAGGGCCGCAACGAACAGGCCATGGTCCACGCGGCCGTCGGGTACGCCCGCCAGAGCGACCGCCTCTCGGCGCACGCCGTCACCACCTCCATCGGCCCCGGCGCCACCAACCTCGTCACCGGCGCCGCCCTCGCGACCGTCAACCACCTGCCCGTCCTGCTCCTCCCCGGCGACACCTTCGCCACCCGCCCCGCCGACCCCGTCCTCCAGCAGCTCCAGCTCCCGACCGCCGGCGAGGTCTCCGTCAACGACTGCCTGCGCCCGGTCTCCCGCTACTTCGACCGCGTCGACCGGCCCGAGGCGCTGATCCCGGCCGCCCTCGCCGCCGTCCGCGTCCTCGCCGACCCCGCCGAGACCGGCGCCGTCACCCTGGCTCTCCCGCAGGACGTCCAGGCCGAGGCGTACGACTGGCCGGAGGAGTTCTTCGCCGAGCGGATCTGGCGCGTCCGCAGGCCGCGGCCCGACACCGCCGAACTCGCCGCGGCAGCCCGGGCGGTCCGGGAGGCCGAGCGGCCCCTCGTCGTCGCCGGTGGCGGCGTCCGGTACAGCGGCGCCGAGGACGCCCTGCGGGCCTTCGCCGAACGGGCCGGCCTCCCCGTCGCCACCACCCAGGCCGGCAAGGGCGCCCTGCCGTACGACCATCCCTGCGAGGTCGGCGGCATCGGCCACACCGGCAGCGCCACCGCCGACGACCTCGCCCGGAGCAGCGACCTCGTCATCGGCGTCGGCACCCGCTACACCGACTTCACCACCGCCTCCGGCACCCTCTTCGCCCCCGGCACCCGCTTCCTCAACCTCAACATCACCGGCTTCGACGCCCACAAGCAGGCCGCGCTGCCGCTCGTCGCCGACGCGCGCGAGGGACTCACCGCCCTCACCGAGGCGCTCGCCGGCCCCCGCCCGCCGGCCCCCGCCGGCCCGTACCCCTGGACCGCCGCCAAGGACGAGTGGCAGCGGCGTACCGACGCCGCCTACGCCGCCCCCGACCCGGCCGCCCGGCCCACCCAGACCCAGGTCCTCGGCGTCCTCGACACCCTGGCCGACGCGACCGACATCCTGATCAACGCCGCCGGCTCGCTCCCCGGCGACCTCCACAAGCTGTGGCGCACCCGCTCCCGCGACCAGTACCACGTCGAGTACGGCTACTCCTGCATGGGCTACGAGATCCCCGCCGCCCTCGGCGTGCTCCTCGCCGCCCCCGGCCGTCCCGTCTGGGCCCTCGTCGGCGACGGCACGTACCTGATGAACCCCACCGAGATCGTCACCGCCGTCCAGGAACGCCTGCCGCTGAAGCTGATCGTGCTCCAGAACCACGGGTACGCCTCCATCGGAGGCCTCTCGCAGGCCGTCGGCGCCGAGCGGTACGGCACCGACTACCGCTTCCGGGACCCGGACGGCGGCTTCACCGGACCGCCGCTCCCCGTCGACCTCGGCGCCAACGCGGCCTCCCTCGGGATGCGGGTGCTGCGCCCCCGCACCGTGCGTGACCTGCGGGAAGCCCTCGCGGACGCGCGGGAGGCGACGGTTCCCACATGTGTCTACGTGGAGACCGAAACGGCAGACACAGTGTCGGGCGCGCCCCCCGCCCAGGCGTGGTGGGATGTGCCCGTGGCCGCGACCTCGACCCGCCCGTCGGCGGTCGGGGCCCGCGAGGAGTACGACCGGCACGTCACCGCCCGACGCCGCCATCTGTGAAGGAGCACGCAATGACGAAGACCGTCCACCACTGGATCGGTGGCAAGACCGTCGAGGGCACGTCGGGCAACTGGGGACCCGTCACCGACCCGGCCACCGGCGCCGTCACCACCCGCGTCGCGCTCGCCTCCGCCGAGGAGGTCGACGCCGCCGTCGCCGCCGCCAAGGACGCCTTCGCGACCTGGGGCACCTCGTCCCTCGCCCAGCGCACCACCATCCTCTTCGCGTTCCGCGCGCTGCTCGACGCCAACCGCGACGCCCTCGCCGAGCTGATCGTCGCCGAGCACGGCAAGGTCCACTCCGATGCCCTGGGCGAAGTGGCGCGCGGCCTGGAGATCGTCGACCTGGCCTGCGGCATCACCACCCAGCTCAAGGGCGAGCTGTCCACCCAGGTCTCGAACCGGGTCGACGTGGCCGCCATCCGCCAGCCGGTCGGCGTCGTCGCCGGCATCACGCCCTTCAACTTCCCGGCCATGGTGCCGATGTGGATGTTCCCGATCGCCATCGCGACCGGCAACACCTTCGTCCTCAAGCCGAGCGAGAAGGACCCGTCGCCCTCCCTGAAGATCGCGGAGCTGCTCGCCGAGGCGGGTCTGCCGGACGGCGTCTTCAACGTGCTCCACGGCGACAAGGTGGCCGTCGACCGGCTCCTGGAGCACCCGGACGTCGCCGCGGTCTCCTTCGTCGGCTCGACGCCCATCGCCCGGCACATCCACGCCACCGCCTCCGCGAACGGCAAGCGCGTCCAGGCCCTCGGCGGCGCCAAGAACCACATGCTGGTCCTGCCGGACGCCGACCTGGACGCGGCGGCGGACGCGGCCGTCTCGGCGGCGTACGGCTCGGCCGGCGAGCGCTGCATGGCCATCTCCGCCGTCGTGGCCGTCGGCTCCATCGGGGACGAGCTGGTGGAGAAGATCCGCGAGCGTGCCGAGAAGATCAAGATCGGCCCCGGCGCTGACCCCGCCTCGGAGATGGGCCCGCTCATCACGGCCGCCCACCGCGACAAGGTCGCCTCGTACGTCCACGGCGCGGCGGACGAGGGCTGCCAGGTCGTCCTGGACGGCACCGGTCACACCGTCGAGGGGTACGAGGACGGCCACTGGATCGGCCTCTCCCTCCTGGACCACGTGCCGACCACGGCCGCTGCCTACCGGGACGAGATCTTCGGCCCGGTCCTGTGCGTACTGCGCGCCGAGACGTACGAGGAGGGCGTCGCGCTCATCAACGCCTCGCCGTTCGGCAACGGCACCGCGATCTTCACCCGCGACGGCGGCGCCGCGCGCCGCTTCCAGCTGGAGGTCCAGGCCGGCATGGTCGGCGTGAACGTGCCGATCCCGGTGCCGGTCGGCTACCACTCCTTCGGTGGCTGGAAGGACTCCCTCTTCGGCGACCACCACATCTACGGCAACGACGGCGTGCACTTCTACACGCGCGGCAAGGTGATCACCACCCGCTGGCCGGACCCGTCCGAGGCCCCGGCGGGCGTGGACCTGGGCTTCCCGCGCAACCACTGACATCCGGGCACACGAGGGGCCCCCGGGGCGTGCGCCCCGGGGGCCCTCGCCGCGGGCGGTTACCAGCGGGAGTACAACAGCCGGTTCGGGGAGCCGGTCCGCGGGTCCTGGACCTTGCCGGCCGTCGCGTTGGCCGCGAGGGCGGAGCTCACCTGGGCCGGGGTGGCCGTGGGGTGGGCCGCCAGGTAGAGGGCCGCGACGCCCGCCGTGTGCGGGGCGGCCATGGAGGTCCCGGAGATGGTGCTGGTGGCGGTGTCGTTGTCCTTCCACGCGGAGGTGACCGAGACACCCGGCGCGAAGAGGTCCACGCAGGTGCCGTAGTTGGAGAAGGAGGCCCGCTTGTCGGCGGAGTCCGTGGCGCCGACGGTGATCGCCTCGGGGACGCGGGCGGGGGAGTAGTTGCAGGCGTTCGCGGGCCAGCCGAGGATGTTGCCGTTGCCCGCGGCCACCGCGTAGGTGACACCGGAGGCGATGGACCGCTTCACGGCGTCGTCGAGGGAGGCGTTGGCCCCGCCGCCGAGGCTCATGTTGGCGACGGCGGGCTTGACCGCGTGGGCGGTGACCCAGTCGACGCCCGCGATGACGCCGGCCGTGGTGCCGGAGCCGCTGCAGTTGAGGACCCGTACCGCCACCAGCTTCGCGCCCTTGGCCACGCCGTACTTCGCGCCGCCGACCGTGCCCGCGACGTGGGTGCCGTGGCCCTGGCAGTCCTGGCCGTTCTGCCCGTCGCCGACCGTGTCGGTGCCGACCGTGGCCCGGCCGCCGAACTCGCTGTGCGAGGTGCGGATGCCGGTGTCGATGACGTACGCCGTGACATTGGACGCCGTGGTGTCGTACGTGTACGTGGTCGACAGCGGCAGGTCGCGCTGGTCGATCCGGTCCAGGCCCCAGGTGGCGCCGTTCTGGGTGTCGGTGATCCGCACGGTCGTGTTCTGCTCCACGTACGCGACCCGGGGGTCGGCGGCGAGCTCGGCGGCCCTGGCCTTCGACAGGGTGGCGGAGAAGCCCTTGAGCGCGGCGCGGTACTCGTGCCTCGGGGAGACACCGAGGTCGGCGGCGCGGGTGGAACCGTCCTTCAGGACGACGATCCAGCTGTTCTCGACGGCGGTGGCGGCGGGGGCGAGCCGCAGGTCACCGAGGGCGGGGGCGCTGCGGGCGGTGGGGGAGACGGCGAGCTGGAGGCCCGCGGCGAGCGCCAGGGCGGGGACGAGGGCGGCGAGGCGGCGGGGGATCCGATTCATGTGGGGGGCACCTGAACCTTTCGTCGGCCGGAGGTGTCCCACAGAGTGACGCGTTGTCATGTGCAACACAAGGGTGCGGTCCGGTCGTCCTCCACCTCCTCACCGAACGTCCGCCCCCCGCTCTCCGAACCACCGCGAGGTGCCGCTCGTCGGGGGAGCACCGGCGGCGGGCGCTTTCCGAAGGGGCACGGGAGAGGCCGGTTTCGAGGAGTCCCGCGCGGGGGTGGGAGCCGGGCGGGTTTCCGAGGAGTCCCGTGTACGGGCGGGGGACGGGCCGGTCCTCGGGGCGGCGCCGTCCGTTCCGTCCCTCGGCGCCGTCACCCGGAGAGGGCGACGCACCGGGCCGCCTCCCGGGCGCCGGGCGCACCCGCGTACCGCGACCGCGGTACGCGGGTGCGCCCCCGTCCACCTCAAGGAGGCCGGGGAACTCCGCCCCCGGACAGCCGCGCCGTCCCCGGGCGACGCCTAGGCTCGTTCCATGCGACTCCGACTTCCCCGGTGGGGCCCCTCCCGGTGGGCCGCCGTGACCGCCGTCCTCGCCGTCCTCGCCGGCGCCGGCACCTGGACCGCCGTGGCCACGGACGAAGCGCCGCCCGTGCACCGCGCGGACCGGGCGCTCGACATGGACGGGGTGCGCATCGACACCTCGTACTTCACCGGGGGAGGCACCGGCCGGCGCCCCGCCGTGCTCCTCGGCCACGGCTTCGGCGGGTCCAAGGACGACGTCCGGGCCCAGGCCGAACGGCTCGCCCGCGACGGGTACGCCGTGCTCACCTGGTCCGCCCGCGGGTTCGGCGCCTCCACCGGCCGGATCGGACTCAACGACCCCGACCACGAGGTCCGGGACGTCCGGAAACTGATCGACTGGCTCGCCGCCCGGCCCGAGGTCCTCCTCGACGCCCCCGGTGACCCGCGCGTCGGCGTCACCGGCGCCTCCTACGGCGGCGCGATCTCCCTGCTCGCCGCCGGCCACGACCCGCGCGTCGACGCCATCGCGCCGCAGATCACCTACTGGAACCTGGCCGACGCCCTCCTGCCGAACGGCGTCCACAAGAAGCTCTGGGCCGGGATCCTCTTCTCGGCGGGCGCCACCCCCGCGGGGCCTTCCGTCCCCGCGCGCCCGGCCGACCCGGCCACCCCGCCCGCCGGGCAGGCGGATCCGGGAGCCGCCCCGGGCGGCGCCGCGGCCCGTACGGCCGCCGGCACCCCGGGCGCCGCCGCCGGGCGGGCCGACGCCTGCGGCCGGTTCACCGCCGAACTGTGCGCCCTCCAGCGGCGCGTCGCCGTCTCCGGCACCCCGGACGCCGCCGCCCGCGCCCTCCTGGAAGCCCGCAGCCCGTCCGCCGTCGGCTCCCGCATCAAGGCGCCCGCGCTCATCGTCCAGGGACAGAGCGACTCCCTCTTCACCCTGGACCAGGCCGACGCCATGGCCCGCACCCTCACCGCCAACGGCGCCCCCGTCGCCGTCGACTGGATCGCGGGCGGCCACGACGGCGGAGACCGCGAGACCGACCGTGTCGAACGGCGCGTCACCACCTGGTTCGACCGCTGGCTGAAGCGCGACACCTCCGTCGACACCGGCCCCGCCTTCCGGGTCAGCCGCGCCGGCGGCGTCGACTCCACCGACGGGCAGGCCACCCTGCGCGCGGCCACCGCCGACCGCTACCCGGGCCTCGCCGCCGGGGTCCGCGCCGTCCCGCTCACCGGGCCGCCCCGGCCCTTCGCCAACCCGGCGGGCGCCGCCCCGCCGGCCGTCTCCGCCGTCCCCGGCCTCGGCGGCGGGCTCTCGGGCCTCTCCTCCCTCGGCGTCGGCGTCGCCCTCGACTTCCCCGGCCAGCACGCCCGCTTCGACGCCGCCCCGCAACGCGAACCGCTCCGCGTCACCGGCGCGCCGACCGTCCGCGTCAAGGTCACCTCCACCGCCCCCGACGGCTCCGCCGTCCTCTTCGCCAAGGTGTACGACGTCGGACCCGACGGGCGGCAGCAGATCCTCCCGGCCCAGCTCGTCACCCCCGTCCGGGTCGAGGACGCCGCCCGCGGCCGGAGCCTCACCCTGAGCCTCCCGGCGATCGACCACGAGGTGGAGGCCGGCCACCGGCTGCGGCTGGTCCTGGCCGCCACCGACCTCGGTTACGCCTCGCCGGTCGTGCCCGCCACGTACACCGTCGCCGTCGAGAGCCCCCTCGCCGTCCCGACCGCACCCGGTGTCGACACCCAGGCGGCCGCGCTGCCCTGGTGGGTGTGGGGCCTGCCGCTCCTCGGCCTGGCCGTCGCCGCGGCGCTGCTGCTCACCGCCCGCCGCAGGACCGCCGCCCCCGCCCCCGACCCGGACCTCGCGGCCGTGCCGCTGCGGATCACCGGCCTGTCGAAGAAGTACGCGGGCGGCGACCGGTACAGCGTCCGCGGGCTCTCCTTCGGCGTCGAACAGGGCCAGGTCCTCGGGCTCCTCGGACCGAACGGCGCGGGGAAGACCACCACCCTGCGCATGCTCATGGGGCTGATCACCCCCGACGAGGGCGAGATCAGGATCTTCGGCCAGGCCGTCCGGCCCGGCGCCCCCGTCCTCTCCCGGGTCGGCGCCTTCGTCGAGGGCGCCGGCTTCCTGCCCCACCTGTCGGGGCGGGAGAACCTGGAGCTGTACTGGAAGGCCACCGGCCGTCCCGCCGAGGACGCCCAGGTGGACGAGGCCCTGCGCATCGCCAACCTGGGCGGCGCGCTCGAACGGGCCGTGCGCACCTACTCGCAGGGCATGCGCCAGCGCCTCGCCATCGCCCAGGCCATGCTCGGCCTGCCGGACCTGCTCATCCTGGACGAGCCGACCAACGGACTCGACCCGCCGCAGATCCGCGAGATGCGGGAGGTGATGATCCGCTACGCGGCCGGCGGGCGCACGGTCATCGTCTCCAGCCACCTCCTCGCGGAGGTGGAGCAGACCTGCACCCATCTCGTCGTCATGGACCGCGGCCGGCTCGTCCAGGCCGGGCCCGTCGCCGAGATCACCGGCTCCGGCTCCACCCTGCTGGTCACCCTCGGCGGCGACGTCCCCGACGCCCTGGTCGAGAAGGTCGCCGCCCTGCCCGGCGTCGGCTCGGCCACCCGCGCCGACGGCGGACTCCTCGTCCGCCTCGACGGCACCGACGCGACCGCGCTCATCGGTGAACTCGTCCGCCTGGACGTGCCGGTGACCGGTGTCGGACCCCACCGGCGCCTCGAAGACGCCTTCCTCACCCTGATCGAAGGAGGAGCCGCATGAGCAGCGCCCCCGGCCCGCTCACCGACCCGGCGGCACCGGGTCACCCCGCCGGTCCCCACGCCACCGGTACCGGCCCCGGCCCCGTGGAGGCCGCGCCCGGCTACCGGGCCGGCCGCACCCTGCCTCTGCGCGTCGAGGCCCTGCGCCAGTGGAAGCGCCGCCGCACCCTCGTCATGGGCGGGGTGCTCGCCGCCCTCCCCTTCGTCCTCATCGTCGCCTTCGCCATCGGCCGCCCGGACGGCGAGGGACCGGACAACCGCATCACGCTGATGGACACGGCGACCGCCTCGGGCGCCAACTTCGCCGCGACCTGCCTCTTCGTCTCGGCCGGCTTCCTCCTCGTCATCCCGGTCGCCCTCTTCTGCGGGGACACGGTCGCCTCCGAGGCCGGCTGGTCCTCGCTGCGCTACCTCCTGGCCGCACCCGTCCCCCGGTCCCGGCTGCTCGCCTCCAAACTGGCCGTCGCCCTCCTCTACAGCGCGGCCGCGATGCTCCTCCTGCCGCTCGTCGCCCTCGCCGCCGGCACGGTCGCCTACGGCTGGGGCCCGCTCCGGCTGCCGACCGGCGGCTCCCTGCCCGCCACCGACGCCCTGCTGCGGCTCGCCCTCGCGGTGGCCTTCGTCTTCGTCTCCCAACTGGTCACGGCCGGGCTCGCGTTCTGGCTCTCCACCCGCACCGACGCCCCGCTCGGCGCGGTCGGCGGAGCTGTCGGGCTCACCATCGTCGGCAACGTCCTCGACGCCGTCACCGCCCTCGGTGACTGGCGCGACTTCCTGCCCGCGCACTGGCAGTTCGCCTGGATCGACGCCCTCCAGCCGCAACTGGAGTGGGGCGGCATGGTCAAGGGAGCCGCGATCTCCGTGACCTTCGCCCTGATCCTCTTCGCCCTCGCCTTCCGCGGCTTCGCCCGCAAGGACATCGTGTCCTGACGGCACCCCGGCGACCCCGGGCCGGCCCCGGACGGGACCCGCCGCCCGCCCTCCCCGGCACGGCAACCGCCCCCGCGCCGGGCGGGGTCACGGTGCCCACCGCCCCCGCGCTCACAGCCAGCCTCTCCGAGCCGCTTCCGCACCCGCGCGGAAGCGGCTCGTCGTCCCCAGAGCCGCCATCAACTCGCCCACCCTGCGGCTGTAGGTGCGCGCCGACATACCGAGCCGGGCCGCCGCCGTCTCGTCCGTCACACCGGAGACGAGCGCTTCCAGGACCGGCCGCAGCTGTGGGGGCGGCTCCCGTGACGGGGACGGACGCGGCCGTACGTACGCCGGGTCCTCGGCCGCCGCCCAACTGAGGTGGTGCACGCGGACCAGCGCCTGCACCACCACCGGGTCCCGGATGAGCAACAGCCCGTTGTACAGCAGCTCCAGATCGAGCGGGACCGCCGCCACCGTCCGGTCGACCAGGATCATCTTGAACGGGATCGCCTCGGCCAGCCGCGCCCGGCCCGGGACCGGCGGCCCGTCCGCCAGTCGGGGCAGCGCGTGCCGGGGAACGATCCGCCGCACCTCGCCGGCCCGCTCCGCCGCCGCCCGCATGCACGCTCCCGCCAGCTCCAGGAACGGCTCGGGGATGGCACAGTCCGCGGAGGCCACCGGGTCGTCGAAGGTCAGCAGCTCGTGCCGGGTGGAGGCGGCCAGCCCGGCGAGCACGGCACTGATCCGCCGCGCGCCCCGGACCGGACGCCCCGCGGGCCGCTGTCCCTCGGTCGCGGCCCGGTTCATCGCCGACCGGGCGAGCATCACGGAGCCCGCACTCTCTGCCACCGCTGACCACCCCCGACCGATCGATGTCCACTCCATGTACGCATGTGACTGCACACGGTGACAACCCCTGTTGAAAACTATGGCGAATCCATGCCACCCCGGCCTGTCCCCCTCGCCGTTGCCACATCGAGATCCATCCGCAACCCCGTCGACGGCTCCGCCCCGGCCCCCCGTTCGTCACAGTCACACGAGCCCACACAAGTCAGGGGGAGACCGGATGGACCGAACCGAACGAACGACGGAGACGGCGGGGACCACGGGGACGGCGGGTACGGCGGGGACGGCGGAGTTGGCGCAGATGGCGGGGACGGCGGCGGCAACCGCGGAGCGGGGAAGTCCCCCGCCGGCCTCCCGCCGCCCCCGCCGTACCCGGCGCGCCGCCGCCCTGCTCGCGGCGCTGCTCGCGACCGGCCTGGCCCTGTCCGGCTGCGCCGGGGACGGCACGGCGCCCACGACGAGCGACGGCCACCGCGCCCCGCTGGTGCCCGACGGCGGCAAGGGCCCGGCCGCCCCCGACGGCGCCTCCCCGCACCCGGAGGGCGAGCAGCGCGCGCCGAGCCACGCGCCCGACTACCTGTCCACCTTCGCCCTGGACGTCGACACCGCCTCGTACGGCTACGCCCGCCGCACCCTCGCCGAGGGGCGGCTGCCCGCCCCGGCGACCGTGCGCCCCGAGGAGTTCGTCAACAGCTTCCGCCCCGACTACCCGCGCCCGGCCGACGACGGCTTCAGCGTCACCCTCGACGGGGCTCGCGGCGATGCCGACGGCTGGTCCCTGGTCCGGGTCGGGCTCGCCACGCGCGGCGCGGACCGGCGGGGTCCGCGCCCGCCCGCCGCCCTGACCTTCGTCGTCGACGTCTCCGGATCGATGCGCGAGCCGGGCCGCCTCGACCTCGTCAAGCGGTCCCTGCGGCTGCTCGTCGGTGAACTCCGCGACGACGACGCGGTCGCGTTGGTCACCTTCAGCGCCGAGGCCGAGACCCGGCTGCCCATGACGCGCGTCGGAGAGGCCCGCGAACGCATCGGCGACCTGGTGGACTCCCTGGAGATCGGCGCCTCGACCAACGTCGAGGCGGGTGTCCGCACCGGCTACGACGTCGCCGTCGAGGGCCACCGGGAGGGTGCCACCAACCGGGTCGTCCTGCTCTCCGACGCCCTCGCCAACACCGGCGAGACCGGAGCCGAGGGGATCCTCGCCCGGATCGACGAGGAGCGCAGGACGCACGGCATCACCCTCTTCGGCGTCGGCGTCGGCAGCGACTACGGCGACGACCTGATGGAGCGCCTCGCCGACAAGGGCGACGGCCACACCACGTACGTCTCCACCGACGAGCAGGCCCGCAAGGTCTTCGTCGACCAGCTGCCCGCCCAGGTCGAACTGCGCGCCCGCGACGCCAAGGCGCAGGTCGCCTTCGAGCGGGCGACCGTGGAGAAGTTCCGGCTGATCGGCTACGAGAACCGGGAGGTCGCCGACGAGGACTTCCGCGACGACCGGGTGGACGGTGGTGAGATCGGCGCGGGCCACACCGTCACGGCCCTCTACGCGGTCAAGACCCGGCCCGGCGCCTCCGGACGGGTCGCCACCGCCACCGTCCGCTGGCTCGACCCCGAAAGCCGGCAGCCGCGCGAGCGCTCCGGCACCGTGGGGACCGGGGCCCTCACCGCCGCCATCTGGGGCCCCGGCCACGACAGCCTGCAAGTGACCGCCGTCGCCGCGTACTTCGCGGACGCCCTGCGCGGCGGGGACCTGCCGGGCGCACCGGGCCTCGCCGCGCTCGCGGAGCGGGCCGACGCCATCGCCGCGCGTTCCGGCTCGGCCGTGGTGCGCGAGCTGGCCGAGGCCGTGCGGCAGGCGGAGCGGCTGCGTGCACCCGAGCCGGCCGGTGAAGGCGGAGCCGGCGAAGGGGAGATGAGGTCGGGCGACCCGTACGCCTGACCCGGTTCCTGGTTCGTACAGGTATCCGGTGCGTCCGGCGGCCGAGGCGGCATCATGAGGCCATGTCCTCCCTGCTGCTCGCCCTCGCCGTCGGATGCGCCGGTCTCTACGCCGGGTTCATGCTCATCTTCGCGACCGGCGTCATGCCCGCGCTGGCCCGGCTGGCCGACGCGGAGTTCGTCACGGCGATGCGCCGGATCAACGAGTACGTTCCGAGGCCCCTGTTCCTCGCCGTCTTCCTCGGCGCGGTCGCCTTCCCGCTCGCCGCGTTCCTCGTCCCGGCGGAGGGCCGGACCGGCATCCAGAAGTGGCTGGTCCTCGCGGGGCTCGTCTGCGCGGCCCTCAACCACGCCGTCACCCTCGGCGGAAACGTCCCGCTCAACACCGCGCTGGCGGCCTCGGAAGCCGCGGGCGGGGACCCGGCCGCCGTCCGCGCCGGCTTCGAACGCCGCTGGAACACCTTCCACCGCGTGCGTACCGCGCTGATCACCCTCGCCTTCGGACTCCTCACCGCGGCGGCCGTGCTCTAGCGGGTGTACGGGCCGCCCGGCGGGGGCCGCCGGCCGGGGAACCGTACCCGGCCGTCTGTTTATGGCGCGATCTCGCGGGTCGGCTCTCGGCGCGCCTCCGCAAGGACCCTGCGAAAGCGTACTCCCAAGTCCGAAAGCTGCTGTTCACCTCCGTCGGGTCTGCGCCACTGACGATTTACCGACGGTTTTATATCGGCACAAAGAGGGTGAATCACCCCGATATCCAACCTGGGGATTCCATACCTTCCGGTTTCTTATTGACATGCCTACGGGGGTCTTTTCTAATCAACGAGGGTCATCCCACGTTGAGGCACTGAGGGGGCATGGTGGACGTCCGGATCCTGGGGGGACTGTCGGTCCGTGAGAACGGGGTGTCGATCACTCCGACGGCGGCGGCGCCACGCCAGCTGCTCGCCCTGCTCACGGCCAACGCCGACCAGGTCGTACCGGTGACCGTCCTCACCGAGGAGCTGTGGCCGTCGGGCGCCCCGCGTGCCGCCCGCGCCGAACTCCAGGGGTACATAGCCGAGCTGCGCGCGCTCATCGCACGCGCCCTGCGCGGCTTCGCCCCGGCGGAACCCGCCCCCGGCTGGGCGGAGCGGCGCTCCGCGGACGCCATCCTCGTCTCCCAGCCCGGCGGCTACCGGCTCGACACCGGCGGCGGCCTGCACGACGTCTGGCAGTTCGAGCGCGCGGCCGGTGCCGGTTACCGAGCCATGGAGGCCGGCGACCTCGCGCGCGCCGCCCTCCGCCTCGGCGAGGCCCTCGCCCTCTGGCGCGGCGAGCCCTACGCGGGTGTGGCCGCGGGCCCCCGGCTGCGTCTGGAGATCGAGCGCCTCGAAGCCTCCCGGCTCAGCGTGCTCGACCAGTGGGTGGAGGCTCAGCTCGGCCTCGGCCGGCACGCCGAACTCCTCTCCGAACTCCCCGGGCTCGTCGCCCGCTACCGCACCAACGAGCCCCTGCACGCCCACCTCATGGTGGCGCTGCTGCGCTGCGGCCGGCACGACGAGGCCCTCGCCGTGTACGAGGGGCTCCGCGCGACGCTGCACCGGGACGGCGGCATGGAGCCCTCGGCCCGGCTGCGCCGGCTGCACCGTTCCGTCCTCGCCCTGCGGAACACCGCGGGCCGCAGCGCGTACGCGCTGGTCACCGCCACCGGACCGCAGGGCCCGCAGCTCGCGCAGAGCGCCCAGACGCCCTACGTACCCGCGCAGTACAGCCCCGCACGCCACCGGCTCGTCCCCGCGGGCTCGCCCGTCTGACGGCCCTCCGGTGCGGCGCCCCGACCCCGCTGACGGCACCTCACGTCGGCTGCCGGCAGGCCCCTCCGGCGGGCCGGCGGGAATGAAGTGCCACAGGTCACCGTTGACCGGCTTCCCGAGCCGAATTAGTTTCGGCGAGGAGTACGGGTTTCCTCCCTGGTGCCCGATTTCGCTGGACTACGGGGGTTGGACTGATGAACGCGTACGGCGCTGACGGTGACGGCGGTGCCGACGACGCGCTGCTCATGGTCCTCGAACTCCTCGCGGGCCACACCCCGCACGGCACCTCCGCACCGCCCGGCTCCCCGATCGCACCCGGCCCGCACGGCACCTCCGCCCCACCCGGCTCCCGCGCCCCGCACCGCCCGGCCGACGACGCGGCGCTCGACGACCTCCTCGGCGGTCTCGTCGCACGGGCCCGCCGCCGCGGCGCCCCCGCCGCCGAACTCGACCGCCTGACACGGGCCGTGCGCCTCGCCGAGGACATCCGCGCCGAACGCGCCGACGCCGCCCGGCGCGAGGCCGCGCTCACCACCCTCACCGACACCGCCCGCGACCTCACCTTCTCGTACGACCTGGACAGCCAGCTGCGCCTGATCACCCGCCGCGCCCGGAGCCTGCTCGGCCTCGATATGGCCTACGTGACACTGCGCGGCCCCCACGGCGCCTGCTACATCCGCACCACCGAGGGCTCCCGCACCGGCCCGGACACCGGACCGGGCCTCGGACTCGTCGCCGGACTGCGGCTCGCGGAGGGCAACTGCCTCGGCAGCGTCGTCCAGCGCGAGGGCGAACCGGTCTGGACCCCCGACTACCCGGCCGACGAGCGCTTCTCCCTCGCCGACACCGCCATCGGCGCGGACGCCGCCGACCCCGGCGACGCGGCCGTACGGGCCGAGGGCCTGCGCGCCATCATGGCTGTACCGCTGCGCAGCGGCGACGCGGTGATCGGCGCCCTGTACGGGGCGGACCGGCGTGTCCGGGAGCACACCCCGCAGGAGATCGCGCTCCTCTCCGCCCTCGCCGACCTCGCGGCCCTCGCGGTCGAGAAGGCCGGGCTCCTCGACCGCACCCGCGCCGAGGTCTCCGAACTGGAGCGGGACAGCTCCCGCGTCCGCACCAGCCTCACCCGCATGCGGCACGTCAGCGAGGCCCACAGCCGCATCATGAACCTCGTTCTCGCGGGCGGCGACCTGTGCAACGTGGCCAAGGCCGCCGGCGACGCCCTCGACGCGACCGTGATGATCCGCGACCCCGGCGGCCGGTGCCTGGCCACCACGGGCGGGGCCGGCATACCCGATCTGGACGAGGAGGCCGTCGCCAAGGCCTCGCTCGACGCGCACGCCCGCCGCCGGCCCGTCCTCGCCGGCGAGGACACCTGGGTCGCCCCGGTCATCGCCGGCTCCGAGGACCTCGGCGGCCTCGTCATCCGCGCCGCCAGCGGACTGACCGGCGAGGACGAGCGACTCGTGGAACTGGCCGCCCAGTCCGTCGCGTTCCTCCTCCTCATGCGGCGCTCCACGGCCGTCGCCGAGGGCCCCGTCCGCGACGAGCTCCTCGACGACCTCATCGCCGACCCGCCGCACGCCCCGCAGCAGATCGCCCAGCGGGCCCGCCGCCTCGGCGTCGATCTGCGCAAACCGCACGTCCTCGTGGTCGCCAGGCCCGAGGGCGGCGAGCAGGGCCGCGCCGTGGTGTGGGCCTCCTCGTACGCCTACCGGCTCTCCGGCCTGAAGACCGTGCAGGGCGGCTGCATCGTGCTGCTGCTGCCCGGCCTGGACCCCTCGGCCGCCGCGAAGGCCGTCTCCGAGGAACTCTCCCCGCTCCTCGGCCACCCCGTCTCGGTCGCCGCCGCCGGGCCGGGGCACAGCCCCGACGGGGTCGGCGCCCTGTACGCGGAGGCCGGACGCTGCCTCGACGCCATGAGCGCCCTCGGCGGCACCGGCTCCGCCGCGGCCGTCCAGGACCTCGGCTTCCTCGGGATGCTGCTCTCCGACGACCACGACGTGGACGGCTTCGTGGAGAACGCGATCGGGCCCGTCCTGGACTACGACGCCGAGCGGTTCACCGACCTGACCCGCACCCTGGAGGCGTACTTCGCCTCCGGAGGCAGCCCCACCAACGCGGCCGAGGCGCTGCACGTCCACCCCAACACCGTCTCCCGCCGCCTGGAGCGGATCGGTGAACTCCTCGGCCCCGAATGGCAGAAGCCCGGCCAGGTCCTGGAGGTGCAGCTCGCCCTGCGGCTCCAGCGCACCCGCGAGGTCCTCGCCCGCCGCCGCGCCGCCACCCACCCCACCCGCCCCGCGGGCCACCCGCCGGCCGCACCGGCCTCCGCCGGCCCCCCGGACTGACCCGGGTCGAGGGAGGGCGAGCGATCCCCGGCACCCTGCCCGGATACGTACCCGCCCGGTCCACCCCGGCGGCCGGTCCGGGGGCGAACCCTGGCCCGCGCCCCCGGTGCGTACCCGTCCGGTCTACCCCGCGGCCAGTCCGGGGGCGAACCCCGGCACCCTGCCCGGACCCGTGGCCGTCCCGTACGCCGCCGCGTCGCCCTCCGGGGCCAGCAGCTTCGCCGCGTGGGCCGCCGACGCCAGGGTGATGTGCCGGTGCCAGCCACGGAACGAGCGGCCCACGAAGTCCCGCAGCCCCGCCCCCTCGCCGACCGCCGCGAAGTCGCGCTCCACGCGCCGCGCGAGCTTGGTAAGCCGCACCAGCGACCCCACCGGCGAACTCGTCAGATCGCTCAGCCACACCCGGGCCGGCCCGCGCCGCGGGTCGTCCCACTCGCCCAGCAGCGTCAGCGGCCGCATCCGCTCCCCGGCAGGCATCGGCAGCGCCACACGGACCGCCGTCGCCAGCGAGGTGCGGGAGGTCGGCGTACCGGCCACCGTGTCCACCCAGCTCACCGGCCTGCGCAGCCCCCGCAGCGACTCCAGGATCTGCTGGGCGGGCAGCGGGCCCGCGCCGAAGCCGGGCAGCGACCGGTCCGCGATGGCGAGCCGCGACCCGGCGCCGATCCGCGCCACCACCGGCACCCCGGCCGCCGCCAGCCGGCTCAGCGCGGGCCGGCCCGCACCGCCCCGGATGTCGAGGAGGACCGGCTTGCGGGTGACGTCGCTCCACCGGGCGGTGTCGAGCGCCGCGGCGACCGCGCACTCCTCCAGCGTCTCCTCGCCCGCCTCGCGCGGAACCTCCGCGCGGTCACGGCGCGTCGGGTCGTTGACCCACGGATCGGGCAGGAAGAGACGCCAGTTGACGGGCGCGCTCAGCTCGTCGCTCGCGAACCACACACCGAAGGCCTGCTGACCGTGGAAGACCTGCCCGCGCTCCGGGTCGAAGCGCCGGTCCACGCCGACGGAGTGCTCCCCCGCCTTCGGGATCGGCATGGGCCGCACCACCCAGGCCTGCGGGCAGCCGCTCCGCTCCAGGAAGCGGGCGAGCGAGGCCCGCATGGGCTGCCAGTCCCAGGTGGAGCTGGAGATGAAGTGGTGGAGGCTCTGCTCGGCCGCCGGCCCGCCTATCTGGGCGGCGATGTTCCGGATGGACTTGCGGCCCTGCGCGGTGAGCAGCCCGTGCAGGTACTGCTCGGCCTTCAGGCGCTGGTCGCGCCGCGCGAAGCCGGAGAACAGCGTGGTGCACAGCTCGGCGTAGACGTCCTCGTCGGTACGGCCACGGGCCGCGCCGGCGGTACGCGGCCGGGAGCCGGCGGCGGCCCCCGTACGGGAGCCGGTGTTCGAGGCCGAACGGGCTCCGGCACCGGTGCGGGCCGCGCCGACGGTACGGACGCCCGGCCCGGGAACGGTCAGGGGAACGGCCCCGGAGGCGCCCCTGCGCTTGGTTGCGACGGATGTACTCACGACACTCCTGCCCGAAGGTTTCGCAGCTCCCTCCCGCTGCCCCTCCACAGTCACCCGGGGACACCCCTCCCGACGAGGTGGACCCGGCACCCGAATCGGGCCCCCGATGGTGGCCGGACCACCGCCCCCCGCAGCCCCCGGTAACGGGCCGAACAGCCCGCGCGGGGATCTGACAGACTCACCCGACCCGCTTTGACCCGTCGCGCTCCGTGGCCGGACCATCGCAGAGCGAGGCCGCACGGGCCGGCCGCCGGTTAATGCCCCAGGCCGGCGACCGCGCCCGTGCGCCTCGCGTCGGCGGCCCGCCACCACCCCCGTAACCTGGGGACATGCAGCCGCGCGGTCAGTTTCCGGTCGTCGGGGCGGTCGCGGTCGGCGGCGCCCTCGGGGCCGCCGCGCGCTACGGGGCGGCCCTCGCCTGGCCCACGCCGGCCGGCGCCTTCCCCTGGACCACCTTTCTCGTCAACGCCTCCGGCTGCGCCGCTCTCGGCGTGCTGATGGTCCTCGTCACCGAGGTCATGGAGTCACCGAATCCGCTTCTCCGGCCGTTCCTCGGCACCGGGTTCTGCGGGGGCTTCACCACCTTCTCCGCGTACGCGCTCGACACGCAGCGACTGCTGGCCGGCGGGGACCCCGCGCGCGGCCTGCTGTATGCGGGGGGAACGCTGCTGACGGCCCTCGTCGCGGTCGCGGCGGGCGTCGCCGCGGCCCGTGCGGCCTGGGGGAGGGCGCGGTGAACTGGCTGGCCGTCGTCCTCGGCGCCGCCGTCGGCGCGCCGCTGCGGTACCTCGCCGACCGCGCGCTCCGCGCCCGCTGCGGATCCGCCTTTCCCTGGGGCACGTTCGCGGTCAACGTCGCGGGCTCGTTCGTCCTCGGCCTGGTCGCCGGGACCACCACGGCCCGCGCCCAACTGCTGCTCGGCACCGGCCTGTGCGGTGCCCTCACCACGTACTCGACCTTCTCGTGGGAGACGCTGAAACTGTACGAGGACGGGGCGAAGCGCCTCGCCGTCCTGAACGTGGCGGGCAGCCTGGCCGCCGGCCTCGGAGCCGTATGGCTGGGAGTCGAGGCGGCGGCCGGGCTGCGGTGACGTGAGGAGTACCCGGCACGTCACGTGCGTCATCCGCGTCGCTCACGTCACGTGCCTCGCGTGTGCCGGGTGGTCCGGGTGCGCCGTGTGCGCACGGTGCGTCAGGCGGTGATCCAGTCGCTGGTCGCGATCACCGGCTGGACGCCGTCGCGGTGGACGGTGCCCTCGATGAGGCCGTACATCCGGTCGGCGGCGAAGTAGACCTCGTTGTCGTTCTTCAGGCCGAACGGCTCCAGGTCCACCAGGAAGTGGTGCTTGTTCGGCAGGTTGAGCCGCACCTCGTTGACCGTCGCGACATGGTCCAGGACCCGGTCGGCCATGGCGTGCAGGGTCTGCTGGAGCGAGTAGCTGTACGTCTCCGCGAACGCCTCCAGCAGATGCCGGCGCACCTTCGCGTACGAACGGTCCCAGTCGTGCCCGCCGTCCACCGCCGCCGAGGCCGAGTTCGCCCAGCGGGCCGTGACCTTGGTGGCGAGAATGCGGGCGTACGCCTCCTGGAGCGTCGTGTACTTGTCCTTGATGAAGCCGTGGAACTCGGAGTTGGTCGAGTTCATCACCGTCAGCTCCTTGAGACCGGAGAGGACCTGGAGCTGCCCGGTGTCCCGCGAGTAGGTGATCTGCGCGGTGCGGACCTCCTGGCCCTTGCGCACGAAGGAGTGCTGCTCCTTGCGCGTCGCCACCGGAATCCGCTCCCAGGTGAACTCCTCGACACGGATCTGCGCCTCGTGGACGACCGCCTGGGAGCTCACGAAGTGCTGGGCGAGGAGGATGCCGAAGGCCTCGGGGGAGTCCACCCCGTGCTCCTTGGCGAAGGCGTAGACCGTGTTCTTGGTGGTGTCGGTCGGCAGACAGTTGGCGTTGTCACCGGTCAGATGGACATCGCGGTACTCACCGCGCAGCGCCACCGACACGTTCAGGTCACGGAGCTCGTGCCAGGCACCGCCTTCACCCCTGCGGGTGATCTTCACGATGCGGTTCTCGGCCTTGCCGTACTGGTTCTGCGCCAGGACGTGCTTGCTCATGTGCTGTTCAGCTCCTGCGGGTACGCGGATACGGATATCCCGTACGCCCGGCGTCCAGCGCCCTTCGTCGGTCCTGCCGAGGGTGCGCTCCCCGCCGTCCGGCCCGCGCGTCGGGGCCGCCCCGGGACTGACGAGCATCCCGGTCCGTAGGTGTGGGCTCGAAGATAAGTGCGTTCCGGCCGACTGGCAATGGCCTCGCGGCAGTCAGCCGGGAGGCGTGCGCCGGCGCACGGGAGTCGCCCCCGGCCGAGCAGGCGGGTCTCGACCGCCGGGAGGCCCTTGGCCCACCAGTGGTCGTACCTCCGGTAGACACCGGGCTCGCGCGCCGCGAGCAGGGCGGACAGCGCCGCCGCCTCGGCCGCGAGCCCCTCCCACGCGTCCGGCGGCAGGCGACGGAACGCCGACGCCTCGATCCCGCCGTCCACCGGCCGCCACACACCGGCCACGTACCCGTCGGCCAGCAGCGTCGGCAGCACGTCACCGTTCACGCGTACGACGTGCCGGCGGTACGCGGGCGGGATCACCCGGCCCCGGTCGGCGTACGCCGGCAGGACGCTGTCCCACATGGCCATCAGGCGCGGCGGGGCCGGCGTGCCGGGGTCCGGCCGGGGGCGCCGGGGATGTCGTACAGCACCGCCCCGGCGGGCCCCGGAACCTGCTCCACGCGCGTGCCGAGCGCCCGCACGGCGGCCCGCGCCCGGTGCTGCTGGACCAGCGCGAACCGGCCGATGTCCGCGACGGAGGCGGGGCCGAAGCCCTCCAGGTAGCGCAGCACGAGGGCCGCCAGGCCGCCGGCCGCCGCTTCGGGATCGGCCAGGACCGGCCTGTCGGCCGCCGCCACGAAGGACTGCGCGGTGCCGAAGGACCACGGCGGCCCGGTGGGGGCGTGCCACAGCGGCGCGTACTGCCGCAGCATCCGCCAGGCCACCGGGGCCAGAGGCCCGGCGCCCACCGTCCGCTCCATCCAGGCGCGCAACTCGGCCCCGGTACGCGGGACTTCCGCGTACGCCGGCAGGCCGGGCAGCAGGGCGTCGGCGTCCGCGGCCGTCAGCCCGGCGCCGGTGAACCGTGCGTCGCCGAGCCGGGCGCCGCGCAGCGTCGGCTCCACCGCCTCCCGGAAGATGCGGTAGTTCGCCGCGTGCACCAGGTGCGGAGTGACCCGCATCAGCGTCGACCGACCACACGGAATCCGGCCACGTCCGTGTCGAAACCGGCGCCCGATGCTGCCCGGGGACGCCGGCCCCGGTGGCGCGGCCGTACGTCAGAGGGGCCGGACGCGGCTGCGCAGGAGGCAGAACTCGTTCCCCTCGGGGTCCGCCAGGACATGCCAGCTCTCGCTGCCGGTCTGGCCCACGTCGGCGGGCCGCGCGCCGAGCGCGAGCAGGCGCTCCAGCTCGGCGTCCTGGTCGTGGTCGGTGGGGCTGACGTCGATGTGCAGGGGGAGCTTCGCGGCCTTCGGGTCACCGCTGGGGCTGAGGACGAGGGTGGGCCGGCCGTCGGCGGGGCCCGCGCCGGGCGGCCCGATCTCGATGGCTCCGTCCACGTCCCGGTCGAGTTCCACGTACCCGAGGACCCCGCTCCAGAAGGCGGCGAGCCGCTCGGGATCGGCGCAGTCGAGGACCAGTTCACTGATGCGGCATGCCATGCGGGGCAGTGTACGGAGCGGGGCGGGCGGCGCCGTGTTCATGGGTGCGTGTGGCGCCTCGTGGCGCCTTCGTGATGCCGCATGACACCACGTGGCGCCATTCGGGGTTGCAGTGGCGCCATTCTGGTGCCACTATAAAGCCATGGACCTGAACCCCTACGTCGCACACCTCCGCCAGGAGCTCGCCGTCGCCGCGAGCGCCGGCGGGGACGAGGCGCGCGAGCTGGCCGAGCGGCTGACCACTCCCCTGGAGTCGGCGGTCCGCCTGACCTTGCTGAACGCGCTCTCCGCCGCCTCGGACGAAATCACCCGCGAACTGGCGCCGGGGTCGGTCGACGTACGGCTGCGCGGGCTCGACCCCGAGTTCGTGGTGACGGTCCCGCCCGCGCCGGAGGCCCACGGGGCGGGACCCGACGAGCGGATGGCGCCCGTGGTGCCACCTGTGGCGCCATCGGCGCCAGCGGTGGGGGAGGGCGAGGAAGGCGGTGGCACCGCCCGGATCAACTTCCGTCTCCCCGCCCACCTCAAGGCCCGCGCCGAGGAGGCCGCCGGCCAGGAAGGGCTCTCCGTCAACGCCTGGCTCGTACGGGCCGTCTCCGCCGCCCTGGACCAGGGCGGCAGCCCCGCCGGGCCCCCCGCCCGCGCCCCCCGCGTCGGAGGCGACAGCTACCGGGGCTGGGCCCGCTAGCCGGCCACCCGGTTCCCCGGCCCGCGGGCCGCCCCGCACACCGCGCACACCACCAGAGCCACGAGGACGGGACAGCCATGCCTTCTTACGACACGCCCGGAGCCATCACCGCGGACCTCGACTTCGAGGTCGGCAACGTACGGATCACCGCGACCGAGCGCGCGGACACGGTCGTGCGGGTGCTGCCGAGCGACAGCAACGACGAGAACGACGTCCGGGTCGCGGAGCAGACCAAGGTCACGTACGCCAACGGCACCCTGACCGTGAAGGGCCCGAGAAAACGCTCCCTCTTCGGCAAGCACGGTTCGATCGACCTGACCGTCGACCTGCCCGCCGGCTCCCGCCTCCGCGCCGCCTCCCCGATCGGGCACTACACCGCCGAAGGACCCCTCGGCGACTGCCGCGTCAGAACCTCCCTCGGCGACATCTCCCTCGCGCAGACGGGCCCCGCGAACCTCCGCACCGGCCACGGCTCCGTCCGCGTCGAGCGCGTGGCGGGAGACGTGGAGATCCACGGCTCCGGTCCGATCGACCTCGGCGAGGTCACCGGCACGGCCACCGTCAAGAACGGCAACGGGGACACCACGGTCGACGAGATCACCGGCGACCTCAAGGTGAGCGCCGCCAACGGCCGCATCACCATCGGCGTCGCCCACGCCTCGGTCGAGGCCAGGTCCGCCAACGGAGCCATCCGCGTCCACGACGTGGCCCGGGGCGTGGTCCGGCTCCAGACGGCCGCCGACGACGTGGAGGTCGGCGTACGGAAGTCCACCGCCGCCTGGCTGGACGTCACCACCCGGCTCGGCTCCGTCCGCAACACCCTCGGCGCGGCCGAAGGCCCCGGCACCTCCGACGAGACGGTCGAGATCCACGCCCGCACCGGCGTCGGCGACATCGTGATCCGCCGCGCCTGACGCCCCGGGGCGCCACCCCGGCGTCCGGCCACCACCGGCGCCCTCCCTTCCGCCCTCCCTTCCACCCTCCCCCACCGAACCGACATCCCGGAGAACCGACTCGATGCGAGAGACCGCACGTTCCACGACACCCCCGCGAGGGCGTGCGCCGCCCCGGCGCACCTCGGGGAGGTCCCTCGTGCGGTCCCCCGTGCCCACGTCGCCTCCGGGCCCACACCCCAGGAGACGTCACCGCATGCCCGCCACGCCCACACCCGCGCCCGCCACCCTCACCACGCCACCGGCGATCTCCGCCCTCGGCCTGCGCAAGTCGTACGGCGACAAGGTCGTCCTCGACGGCATCGACCTGCGGATCGCCGAAGGTTCGGTCTTCGCCCTCCTCGGGCCCAACGGTGCCGGCAAGACGACCACCGTCGAGATCCTCTCCACCCTCATCCGGCCCGACGCCGGCACGGCACACGTCGCCGGACACGACCTGGAGCACGACCCCGCCGGGGTGCGCGCCGCGATCGGTGTCACCGGCCAGTTCGCGGCGGTCGACCAGCTCCTCCACGCCGAGGAGAACCTGCTCCTCATGGCGGACCTCCAGCACCTGCCGCGCCGTGAGGGCCGCCGCCGCGCCGGCGAGCTGCTGGAGCGCTTCGAACTCACCGCCGCCGCCCGCAAGCCGGTCTCCACCCTCTCCGGCGGCATGCGCCGCAAGCTCGACCTCGCCATGACCCTGGTCGGCGACCCGCGCGTCATCTTCCTCGACGAGCCGACCACCGGACTCGACCCGCGCAGCCGCCGCACCATGTGGGAGATCATCCGCGGCCTCGTCACCGAACAGCGCGTCACCGTCTTCCTGACCACCCAGTACCTGGAGGAGGCGGATCAGCTCGCCGACCGCATCGCCGTCCTCGACCGGGGACGCCTGGTCGCCGAAGGCACCGCCGACGAACTCAAACGGCTCGTCCCCGGCGGCCACATCCGCCTCCGCTTCTCCTACCCGGGTCAACTCGACATCGCCGCACACCACTTCGGGGTCTCCACCCGGGACGAGGACGAGCTGACCCTGCGCGTCCCCGGCGACGGCGGCGTCGAGACCCTGCGCGCCGTGCTCGACGTCCTGGACGGCGCCGGCCTCCGGCCCGAATCGCTGACCGTGCACACCCCCGACCTCGACGACGTGTTCCTCACCCTGACCGGCGCCGGCCACACCCCCGGCGCGGCCGGCTCCCGGAAGGAGACCACCCGATGAGCAGCCTCGCCCACGCCGCGGCCGACTCGATGACCATGCTCCGGCGCAACCTCACCCACGCCCTGCGCTATCCGGCCATGACGGTCTCGGTCGTCGCCATGCCCGTCATGATGCTGCTGCTGTTCACCTACGCCTTCGGCGGCGCCCTCGGCGCCGGCATCGGGGCGGCGCCAGGAGGAGACGGCGCCTACATCGACTACCTCGCGCCCGGCATCATCCTCATGACCGCCACCGCCGGATCGGTGGCCACGGCCGTCGGCGTCTGCGTCGACATGACCGAGGGCATCGTCAACCGCTTCCGCACCATGTCGATCTCCCGCGCCGCCTTCCTCACCGGTCATGTCGCCGGCAGCGTCGTCCAGACGCTGATCGCCCTGGCCCTGGTCATCGGCGTCGCCCTCGCCATCGGCTTCCGCCCCGACGCCACCGCCGTCGAATGGCTCGCCGCGTTCGGCCTCCTCGCCTTCCTCGCCCTGGGCCTCACGTGGCTGTCGGCCGGCATAGGCCTCGTCGCCAGGACCCCCGAGTCCGCCAGCAACACGCCCCTGCCGCTGACCTTCCTGCCCTTCCTCGGCAGCGCCGTCGTACCGACCGACTCGATGCCGACCGCGCTGCGCTGGTTCGCCGAGTACCAGCCCTTCACCCCCGCCATCGAAACGCTGCGCGGCCTGCTCATGGGCACGCCCATCGGCAACAGCGGATACCTGGCGCTGGCCTGGTGCGCCGGCCTCACCCTGGTCGGCTACCTCTGGTCGCGCTCCGCCTTCGGCCGCTCCGCGAAGCGCTGACCCCCGCAGCCCGTCCCGTAGTTCCCCGCACGTCACTCTCCACGGAGGACCTCATGCAGAACGAAGCGACGCCCCACCGGACCACGCCCGCGACCACCCCGGCCACCGAGCCCGTGGCGGAACTCCCGACCCGGCGCGCCCCCGGCTGCCCCTTCGACCCGCCCGCCGGCCTCGCCCCGCTCCGTGAACGGAGCCCGCTGACCCGGATGACGTACCCCGACGGACACGTCGGCTGGCTCGCCACCGGACACGCCGCGGTCCGCGCGGTCCTCGGCGACCCCCGGTTCAGCTCACGGTACGAACTGATGCACCACCCCCTGCCCGGCGGCCCCGAGGGCCCGCTCGACCCCGCCCCGGTCGGCGACATGACCGGCATGGACGCCCCCGAGCACACCCGCTACCGACGGCTCCTGGCGGGGAAGTTCACCGTGCGGCGGATGCGGCGACTGGAGTCCCGGGTACGGGAGATCGTCGCCGAGTACCTGGACGCCCTGGAGCGCCGCGGCCCGGGCACCGACCTGGTCGACGCCTACGCCAAGCCCATACCCGCGCTCGTGATCTGCGAGCTGCTGGGTGTGCCGTACGCCGACCGCGAGCGTTTCCAGGACCACGCCCACACGCTCATGTCGGCGGAGGAGACACCGGAGAACCGGTACGCGGCCATGGTGGGACTCGAGCGGTACATGGGCGAACTCGTCACCGCCCAGCGCGCCGAGCCCACCGACGACCTGCTCGGCGACCTCGCCCGCGACTCCGACCTCAGCGACGAGGAACTGGTCGGCATCGGCGCCTTCCTGCTCGCGGCGGGACTCGACACCACCGCCAACATGATCGCGCACGGCACCTTCGCACTGCTCTCGCACCCCGCCCAGGCCGACGCCCTGCGCACCGACCCGGACCTCGCCCCCCAGGCCGTCGAGGAGCTGCTCCGCTACCTCAGCGTCGCCGCCACCGGCGTGCGGTCCGCGCGGGAGGACGTCGAGCTGGAGGGCCATCTGATCAGGGCGGGGGAGACGGTCACCCTCACCCTGGACGCCGCCAACCGGGACCCGCTGCGGTTCCCCGACCCCGACGTGCTCGACCTGCGCAGGAAGGCCACCGGGCATCTCGCCTTCGGCCACGGCATCCACCAGTGCCTCGGGCAGCAACTCGCCCGCGTGGAACTGACGATCGCCCTCCCCGCCCTGTTCACCCGCTTCCCGGACCTGCGCCTGGCCGTACCGGCCGACGAGATCCCCCTGCGCACGGACATGAACATCTACGGGGTGCACCGCCTCCCGGTGACCTGGAACGAGGCCTGATCCCATGGACGCCCCCGCCCCCGTCCGGGTCGACCGCGACCGCTGCGTCGGTTCCGGAATGTGCGCCCTGACCGCCCCCGCCGTCTTCGACCAGGACGACGAAGAGGGCCGGGTCCTCCTCCTGACCCCCCACCCCGCACCGAACGAATACCCGGCCGCCCGCCTCGCCGCCGGCCTCTGCCCCGCCTCGGCCATCACCCTCACACCCCGGCGGACGACCGGCTGACCCCCGCCCGCCCTCGCTCGGACAGCTCCCGCAGCTCGTCCGCTACCAGCCGCTCAGCGATCCCCACTACGTCGCACGGCCCACCGGCTCAGCCACAGGGTATGACGTCTCAGGGCTGGGGGTCGTTGGCGTCGCTGTGCGGCGGAACCAGGCTGGTGCACCGCACGAGGCGTGCGTTGGCTTCGAGAACGTGAATCAGATGCCGGCGGCGCCGCAACTCTCGTGTGTCGATCCGGGGCATGCCCGTCCGGGCGGACGAGGTGAATGTGGATACCAGCGAGCATGCTGAGGCGCATGCCAGGATAATCCACAGGGACACATTCATCGGGTAAGGCTCCTTTCGAAAGGGGGCGTACAGGGGCTCACTCCCGGCGGATAAGACGACTTTTTGCTAGCTGTCATCCGACCGGGTGACGGATCTTGCGTGATGGATCTTGAAATTAGGAGAATTACCGAGTTGGTCGGGCGACGCCCCTCCTCGGTGAGAGCCGCACACACCGGTTGGTGCTGCTGTCAGGAGGTGCACCGCTTTTCCGCGGGCGTCTTCACCTTCGGTATGCGCATCGGGCGACTTCGTCCCGGACGCGGCGGGGACTTCACGGGCGGCGATCGGTGCCCGGAGGGGATGTGAGGGATGGGGTGGCGCGGCGCCGCCGTCGTGCATTGCGAGGGGGCTTGGTGAGCGTGACGAAGCGGACCAGCTGGTGGAAGCAGGCCAGTGACGCGGCCGTGGGCAGAGCGGCTGCTGCCACGTCGGTGAAAGTCCAGTCGGCCTGCGCCACACAGAGCCACATCGCCACGAGGGAGAAGAACAGGACGACGAACCAGGAGTTCGAGGCGCGACGCTGATGAAAAGCGGCGCGCAGAATGGACAGGGAAGCCACGAGCCAGGGCCCGAAGATGAGAAACGGCCACCACGCGGCCAGGCTGGCCGGTGCTCGGGGTTCGGCGATACGCAGCAGAGGGCCGTACGCGATCACACCGCTGAGAACGTTGACGCCGCACACCAGGAAGACGCCCAGGGACGCGATGGAGATGTTGACCAGCCGTGCCCAACTCAGCATGCTGCGACGGGACTTACGGTGGCCGATCCCGGCGGACCGCGCAGGTGGCAGGTCGGTCGTGAACTCGGCGAGACTCTCCAGGCGCGTGCGGTCGTGGGTGTGGTCGTCGCTGTCCGGCAGGAAGGCCGGGGAGGGGGCCTGGTCGGCCTGCATGGCCTCCTGGAGGAGAAAGGCGAGCTCTTCGGCCGGATCCCATTCGGTGCCCATCAGACGGTTCGCCAGGTGGGGCCCGTGAAAGTTCATCTGCGGGATGGTCTCGTTCTCGGCGGACCGAGCCCACGGCTGGTCCTCACTCGCACGGTAGAAGCCCGAACGTGGGTCCAGTGCTTCTTCGGCATGCCACTCACGCATGATCGTGTCGCACCGTTCGTTCTTGATCCAGTGCCGGCAGGCCGGCATCCCTCCAGGCGCTGAGGAACTCCTGCTCGAGTTGAGCCATGGCGGCCACCAACTCCTCCACGGTCGGGGCGGACCACGTCAGGACAATCACTCCGCCGACTCCCTTGAGGCTTCCGCCGGCGCCTTCGGACGCGGAAGCCGGAAGGAACAGGAAATCGCCTATGGCAACGGAGTCGTCCGCCCAGGAACGATCATTCGCGCGCCCGGAGGTGAAGCTTTCAGGGAATGCTGCTGTCATAACCAGTTAACGCCTCCGCGGATCCCCCCGGTGTGTGGCATTCGGGTGGCCGTGAGCCTCCATCCGGGGGACTGTCGGGAGTTTTATCGGTTCTGCAAATTCCTTCGCGGGTAGCCGGAAAACGAACTGTACGAGACAACCCCCGGCAACTCCGACAGTTCCGTCAGCGCTCGGAATTTGCGGGCGAGGGTCGGCGCGTACGGAGAGCGGAGACGGCCTGGAGGGGTGCCGGAGTGCTCCGCGCGGCTCAAGCCGTCAGGGCTCGGACGGGCATGGCGATGTGGAGGTCCAGCAGACCGAGACCGGCCGCTCCGAGAGTGCCGCCGCCGCGTAGGCGAGCGCGGTGCCCAGGGTGCGCTGCGGGCCGTCCGGCCGGCCGTGCGGCTCTCCGGTGCTCCGCCGGGCGTCACCGTCACCCCCTGCCGCTTCGCTCATGTCGCCGCACCCCGTGCGGAAACGTCGGGAAATGCGACCGCCGGAGGCCGTCGCTGGTCGGATCCGGTCGGACGGACGTCAGCCGTCAGGGGCGTCACGCCGGGCCCTCGGGCTCGACCGAAAGCACCCTGAACAGTAAAAAGGACCCTCCCGAAGGAGGGTCCCGATCTTGCGCCCCCGGCAGGACTCGAACCTGCGGCCAAGTGCTTAGAAGAGACTGGGCCGCTACAGCACCCCCAGACCGCTGAACAGGCACTTCGACACTCTGTGATGCGCCACCTCGGAGCCTTCCCCGCGCATTCACCGGAGGGCGAGATTCCGGGTGTTGCTGGGGCGATCTTCCGGACACCCGATTCACACGCGACGTGAAGGTGGGGAGGTGCCCGTGGCTGCCGAACGGTGCGCTAAGGACGGATCACAGATGGCCGGGAGAAGGCAACTGCCACCCAGGAGGTGGGGCGGGCGCCGGAATCCGCCCGTTCTACTCTGCCGCGTGCGCGAAAGCCAACAAGCGCAGGCTCATCAACTGGCGGTACTGGTCCAAGTCCCTTAGACGGGCTTCCAGCGTCAGGCCGAAGTACCCCTGCCATGTCCTGACTCCCATCTCCAGCGCAGCCATGACAGCCTGCAGCGCAGCTACCACTGTGGCCGCCTCACCGACGAGAGCGCCTGTGCCTTCTCCAATGTGCCTGGCTCGGTCTGTCATCCAAGGCCGACCGTGCGCTGCTCCCGACAGAAGGCCGTAGGGCATCGGTATCCACTCGGGCAACCTGCTCGCGGTTCGATCCGTGATGTTGTAGTCGAGATTTGCGACCGCTCCATCGACTATGTACCCAGTGATCTTTCCGCTGGTATTTGTCCGTGCAACAATGTTGCACTCCTCGAACGCCTTCGTGATGTAGGCGTCCAGCGCGGCACCCTGTTCGTCCTGTCCTAGGATCTTCGCAAGGCTCATTGAGTAGTTTGTGTCTTTACGCCAAAGGCCGGCGCCTCGGGCAAACCGTAGAGCGCCTGTGATCTCCGGTTCGCAGAGGTAGTCAAAAACGAGGCAGCTCTCCAGCGCCGCCCGTGCCAGGACAAGCGGCGACCAGACAGGTGCTGGCCTGCGCGCTATATCGTGTTCCAGTGCTCGTACGTGGTCAAGGGTCGTATCCCATGACATGATCGCGATTTCGAGCAACATTTTGTGGAACGACCCCCGGTTTGCGCCGAGCGGGTCTGGCGTTGCGTTCACGCTGGCCATCTCCCTCCCGAGCGGCGAGTCAGGAGAGGGATCAATCGTACCCATAAGGCACTTTTCGACCATCTCTCGGTAGCCTCGGAGCGTCTCGACCGCTTCGCGCGCGAAGTCATCGTTGATGGGCACCGCGAACGGACGCACCCCCGTACCGTCCCACATTTCTTCATCCGTCATGGGCGGAGCGTACTTGGCCCCTTGCCTCTGAGAGCCGCGCGCCTCCGTCCCTGACGGCGAGACGCCACCCCTGGCATGCATCTGATCAATCTCCTGCGGAAAGGATCGTCCGCGCCTACCATGTTGACCAGTCGAGTGTAGTGAGGGGTCAGGATGGAAGCATTCGAAACTGACGGTCTCTTCTGGCTTCCGGGACGGAGCGAGGAAACGATCGGCGGTCGCATTAACTTTGATCCCGTGAAGGGTGTAAAGCTGTCCCTGATTGGCAGCTTTTCTGATTCCGAATTTTCCGACGACTTGGACGATGGTCCGGATCAGTCAATTATTCATGGAGTGGCAGGGAAGCGCTTTTTGATGCTTCTCGACTGTCGTGTTATTTCAAGCAGGTTTGATTTTCCTGGTTTTAAGCGAGATGATCATCGCGCAGGCTTCATGCTTGCTAGCCGTTCGCCCCTGGATCCAGATGAGCTCAAAATTGAACGCGTGTCCTTCAGTCTGTCGAACATGTTTGACTGGGTCGGGCTCGTGCCAGTTTCGCGCAATTTTCATGTCGATGAGGAGACCGGCCGGCTGATCGATTACAGCTTGACACTCACCCCGCCGAGTCCCGTCGAGCACGATGCATCTGGGTGCAAGATCTCCATTTCGGGCACTTGGAAAGTGTTGGGTGGTAAGCAGAACCCAGGATTCGAGTCTGGCTTCTCCTTGGATATTCACTATGAAACCCCTGCGGATTTTTCTACAGCTCGATCTGATGTTTCGGTCCTCCAGGATCTGGTCACTGCTACTGCAGGATCTGTCGCTTTTCCGACAAAGATCGTTTTGCGTATTCCGGGGGTTGATGAGGGCGAGCCCGTCAAGATTGATGCGCAGCTCTATGGGGCGCAGGTCGCTCAACCAAGCGAGAAAAGGCGAAAGTCATCCGACATGTTGCTTACCTTGCAGCAAATCGGCGGACTTTCGGCTGTGGCGCGATGGTTCGATTTCTTGCGCAGTCGGAGGGTGGTCCTAGGGTTGATGTTGTCCTCCGTTTATAATGGTGCTCTGTACACGGAGAACAAGTTCTTTAATGCGGTCTCTGCTGCAGAGACGCTGCATCGGATGGAGTTCCCTAATGAGGTGCGTCCGGCGGCGGAGTACAAGGCGTTCAAGCGCTTGCTTGCAGGTTATGTACCTGAAGAGCATCAGCGATGGCTGATGGATCAACTGGCTTATTCCAATGAGCCTCGCCTTCGGCAGCGTCTTATCGATCTCGCTGAATTTAGTGGCCTAGCTGATGTAATTGGCTGCGACGCGGAGTTGTGGGCGAAAGCAGTGACTAATGCAAGAAATCGCATGGTGCATCATGATGAGAAGAGAGGGAGAGGGGCCAAGAGTTCTGAACTCTACTGGCTTTCTGAGTCGCTAAAAATTTTGACACTGCTTTGCCTGGCTCGGTTCTGTGAATTCCAAGATGGGTGTAAGGATATTCTCTCCGAGAATGACTCAGTTGCCTTTATGGCTGAGCAGGTGGCGCAGATCGTGGGAGGTCGTGATACCTGAGGGCGTTAGCTTGGCTTGAGCTGCCGCATGGGACCCTGGCAATAGTCGAAAACTGCTGAAGGGAGGTGCCGTGCCCGAGGCTAGCCCGCGCGGAACCTATCTGATCATCGCTGACGTGCTGCGGAAGGACATCGAGAAGGGCTCTCACGGGGACGCGTTGCCGTCGGAGGCCGCTCTCATGCGGGAGCACGACGTCTCCCGGAACACCATTCGACGTGCGCTCAAGACGCTGGAGGCCGAGAGGCTGATCACTTCCGTCCCTGGGGCGGGGTGGCGGATGTCGGCTCAGCACGTTCGGCCGCTCGTCGATCGCATGACTGACCTGATCAGGGAGGAGGCTCTGACGGTGGGCGACGCCTACCCGTCGGAGTCGAAGCTGTGCGCGCGGTTCGGAGTCTCCCGCACGGCGGTGCGGCGCGCGCTCGCCCAGATGGAGGGGAACGGGCTGCTCGACACCGTCCACGGCAAGGGCCGGACCGTTCGCGCCCTCCCGACCAACCCGGAAGAGTCCTAACCTTGGCGCCCATGGGGCTTACAGAGTGGGCGTACGCGCTCTCCGAAACGATGTTGTCCGAGCAGTTGCCGCGCCGCTGGTCGCACTCCCTTGGCGTTGCCAAGCGGGCCCGGTCCCTCAGCCCGATCCTCGGTGCCGACGCCGAACTGCTGGAAGCCGCGGCCGTTCTTCACGACGTCGGCTATTCCCCCACCATCGCCGCCACGGGCTTCCACCCGCTCGACGGGGCACGGTTCCTTCGTGACCAGGAAGGGGCCGACGAGCGGGTCGTCCGGCTCGTGGCCCATCACTCCTGCGCGCTCCTGGAGGCGGAGGAGCGGGGACTCAGGCACGAGCTGGAGACCGAGTTCGCGCTGGAGCGGCCGGAGTTGGTGGACGCGCTCATTGTGTCCGACATGACGACGACGCCGGACGGCGGGCAGACCACGCCGGCGGCCCGGTTGGACGAGATCGTGCAGCGATACGGCCCCGACACCATCGTGGGCCGCTTCATCCAGCGGGCCGCCCCCGAGATCTACGCGGCCAACGAGCGCGTGGAACGGCGACTGGCCGCCGCACTCGATCAGCCGATGTAGGGCTCCCGCCGGGTCTCGTCCAGGCCGTGGCGGATGCGGAGGCGCATGGACGGGTGGATCTCGAGCCCGTCGAGGTCCGCCGGGTCCACCCAGCGGACCTCCCGAGATTCGCTGCTCGTACGGAGGCTGCCGCCGATCGGCTTGGCCCGGAAGCAGATCGAGAACTGTTGCCGCACCTCTCCGTCGTCGTACGCGATGACGTGGTCCGGGTCCGTGTAGAGGCCGATGACGGCCTCCACCTCGACCGCTATGCCGGTCTCCTCCTCGACTTCGCGGACGGCGGTGTCACCGATCCGCTCGCCGATGTCGTGGCCGCCCCCCGGCAAGGCCCACAGGCCGTTGTCGGTCTTGTGGATGAGCAGGATCCGCCCCTCGCTGTCGCGGACAACGACGGTGACGGAGGGGATCACGGAGTTGGCTTTCGGGGCGGAGGGGTCACGGAAGTAGTCGATCCGGCTCACGTGCTGGCACCTCCGAGATCCGTCGGGGAGGAGATCCGCCGCGCGCTCTCCCATACCCTCTCCACGCTCTCAGCGTAGGCGTCGAACAGCTCGCCACCCGGGACGCGCTGGAGGTGTAGAACGGGCGCCATGTACGCGCCGACGCCGTACAGGTGCCCGTTGGCGAGCATCGCGTCGTCGGCGCGGTAGATGGAGTTGTAGAGGGTGGTGGAGTGGAGGCGGAACTCGACTCCTGGAAGCCCGAACAGCGGGGCGTAGTTGACCAGCGCGTTGCGAATCTTGCCGGCCATCGCACCCCCTATTCCCTCGTCGGCTCCGCGGACAGCGACCGCAGCCGACTCAGGGTCGCCGAGCATGAACCTGATCGGAACGCCGTCGGCGGACTTCTCCTTCACCACCTGGTGGAAGGTAGCGTCCTCGGTGAGCCAGAAGCCGGAGTAGACCAGGACGTCGAACTGCCGCCGGGCACTGGCGTAGAGCTGCGGCCAGAGCCGGTTGGGCACGACGGACCGGTGCGGATAGAGCTGGACCAACTCGGCGTTGCCGGCTTCGGTGACTTCCGCGGATGTCCGCTCCTCCGGCCAGAGGTAGGACACCTCCCGCTGAAGTAGCGACGCCGTGGCGTACTTGAAGCGCCGGTACGGCTGCCGCTTGGGGTCGTTGATCCAGCGCTCCACCGTCTTCGCGGACACCCCGAGCCGCTCGGCTACCTGATCCAGCGTCATGCCGCGCTCGATGATCGCTCCGCGTAAGCGTTCGTTGGCCATGCCGCGTGCTCCCCTGTGGGACGACTTGGGACGACTTCACCGTAGCCAAGCCGTCCCGGAGTCGTACATGCGCGATGTCCACCGTCTGGGCTGATCAGGCCAAGCTGAAGGCATCGAGCGGGGCGGACTCGCAGGCGCCAAAGGCCCGAGGGACTTGACGATGCGAATCCTTCTCCGCATGATGGAGAACAGGTAATACATGTACCTCATCGGGCTTCGGCTCGATGACCGGTGCTGCCTGAGCACGCCGCCCGGAGAGCTCGTGAAACGGCTCGATGGAAGCGCAAGTCACGGTTGAGAACTGAACAGTGGACACACAGAACGACAGGCATCTGCGACAAGCCGATGGCCCTGCCGCACGAGCAGCAAGCACCTTGCTCCCAGTCGCCTTCCGGGGCCGGCCGAGGAGTCCTCCACGTACGGTGACACAGGGGCAAAGATCGCGTTCTGCACCACGTACCCGTGTCCGTCCTCCTGGGAGGCCGACGTGTACCGACGAAGACTCTGGGCGTCACCCCCGGCTGGACCGGCAGGGGTGGCTGTGCCCACCGCGTCACCCCGTCCCCCTGACCACGGACCATGTCCGCTGCCGGAGGCCGACGTGAAGCGCTTAAGACCCTGGGCGCCCCTCCCGCTGGACCGGCGGAGTGGCCACGCCCACCGCGTCATCTGACCACCGCGGCCGCTCGGCGGCTGCGGCCGGTTGCCTCCTCCGCCCGTCCGGGCCCCTTCGCCGGGGTGCCGTACGGGCGGGGTCGAGGGGAGCCGGATGGTTCCAACGGCGAGAGGTCCCGGAGTTGCACCTCCGGGACCTCGTTAGGGCCGTTCCTCTGAGAAGGGAGCACGACCCATGAAGTCCATCATCACACTCCCCGCCACGTCCGGGGCGCTGGCGTTCGACGGTGAGCCGTCGGACGCGGAGCTGGACGCGATCGAGCTGGAACTCCCGCTGATCCTGGCGGAGGTCGACCTCCTCGACGTGGAGATCATGACCCTGGACCGTCCGGCCACGGAGCTGGACGAGCGGCGGATCCGCCGGGCCCGGAACCGGGTCCTGGTCGAGCGCCGGAAGCTGACCAACCGCGTCGCCACGGTGCACTCCGGCGGTGTCGCGTGAACGCCCGGATCCTCTCCGACCTGGCGGTGCCGGTGACGGCGTTGATCGCGCTGGAGGCGAAGTTCTCGCACCTGCCGGCGCCGAACGTGGACTTCTGCCCGGTCTACCCGGACCGGCTGCGCCTGTCGCTGCACGACGACCTCGGCGCGTTCGAGGCGTGGCGCGAGGCGCTGAACATCGACCCGGCCGCGGTTGTTCACCGCGTTCAGGGCGGCGGCGGGACGCGGGTCCTGAAGGTTCACGGCCGCTTCGCCGGCGCCGACATCGAGCTGGTCGGCTTCACCCCGGTTCCGGTCCTGGAGCCGGTGGAGGCGGGTTCGGGGGCGGTGTCGTGAACGCTGTTCAGATCCGTTCAGCCGAGCAGGCCCTGAACGTGGGGACGTGGCTGATCGTGTGCGGGGCGATGTTGTACTCGGTCCTTACCGTCACGCCGCTGATGCGGGCCCACACCCCCGACGCGTGGGACTGGACCGCCCCCATCCTCCCCATCGTCGTGGACGCCGCGGTCGTCATCGTCGTCCGTCTCGACTCCGTCCTCGCCTGCCTGGGCGGGGAGGGCGGACGGTGGCCGGTGGTGCTGCGGTGGATGACCGGCATCATGACCCTCGCCCTCAACACCGCCGACTCGGCGCTGCGAAAAGACCTGGTCGGAGTGGCCGTCCACGCGGTCGCACCCCTCCTCCTCATCGTCACCTCGGAGACCGGCCTGGCCTACCGGCGCGCCATCACTGCTGCCGTGAACGGCCTGGAGGAGCGGGAGCGGGCCGAGCGCCGGCGCCGCGAGCAGGAGGCCCGCCAGCGGGCCGAGCAGGCCGAGCAGGCCGCCCGGCGGAAGGCGGATGAGGAGGAGCGGCGGGAGCGTGAGCGCCGCGAGTTCAACGCGAAGCTGGCCCGTGAACAGCGTGAGCATGAGGCGGCGCTGGCCCGCGAGCAGGCCGAGCGCGAGGAGCGTAGGGAGCGGGCGGAGCGGGAGGCTCGTGAACGCCTTGAACGTGAGCGTGAACAGCAGCGCCAGGCGCGTGAACGCCGTGAACGCGAGGCTGCCGAGAAGGCCGAGCGCGAGCGTCGCGAGGCCGTCGAGAAGGCGGCGCGTGAACGCCGTGAGCGTGAGGAGCGGGCCGAGCGTGAACGCGCCGCGCTCCTCGCCGCCGGCCCCGCCCAGAAGAAGCAGGACGACGACGTGGCCCTTAGGACGGTGGCCGCCGCGTTCGCCGCCGGCCTGTCGGTACGGCAGGCCGCCGAACTGACCGGCTGGTCCACCGGCTGGGTCACCGGCCGCTACCAGGAACTGCGCGGCAGCCACTCCGCCCCGACTCTCGAAGGAGCGTCCCGGTGAAGCTCTCCCCGAACACCAACCCGCCCGAGCCCGACAACCTCCTCATCCGGTTCCACTCCCAGACCGGCGCCGCGATCGACGTGCTCGGCACCACCGGCTACCAGGACTCGCACTGGCTCTGCCACGGCTGCGGCGACCGCTCCGGGCAGCACAGCATCCCCTTCAGCCGCCAGGAGGCGAATAAGCACGCCGCCACCTGCCTGGCCTCCCACCACCGGCTCTACTAGTGGCCGGCCTGCCCGTCTACCGGTGGCGTCTGGCGCCGGAGGGGCTGGCGACGTTCCGGCAGCTGCGGGCACTGGGGCTGCGGCCGGGCGGTTCGCCGGTCGTGGCCCAGCTCGAACGCCCCCGCCGCCGGCGCGAACCGCTGATCGCCTACCTGTACCGGATCGACCTGGCCCGGCCGGTGCGTCCGATGACCCCGGCCAAGCGGGCCGCGCTCGCCAAGGCGAACGCGGCCCGCCGCATCTGCCCCGAGTGCGGGCGGGACGCCGGATACCGCATCCCCACCTCGCTCGGCATGTGCGTCCCCTGCGCGGACGCCCCCTCACAAGCGGCCTGACCTGCGCCTTCTTCCGACCACCAGGGAGTTTCCCGTGGCTCGTCGTTCCCGTCCCCGCACGGTGCAGGTGCCCCCGGGCGCCACCACCGTCCGCATCCCCACCCAGCGCGGCGCCAAGGGCGCCCCGCCGGTGTTCGTCGTCGTCTCCGAAGCCCGCCCCACCCTCTCGTCCCGCCTCGCCCGCGCGCTGGGCGGCTGGGCCTGGCGCCATCGCGCCGCCTGGGCCCCCACCGGCTACGCCGTCCTCGCCTACGTCCTCACGGCCGTGGTCCACCTGATCGCGCCGTGGATGGTCTACGTCCTCGCCCCCACCGCCACCTTCCCGCTGCTGGCCGTGTGGTGGGTGCGGGTGAAGAGCCCGGAGCGGCTCGGGGAGCGTCCCAGCCGCCTCCTGACCGCGGCCGTCCTGGCCGCGCTCGCCACCGCCTGGACGGCCGCGACCGTCCACTACGGCCCCCTCGCCGTCCTGCTGGCCTGGGTGTGGGTGGGGCTGACGGTCGCGGTGCAGGTGTTCTGGCTCGTCGTCCGCCGCTCGAAGTGACCTGAGGAGACCCCGTCATGGCCCAGATCCCGAACCCCAACGCCCGCCGCACCACCCGCACGACCCGGACCAACACCAACCGCGCCAACAGCAACGGCCAGGGCAACAAGTCCAACAAGTTCGCCAACGCCGGCGCCGCCGTCGGCGGATTCGTCGGCGCGATGGGCGGCAGCTTCGTTCCCCCGGTCAACGTCAGCGTCAGCCGCACCACCGTCAACGGCGGCCGGCGGCCGCACTCCCAGGCCCTGATGCCCGAGCCGGACTTCTCCTCCCCGGCCCAGGTCCGCGCCTACTGCAACCACCTCCGGGCCACCGCCGTCGCCCTGTCGATCGAGGTCGCGATGGGCGCGGAGATCCTCAAGTCCGTCCTCGCGGCCGTCCCGGACCCCGAAGGCCGGATCGGCGGCTCCCGGGTCCGCGCGGCGAAGGTCGCCCGGAAGCTGCAGAAGTCGGCCGACGAGCTGCGCAACGCCGCGAAGCTCGCCGCCGCGACCTACGCCACGTTCCAGCAGGAGTACCAGGAAGAGATCAACCGGGTCCGTCACCACGCCCGCCCGCGTGCGCAGCAGCGCATGAACTGGGTCCAGCAGTAACCGAGTCGGAGGGAGGTCCGGTGATGGCCGGACGGAAGGACACGACCATAGACGTCCTCGACGCCGACCCCGGCGGCGGCCCTGCCGGGGGGACGATCACGGCCTACCTGCTCCACCGGGCCAAGCCCCACCTGCCGCCCTGGCTCGGCGTCGCTGGCACCGGCCTCGCCGGAGTCCTCGGAAACCTGCGGTGGGCCGACAGCGCCGCCGCCGGCGCCGGCCTCACCCTCGCCTCCGTCGCCCTGACCGGGGCGACGTGGTGGATCGGCCGCAACACCACCCAGCAGCGCCGCCTGCACTCCGCCATCACCGTCGCGGCCGGGTCGGCGTGGCTGACCGGCGCCTGCCTGGCCGGACCGGCCGCAGGGCCGCTGGACGACCTGTTCCTGATGGGCGGCCCGGTGGTTGCCCTGTCGTGGAACGTGCGCATGGTCATGCGCCGCAACAGCGACGACCCGGCCGCCGGCGGTGGGGACAAGGGCCTGTTGGAGAAGGTCGGCCTGGCCCGCGCGGCGATCGGAGCGACCAAGGTCGAGCCCAACCGGGTCACCGCCCAGATCTCGGTGGAGCGCGGTGAGCAGACCAACGACGACGTCTCCAAGGTCCTGCCCCGCCTCGCCTCCGCGCTGGACCTGCCCACGACGGCACTGCGGTTCCAGCCCAACCCGGACTCCGCCCGCCGCGGCGAGCTCGTCATCGTCCCCGAGGACATGCTCGGCGAGGTCGTCGAGTACGACGGCCCGTCGAACCTGGGCGGCTCGATCGCGGACCCGCTGGTCATCGGCCGGTACGACGACGGCTCCCCACTGGTTCTCTGGCTGCCCGGCGACCCGGAGCAGGAGCGCAACGCGAGTCACGTGCTCGTCGCCGGCGGCACCGGGTCGGGCAAGGGCGACGCGGCCCTGAACGTCATGACGGAGATCATCTCCCGCACCGACGTCAACGTGTGGCTCTCCGACCCCAAGGCGTTCCAGGACTTCCGCCCCCTCCTCCCGGCCCTGGACTGGGCCGAGGAAGCAGGCTCCGGCACCGAGGCCATGGTCGAAGCACTCCAGGCCGTCATCCCGGCCCGCACCCGCTGGCTCGGCGCCCACCGCTACCGGCAGTGGCTCCCCGCCGCCGCCCAGCGGCAGACCGACCCCGCCCACTCCTGCCGGACCGACGGCAGCGCGTGCGGCTGCGAGGGCATGGCGTTCCTGGTCGCCTGGTTCGAGGAGGCCGCCAACACCCTGCGCAACCTCGGAGACGACGCGTTCACCGGCATCGCGCAGGAGGCCCGCTCCGCCGGCGTCTCCCTGGTCGTCTCCCTCCAGCGCCCCAGCTACGACCAGATGAGCACCAGCACCCGCGCCTCCCTGTCCTCGGTGATCGCGCTCGGCTGCGACCCCCGCGACGAAGGGTTCTCCCTCCCGGAGCGGGTCCTGGACGCCGGCGCCCACCCCGGCGCGTGGGGCAACCGGCGCCCCGGCTACTGCTACGTGGTCGCTCCGGGCATCCCCGAGGACCGCCACGCCGCCCCGGGCCGCACCCGCCGGTTCACCACCCGCTCCGTCGAGGTGATGGAGGAGCTGGCGGACTGGGCCGCCGCGAATGGTGCCCCGGTCGACGCGGTCACGGTGAAGGCCGCGCAGGCGACCGTCGGCAACGCCTACACCCACCGCACCCGCCATACCCCCGACGGCCCGCCCGCCGCCGGGTCCGCCGGTCCGCAGCTCCAGTTGGTGGAGACCGAGGAGGACGAGGAGATGTCCGAGGGCATGTGGCTCGACGCGGAGGACGACGGCATCGACCCCGACGCCGAACTCCCCGACCCCCAGGACGGCGACGACGCCCCCCTCTTCGGCACCGAGCCCGGCCGCAAGCCCAAGGGCAAGGAGGCCCGGGACCTGCTCGACCAGGCGCTGGTCGCCTTCGAGGAGGCCGGACAGATGGTCGTCGGTCCGAAGGACTTCGCCGACTGGTGCAAGGCCAACAACCTCAGCCGCCCGTGGGTCTCCGGCGCCCTCCGGGACGCCGCACTGGAGGGCCGCCTGGAGGCCACCGCCCAGACCGGCCGGTGGCGGATCGTCCCCGTCCTCGCCGCCGCCTGACACCCGTCCTGACACCTGACACCGTCAGGGGCCCGTGACACCCAAACCCTTAGGCAGGAGCGGGTGTCACGCGCCCTGACACCCCCGCCTGACACCCCCTGACACCCCTTCCTGACACCTGCCGTGACACCCGGCACCCGGGCCCGTGACACCCCGAGTCGCGGGCCCCACCCACACCCCGAGAAGGGCCCCGCCATGCCCGACCACACCCACACCCCGGCCCCCGTCATCCACCACCCCACCCCCCTCCACCCCGCGCACGGGGTCGTCGTCCCCGCCGCGCCGGCCGCGCTTCCGGCGGTCGCGTCCGTGCAGCTCCCCGACGGGCGGATCGTCACCGGCTACACCCTCACCCTCACCCCCACCCCGCCCGCCCCGGCCCGGCCGGCGGGGTCGGTTCCGGCATGGGCCAAGACGACCGCGCTCCTCGCCCCGACCGTCGGCGGCGGGATCGCCGCGGCCGGCATCGGACTCTCCTACGCCGCCCCGGGACTCATCGCCATGAGCCACGCCCTGTGGTCCGCCGCCGCCCTCCTCGTCGCCACCGTCATCGCCGTCCCCCTCACCCTGCGCACCGCCCGCCGCGCCCTCACCGGCAACCACGGCAGCAACGCGGCTGGGGGCTCGGTGCGGACGACCACCCACATCACCCAGAACATCACCGCCACCGGCCTCTTCGGCCGCGCAGGCGGCACCACCAACCACCGCTAGGCAGTCGCACCTTCGACGTCGGCAGCTGCGCGCGGGGACGGGAGGCCGGTGGCCCGGTGGTTGTGCCAGTGCTCGGCCAGCCAGACGCGGTGGCCTTCCTGGAGCTCGTAGGCGGGCTTCTGGCCGTGGAGCCGTGCGTAGTCCGGGTAGGCGTCCAGGCTGCTGTCCGCATCGAGGAGGCCGGTGGCCGGGTCGATCGCGAGGTGGCCCAGGTCGAAGAGGCGGTGGATGTCCCTGCGCAGCAGTAGTCCGCCGAAGTCGTGGTGCTCGCCGCTGTCGGCGTAGCTGTAGAGGTGGGCGGCTTCCAGGACGCAGGCGGGTGCGGGGCCGGTGACGGCGCACATCTCGCCCTGCTCCCGCAGGAGCCGTTCGCGGAACTGGGGCTGGCCGATGCGGGCCCTGGTCTTGACGGTGCGGTGCCCGCCGGGGATCGGCAGGCGTTCCCGCCCGGCGAGGGTAGCGACCTGGTCGGCGCCTTCGGTGGCCAGCAGGGCGTCGCGCAGTTTCTCCCAGCGGGCGGGCCGCATGCTCAGCTGGGAGTCCGGTGAGTCGCACAGGGCCCGCAGCTGGCGTCCGGTCAGCAGGCCGCGGCCCTCGATCCAGGTGCGGCCGTGCCGGGACCGGTAGGTCGTGACGGTCCTGACCTTGCTTCCCGGATCGTCGAACAGGGCGCCGCACTTGTTGCAGCGGCAGGCAGGCGTCAGGCGTGTACGGCGCTTGAAGTCGGCCTTCTTGCACGCGGGGCAGAAGTAGACGGTCTTCTGCTCGACGGCGGTGTCGATGGCGTGGATCACCGAGACGCCGATCAGTTCCTTCTTGTCCCACAGGGCGATGACGTCGCCGACGGCGAGTTTGCCGTGGTTGGGGACGGTGCTGTCCCAGCTGTAGTGGGTCCGCGGGTTGTCGTCGTAGCCGTCGTTCCCGCCGTGCTGGCGCTCGTCACCGACCGCCAGGACCAGCCACGCCGTCGTCATCGCTCCCCCTTCGATTTCCCCAGTCCGGGACAGCCGCAGTCTTTGGCGAGAGGCGGCTGTCCCGGTTCCAGAACCAGTACAGAACTGGAGACACCAGAATGCCCCACCCCACCGACATCCCACCGCGCAGCAGGCCCCGGCCGCTGCTGCTGGACACGTTCTGCTGCCAGGGAGCCGCCACCGGCTTCGGCGTCACCCGCACCCACCACCTCGGAGCTCAGGCCCTCACCCCGGGCATGGGGGTGGCCGCGTGAGCGCGCTGCCGATGCGGCGTCCGAACGGGCTGCGGGTGCTGGACCTGTGCTGCGGCGCCGGCGGCCTGTCCATGGGCTACCACCAGGCCGGATTCGACGTCGTCGGCGTCGACATCAACCCCCAGCCGAACTACCCCTTCACCTTCCACCAGGCCGACGCCCTCACCTTCCCCCTCGACGGCTTCGACCTCATCCACGCCTCCTGGCCCTGCGAGCGCTACGCCCGCGTCACCGCCTGGCGCGGCAACCCCGACGACCACCCCGACCTCATCGCCCCCGGCCGCGACCGCCTGATGGCGTCCGGAATCCCGTGGGTCATCGAGAACGTCCCCGAGACCGCCAAGGCCGGGATCCTGCGGCCCGACTACCTGCTGTGCGGATCCCAGTTCGGGCTCAACGTCCGCCGCCACCGCGTCTTCGAGACCTCCTGGGGCGGCGGCGGAGACCTCCTCCCGCCCTGCTGGCACCACAAGAGGCTGCTCGCGTTCGAGCACAAGGGGGAGCGGGCCTACGCCGACGCCATGGGCTGCACCTGGATGTCCAGCGCCGAAGCCCGCAAGGCCGTACCCCCGGCCTACACCCAGTGGATCGCCACCCAGTACCTCACCCACACCCGCACGGAGGCGGCCGCATGAGCATGCTTCCGTCCATCGACATGCCCGGTCTGGGCCTGCTCGCCCACGCGATCGCCGCCGCCGAACGCGGCTGGCACGTCTTCCCCCTCCGCCCCCGCGACAAGCGGCCCGCCGGCCACCCCGAACGCGACTGCCCCCGCACCGGCCGGTGCGCGAACGGGCACCGGACCCCGGAGCAGCGGGCCACCACCGACCCCGATCTCCTCGTCACGGCCTGGACGCACGCCCCGTACAACGTGGGCATCGCCACCGGCCCGTCCGGCCTGCTCGTCGTCGACCTTGACACGCTGAAGGCGGGCGACGAGGAGGGAACGCCTGACGGCGTCGCCAACTTCGAAGAGCTCTGCGAGCGCGCCGGCCACGCCGTCCCCCTCACCCACCGCGTCCGGACCGCCCGCGGCGGCCAGCACCTGTACTTCACCCAGCCCGACGGCGCCCGGCTCGGCAACACCGCCGGACGGCTCGCCCGGCACGTCGACACCCGGGGGTGGGGCGGGTACGTCGTCGCCCCCGGCAGCGTGACGGAGAGCGGGGCGTACGAGCTCCTCGACAGCCGCCCGCCGGTCCCGCTGCCCGACTGGCTCCACGAAGCGCTCACCGCCCCGCGCGAGCCCTCCCGCACCCCGGCCCCGGTCGTCGTCCTCGGCAGCGGGACCCGGGCCGCCGAGGTGGCGCTGGAGCGCGAGACCGCCGCCGTCACCGCAGCCCTGGAGGGCGGCCGAAACGCGCAGTTGTTGGCGTCCGCCCGCGCGGTGGGGCGGTTCGTCGCGTGGGGCGACCTCCCCCGGCACGTGGCCGAGGAGGCTTTTCAGGCAGCGGGGGAGGCAGCGGGACTGTCCGCGTCCGAGTGCCGCGCCACGATCCGCAGCGCGCTCGACTGGTCCATCCGCACCGCCCGCCCCCGGCCGGCCGCCGCATGAGCCACCCCGAATCCCCCTCCCTGAAAAGCCCCACTGCTACCACGCAACGGCTCGCAGCCGCCGAACCAGCGCGGTCGAGCGATGCCGTAGGCGCCGAAAAGGTCGTCGCCGAAGGTGTCCCTTCAAGCTCTGACCCGCACCCAGCCGACCACCCCGACCACCACACCCCCGCTCACGTACGGAGGGACAGTCACATGCCCGAGCCCATCGACGGCGCCGCTCTGCTCGACGAGGTGGAGGCGTTCCACCGCCGGTTCAACGTCTTCCCCCGGGAAGGCGCCTACGTCGCCGTCGCGCTCTGGGACGCGCACGCCCACCTCCTCGACGCGTTCGACTCCACCCCGCGCCTGGCGTTCCTCTCCCCGGAGCCCGGCTCCGGCAAGTCCCGCGCCCTGGAAGTCGTGGAGACCCTGGTGCCCCGGCCCATGCTCGCGGTGAACGCCAGGGCCGCAGCCCTGTTCCGGTCCGTCTCCGACTCCGCCGGCCGCCCGACGATTCTCTACGACGAGATCGACACCGTCTTCGGCCCCAAGGCCGGGGACAACGAGGAACTCCGCGGCTTCCTCAACGCCGGACACCGCCGCTCCGGCGTCACCTACCGCTGCGTCGGTGACGGCGGCAACCAGACCGTCGTGGAGTTCCCCTCCTACAGTGCCGTCGCCGTCGCCGGACTCGGCGGACTGCCCGACACCATCACCACCCGCTCCGTCATCATCCGCATGCGCCGCCGTGCCCGGAACGAGAAGGTCGAGCCCTTCCGCGCCCGCCTCCATGAGGCCGAGGGCAACAAGCTCCGCGACCGGCTCGCCCAGTGGGCCGAGCAGGTACGCGAAGAGGTCGCCGGGCGCTGGCCCGAGATGCCCGACGGCGTCACTGACCGGGCCGCCGACGTGTGGGAACCCCTGCTCTCCGTCGCGGACGCCGCCGGCGGCGACTGGCCCGAGCGCGCCCGCGAGGCGTGCGTGGAACTCGTCAACGCCGCCCGCGCCGACGACAAGGGCTCCATCGGCATCCGCCTGCTCACCGATCTGCGCGACCACGTCATGGTCGGCATCGACCGGCTCCCTACCGTCGCCATCCTCGACCGGCTCTGCGCGCTGGAGGAGGCGCCCTGGTCCGACATGGCCGGCCGCCCCATCGACTCCCGGGGCCTGGCCAAGATGCTCGGCGAGTACATGACCACCGACAACACCCCCATCAAGGCCCGCAACATCAAGACTGCCGGCGCCGTCCTCAAGGGCTACTACGCGGCCGATCTGCACGACGCCTGGGAGCGCTACTGCCCCCCTCCCCTCCTGAGGGCCGCTACTTCCGCTACCTCCGCTACCCCGCAGGTCAGCGGCCCGGAAACGGTAGCGGCAGACCTCTTCACGTCCGCTACCTGATCCGCTACCCCGCTACCCGCCCCGGCCAGCCGAATCGGGGCCGGTAGCGGATTCATCCGCTACCGCTACCCCATCCGCTACCTCCGATCATGCCCCTGACCAGGGCGGTAGCGGAGGTAGCGGAAGTAGCGGACCTGACAGGTATGGGGCCCAAGGCTCCACTCCACCGCGATGAGGAGGCCGGCCATGGCCAGCACCCCCAAGACACGCGCGATGCTCACGGTCCCTGAGCTGTGCGACGAACTCGGCATCACCCGCTCCACCTTCTACGACTGGCGCCAGAAGCAGCGGGCTCCCCGCTGCATCAAGCTCCCGAACGGCAACCTCCGCGTGCGCCGCATCGACCTTGAGATCTGGCTGGACGAGCACGAGGACGCTGCTTGATGGACACGACGTACGACGTGAAGTTCTGGAAGACCTCCGTGTACGAGGGGAAGACGAAGACCACGTACACGGTCCGCTGGGAGCTGGAGGGGAAGGAGTGGCGGAAGCCGTTCGCCAAGAGCGCTCTCGCCGACTCCTTCCGCGCGGGGCTCGTCTCCGCAGCCAGCAAGGGCGAGGCGTTCAGCCTCTCCACCGGTCTGCCCGTCTCGCACATGTCCCGGGCGGCCAGCGTGAAGTGGTACGACTTCGCGATCCAGTTCGTGGACCAGCTCTGGGAGCGGACCTCCGCGAACAACCGGCGGAACGTGGCCAAGGCGCTCACGCCCGTCACGATCGCCCTGCTTCGGTCTCAGCCGACGACCTTCAAGGGGGTCGACGTGCGCCGGGCCCTCCGTGAGTACGCCTTCAACACCAAGCGACGGGGCGAGGCCCCGCCCGAGATCGCGGTGATCCTGCGCTGGGTGCAGCGCAACTCGCTCTCCATGGCAGCCTGGGAGGACGAGGGCCACGTGGAGACGGCGCTCAGGGCAGCCGCGGTGAAGCTGGACGGTACGCCGGTGGCCGCCAGCTCCGCCCGGCGGACGAAGCGCGTGCTGAACGTCCTCTTCGAGTACGCGCTCAAGAAGAAGGTGCTCAAGGAGAACCCGCTCCCGAAAGGGAAGGGATCCACCACGGCGGCCAAGACCTCCTCCACAGTTGACAAGCGGTCGCTGCTCAACCAGGAGCAGGCCGCCGCGCTGCTCGGCTGGATCCACGCACGCCCTCGCGGCGGCCGGCGGCTGCACACCTTCTTCGCCGCGATGTACTACGCCGGCGCCCGCCCGGAAGAGGTCGTCGCGATCGACGTCGGCGACGTGCGGCTGCCCGACACGGACGCCGACGACCAGTGGGGAGAGCTGCTGCTCCACACCGCGCACCCGGAGGTCGGGAAGCAGTGGACGACCACGGGGGAGGTGCGCGAGCAGCGGGGGCTCAAGGGGCGGGCCGCCGACGACACGCGCACGGTGCCCTGCCGCCCCGCCCTCACCCGGATTCTTCGGGCTCATATCGAGAAGGAGGGGCTGAAGCCTGGAGACCTCCTGATGAAGGGGGAGAAAGGCGGGGACCTCGCCGGGTCGGTGATCCGGCGCGCGTGGCGGCGGGCCCGAAAGGAAGTGCTAACCCCCTACGAATTCGGGACCCCGCTCGGCCGCCGCGTCTACGACCTCCGCCACACCTGCCTGACGAACTGGCTCAACGCCGGCGTTCCAGCCGCGACCGTTGCCGAGTGGGCGGGCAACAGCGTCCCCGTCCTGCTCGCCACCTACGCCCGGTGCATCGACGGGCAGCTTGACGATCTCAAGCGCCGCATCGAGCGGGCGGGGGAGCTGCCGGACCCGACCATCGGCCAGGGCTGAAAACTTCTCCGCGTATTCTCCGCAGCCACCCGCAGAAACCCGGAACTAGCCGGACACCGCCGGACGCGCCCAGGCAGCGCCACAGGGCGCGTCCGGCCCCTTCGTCACCCACGGGAAACCGCCCCTGACCAGCAAAAAGGCCCCTCCCGAAGGAGGGGCCTTGCTGTGCGCCCCCGGCAGGACTCGAACCTGCGGCCAAGTGCTTAGAAGGCACCTGCTCTATCCGCTGAGCTACGGGGGCCGGTGGTGGCCCGTGGGGCCCGAAGGCCCTGGAGGGTGGGGTGGGGCCCGCCCGGACAAGGATAGGGCTCCGATCCCCTCGGCCCGGGTGCTTCACCTGCGTGGCACGATGTGGAGGTTCGGTGAAGCGGAACGATAATCGCAGGCAGGTGCGATTCGCGCAGCGCTTTTCGCGTCGCTCGGGGCGGGTGTTGTGCACTCGTTATGCCCGGGCCGCCCGTCACCGCCCCTCTCCTCGGCGCGCAGGGTTGGAATACGCTTCAAAAACACTCATAAATTGGGCATTCTTCGCATGTGGTGACCTTGGACGAACGGCCTCAGCTGATCGACGCACTCTCCGCCCTGCGCGACCGAGTCGCCGCCGTGCGTCTCCCGCTGCCCCTCCCCGGTGCGCCACGCGCCCGGCAGACCCGGGCCGAGCTGCTCGCGCAGCTCGACGACTATCTGGTCCCCCGCCTCAAAGATCCCGACGCCCCGCTGCTGGCCGTCGTCGGTGGCTCGACCGGGGCCGGGAAGTCCACGCTCGTCAACTCCCTTGTCGGCAGGCGGGTCAGCGAGGCGGGGGTGCTCAGGCCCACCACCCGGACGCCCGTGCTCGTCTGCCACCCCGAGGACCATCACTGGTTCGCCGGGATGCGGGTCCTGCCGCAGCTCACCCGGGTCTGGCTGCCGCAGGCCGACGAGGACCACCCCGCGGAGGAGCCCCCCGACGAGAACGCGCTGCGTGTGGAGACCGCCTCCTCGCTGCCCCGCGGGCTCGCCCTGCTCGACGCGCCCGACATCGACTCCCTGGTCGTCGAGAACCGGCTGCTCGCCGCCGAGTTGATGTGCGCCGCCGACATCTGGGTCATGGTCACGACCGCCTCGCGGTACGCCGACGCCGTGCCCTGGCACCTGCTCCGTACCGCCAAGGAGTACGACGCCACCCTCGTCACCGTCCTCGACCGCGTCCCCCACCAGGTGATCGGCGAGGTCTCCCGGCAGTACGAGGCCCTGCTGGACAAAGCGGGCCTCGGGGACGTGCCCCGCTTCACCATCCCCGAACTTCCCGAGTCCACCGGCGGCGGCAGAGGGCTGCTGCCCGAGAGCGCCGTGGCCCCCCTGCGCGGCTGGCTCGTCCACCGTGCCGAGGACCCCGCCGCCCGGCAGCAGGCCGTGACCAGGACCGCCACCGGCGTGATCGACTCCCTCGACACGCGGCTGCCCGAGCTGGCCGGGGCCGTCGCGGCCCAGTACGCGGCGGCGGTACGGCTCGGCGGCGCCGTCGAGGCCGCCTACCGCGAACAGGGCGAGCGGGTCCGCCGCGAACTCGCCCGCGGCGCCGTCCTCGCCGGGGACGCCCGCACCCGCTGGCGGGCCTACCCGCGCGACAGCACCGCCGAGGAACTCCTCGACGCCCTCACCGAATCCTTCGCCGCCCTGCTGCACTGCGCCGTGGCCGCCGCCGACGAGCGCGTCCGGGAGGCCCACCGCCGTGAGCCGGCCGCCGCCCAGCTCCCCTCGGAAGCCCCCGGCGGGGGCCGCGAGGCCGTGGAACGGATCGGGCTCGAAGCGCGCCGCTGGCGGCGGATCCTGGAGGAACTGGCCGAGGACGAGGTACGGGAGGCGGACCGGCCCACCGGTTCGCGCGCCCCCCGGGCCTCCCGCGCCGCCCTGCCCGACGCCGAGACCGTCGCCGCGCTCCTCGCCGCCTCCCTCCTCGGGGGGCGGCGCGCCCGGCCCGCCGGGGAGCGGCTCGCCGAGCTGCTCGGCGCCCGGACCGCCCTCAGCCTCCGCGACAAGGGCGGCGATCTGGTCCTCACGTGCGTCGACCGCGTCCTGCACGCCGAGCGCGACCTGCGGCTCGCCCCCCTCGACGCGCTCGACGTGACCCCCGAGCCGCAGGCGGAGCTGATCGCCGCGCTCTCCGTGCTGCAGAAGGAGAAGTGACGTGAGTGACGTGGTGGACGAGGACCGGGCCCGCCGGAGCGACCGCGAACGGGAACCCGACCGCACCCGCGACGGTGACCCGCAGGAGGGTCGCGACGACGGGCGCGACTCCTGCGGCGGCCGGTGGGACGACGGGCTGATCGCACGGCGCGTGAACCGGCGGCCCGCGCCCACGCCCCCGCCCGGCGCGGACGGGCCGGCGCCCGAGGGGGAGGAGGACACGCTGCCGCCGCTCGGCGGGCAGTACGGCGGCGCCCTGCGCAGGCGGCTCGACGCCCTCCACGAGCTCGTGGGCCTCTCCCGCACCCGCGTCGAGGCCGAGGCGCTCGCCGAGGCCGGGCGCGTCCTGGACGAGGCCGCCGCCCGGCAGCGGCTCTCCTCCCGGCACACCGTGATCGCCGTCGCCGGGCCCAGCGGCAGCGGCAAGTCCACCCTCTTCAACGCGCTCGCCGGCGTGCCCGTCTCCGAGACGGGCCTGCGCAGGCCCACCACCTCGGCGCCGATCGCGCTCAGCTGGTCCGAGGGCGCCGCCGGCCTCCTCGACCGGCTTGCCGTGCCGGGCCGGCTCCGCCGCCGGCCGCTCGCGGGCGGCGCGGCCGACACCGAACTCCAGCCGCTCGTCCTCGTCGACCTCCCGGACCACGACTCGGCGGTCACCGCCCACCGCGACCAGGTCGACCGTGTCCTCTCCCTCGTGGACGCCGTGATCTGGGTCGTGGACCCGGAGAAGTACGCGGACGCCGCGCTCCACGAGCGCTACCTGCGCCCGCTCGCCGGGCACGCCGAGGTCACCTTCGTCGTCCTCAACCAGATCGACCGGCTGGGCACCGAGGCCACCGACCTCGTCCTGGACGACCTGCGGCGCCTCCTCGACGAGGACGGCGTGGCCCTCGGCGAGCACGGCGAACCCGGTGCCACCGTCCTCGCCCTCTCCGCGCTCACCGGCGAGGGGATGGGCGAACTGCGCGACGTCCTCGGCCGTTTCGTCCAGGAACGCTCCGCCGCCGAGCGCCGGCTCGCCGCCGACATCGACGCGGCCGCGACGCGGTTGCGCCCCACCTACGTGGCCGAAGGGCGGGCGGGCCTCGGGGAGCGGGCCCGGGAGGACTTCGCGGACCGGCTCGCGGTCGCCGTCGGTGCCCAGGCGGCGGGAGAGGCGGCCGAGCGGGTCTGGCGCCGCGGCGCCATCCGGGCCTGCGGTACGCCCTGGCTGCGGCTCTACCGCTGGTACGAGCGGCTGCGCGCACACGGCGGGGGAGGCGATGAGGCGGCGGAGCCCCCGGTGGAGGCGGAGCTGACGGCGCGCCAGCGGGTCGAGCAGGCGGTGCGGATCGTCGCGGACGAGGCCTCGCACGGACTGCCCGCCCCTTGGGCGCAGGCCGTGCGCGAGGCGGCGGCGCGAGGGGCCGACGGCCTGCCGGAGGCCCTGGACGAACTCACGGCCACGCTGGGCGACCCGGCCGCCCGGCCGCCGCGGCCCGCGTGGTGGCCGGCCGCCGTCCTGGTCCAGGCGATGATGACGCTCCTCCAGATCTTCGGCGCGCTGTGGCTGGTGGCCCAGATCGTGGGTGTCGTGGAGCCGGGACTGCTGCCGCCCGTCCTCGTGATGGTGGCGGGCATCGTGGGCGGTCCGCTCGTCGAGTGGGCCTGCGAGGGCGCGGTCAAGGGACCCGCCCGCCGGTACGGGCAGGAGGCCGAGCGCCGGTTGCGCGAGGCGGCCGCCGCCTGCGGCAGGGCCCGGGTGCTCGACCCGATCGCGGCCGAGCTGATGCGCTACCGGGAGGTCCGCGAGCAGTACGCGGCGGTGGCGAGCTCCGGCGGCGCTGCCCGGGTGGTGGGAGGTGGGCGCCCGGCCGCCGCCCGTCTCGGCGCCACGCGGGCGGGGGCCCGCGGCAGGTAGCGGGGGTGCGGGGCGGCGGCGCCGGGCAGCTTCCCGCCGCCGCTGTATCACCCGCACGAGTGAGGGAGTTGTCCCCAGGCCTTCGGTCGTCCACAGGCTTCGGCGCCGTTTCTCCGGCCGTCGCAGCATGGAGGCGAACGGATGGACGTGCAGTGCGAAGTGGGGGACAGGACCATGAACGAGACGACCGTGACGCTGGTGGGCAATGTGGCGACGGCGGTGGAGTACCGGGAGACGCCGACGGGTGGGGTCGCGCGATTCCGGTTCGCGGTGACGGCCCGCCGCTGGGACCGTGAGCGGGGCACCTGGTCGGACGGGAACACCAGCTTCTACACGGTGTCCGCGTGGCGGTCCCTCGGCGCGAATCTCGCCGCCTCGGTGTCGGTCGGCGAACCGCTCCTGGTGCACGGCAGGTTGCGGGTGCGGGAGGACGAGCGCGACGGCCAGCGCAAGACCTTCGTGGACATCGACGCGCTCGCGGTCGGCCACGACCTGGCGCGGGGCACGGCGGCCTTCCGTCGTGCGGCGCGGGCGGAATCCCGGCGTGAACCGGGCCCGGGACATGAAACGGAGTCATATGCTCCGTTTGGTACGGGAAGTGGAACCGACGGCCCCGGGCCCGCCGCCCCGGGGAGCGGGCCCCCGATCGCCGCCGGGAAGAGGGCCGGGGACGACCCCTGGGCGACCGGACCGAACCAGCTGGTAACCGTGTCCTGACCTTGTGTTGTGGGGATTTGTCGACCAACTCGCCAGGCGGATAACGATTCCGAGACGGAATGGTTATCTGATCGGATGACAGGGCACCGGGGGCTTCCGCATCCCTAGGATTCCCGAGTACTCATGTGGCACGTGAGCCCATCGAGTCTGTGAGTCTGCTGGCGGGCGCTCCCCCCACGTGAAACGACCAAGTTCGCGGAGCGGCTCGCCCGGAGGGGAATCCAATGTTTTCAGTTCGTGGGCGGGGCGCTGCCCGTCTCGCCGCCGCGACGCTGGTCGCGGGCCTCGCCGTGGCCGGCACGATGGTGACGGCCGCGCCGGCCCTCGCCGATGACGGTGCCGCGGCTTCCGGTGGTGCCACGGCGAAGCTCGGTGGTCTGTCGGAGGAAGAGTCCGGCGACATCAAGATCGTCGACGAGAACGGCAAGGAGTGGCCGGACGCGGTCTCCGGCGGCCTCTTCACCATGGAGGTCGAGGGTGGGGGAACTCTCTCGACCTACTGCATCGACTTCCGCACCCCGGCCAAGCACGACTACCGCTACAAGGAGGTCGGCTGGGACGCGTCCTCGCTGCACAGCAACGAGAACGCGGGCAAGATCCTCTGGATTCTGGAGAACTCCTACCCGAAGATCTCCGCGCAGGACCTCGGCGCGAAGGTGGGTGCCGACCTCTCCAAGGGTGAGGCCGCCGCCGCCACGCAGGCCGCCATCTGGAAGCTCTCCGACGACGTCACGGCGACGCCGACGAGCCCTGACGCGCAGAAGCTGACCGAGTCCCTCCTCAAGGACGCGGTCAAGCTGGCGGAGCCCAAGGCCTCCCTGACCCTCTCCCCGTCCTCCGTGTCGGGCAAGGCCGGTCAGAAGCTCGGCCCCGTCACGGTCTCCACCAACTCCCAGACCGCGAAGATCGCGACCGCCCCCGGCGCCGCCGCGGGCGTCACCGTCGTCGGCAAGGACGGCAAGCCCGTCACCGAGGCGAAGAACGGCGACGAGATCTTCTTCGACGTCCCCGCCGGCACCCCCGACGGCTCGGCCGAGCTGATCGTCGAGGCCTCCACCAAGGTCCCGCTGGGCCGCGCCTTCGTCTCCCTCGACGGCCCCTCGCAGACCCTGATCCTGGCCGGCTCCAGCGAGTCCACCGTCTCCGCCAAGGCCTCCGCGACCTGGGCGAAGACGGGCCCGATCCCGTCCGTCACGGTCGCCAAGGACTGCGCCAAGGGCGGCCTGGAGGTCATCGCGACCAACAAGGGCGACGAGCCCTGGACCTTCGACCTGAAGGGCGTCTCCCTGTCGATCGCCCCGGGTGAGACGAAGACCGTGCCGGTCCCGCTCGCCGAGGACGAGGCCTACAAGTTCACGATCAAGGGCCCGAACGGCTTCGAGGAGACCTTCGAGGGCGTTCTCGACTGCAAGACGGCCACCCCGGGCCCGGTTCCGTCCGAGTCGCCGTCGCAGACCCCCACCACCGAGCCCTCCCCGACCACCCCGGGCGGCTCCACCGGTTCGACCGGCACCACCGGCTCGACGGGTTCCACCGGCTCGACCGGCACCACCGGCGCCACGGGCACGACCGGCTCCACCACCACCGGTGGCGGTGACCTGGCCGAGACCGGCAGCTCCAACGCCACCCCGATGATCGCCGGCATCGCCGTCGCGCTCGTCCTGGCCGGCGGCGGCGCGGTGTTCTTCCTCCGCAAGAAGAAGACCGCCGGTCACTGAGTCACCACCGGGGCCGGCCACGCCGGCCCCGGACCTCGCGGAGTGATCCGCGTCACGCCCCCGGGCCGTGACGCCCCTCGTCCGTGAGCCCCGCACGGCCCCGGCCCGCACCCGCGCGCCGGGGCCGTCGCGCGTCCCGGACCCCCGGCAGCCCCGTACCGGGCCCTCACCGGTCGTACGCCGGGCGCCGTCGCCTCCGCCGCGAGCCCGCCACGCCCCCGCCCCGCGGGCCGGTCCCGGATCTTTCCGGTTTCCGTCTCACCCCGGGCGGCTGGCAAGATGGGTGTATCTGCCCACTCACTCTTTGCCGGACGGTTTCTCTTGGCTGAGTACATCTACACCATGCGCAAGGCGCGCAAGGCGCACGGCGACAAGGTCATCCTCGATGACGTGACGCTGAGCTTCCTGCCCGGTGCGAAGATCGGTGTGGTCGGCCCGAACGGTGCCGGTAAGTCCACGGTGCTGAAGATCATGGCCGGCCTGGAGCAGCCCTCCAACGGCGACGCGTTCCTCACCCCCGGTTACTCCGTCGGCATCCTCATGCAGGAGCCGAAGCTCGACGAGTCGAAGACCGTCCTGGAGAACGTCGAGGACGGCGTCGCCGAGATCAAGGGCAAGCTCGACCGGTTCAACGCCATCGCCGAGGAGATGGCGACGAACTACACCGACGAGCTCATGGAGGAGATGGGCAAGCTCCAGGACGACCTGGACCACGCCAACGCGTGGGACCTCGACGCCCAGCTGGAGCAGGCCATGGACGCGCTGGGCTGCCCGCCCGGCGACTGGCAGGTCACCAACCTCTCCGGTGGTGAGAAGCGCCGCGTGGCCCTCTGCAAGCTGCTGCTCGAGGCCCCCGACCTGCTGCTCCTCGACGAGCCCACCAACCACCTCGACGCCGAGTCGGTCAACTGGCTGGAGCAGCACCTCGCCCAGTACAAGGGCACCGTCGTGGCCATCACCCACGACCGGTACTTCCTCGACAACGTCGCCGAGTGGATCCTCGAGCTCGACCGCGGCCGCGCCCACCCGTACGAGGGCAACTACTCGACCTACCTCCAGAAGAAGTCCGAGCGCCTCAAGGTCGAGGGCAAGAAGGACGAGAAGCGCCAGAAGCGCCTCAAGGAAGAGCTGGAGTGGGTCCGCTCCAACGCCAAGGGCCGCCAGGCCAAGTCCAAGGCGCGCCTCGCCCGTTACGAGGAGATGGCCGCCGAGGCCGACAAGATGCGGAAGCTGGACTTCGAGGAGATCCAGATCCCGCCGGGCCCGCGCCTGGGCTCCGTCGTCGTCGAGGTCAACAACCTCTCCAAGGCGTTCGGCGACAAGGTCCTCATCGACGACCTGTCCTTCACCCTCCCGCGCAACGGCATCGTCGGCGTGATCGGCCCGAACGGCGCCGGCAAGACCACGCTGTTCAAGATGATCCAGGGCCTGGAGACCCCGGACTCCGGCGACATCCGGATCGGCGACACGGTCAAGATCTCGTACGTCGACCAGACCCGCGCCAACATCGACCCGAAGAAGACCCTCTGGGCCGTCGTCTCGGACGAGCTGGACTACATCAACGTCGGCCAGGTCGAGATGCCGTCCCGCGCCTACGTCTCCGCGTTCGGCTTCAAGGGCCCGGACCAGCAGAAGCCGGCCGGCGTCCTCTCCGGTGGTGAGCGCAACCGCCTGAACCTCGCGCTCACCCTCAAGCAGGGCGGCAACCTGCTGCTCCTCGACGAGCCCACCAACGACCTCGACGTCGAGACCCTGTCCTCGCTCGAGAACGCGCTCCTCGACTTCCCCGGCTGCGCCGTGGTCGTCTCCCACGACCGCTGGTTCCTCGACCGGGTCGCCACGCACATCCTGGCGTACGAGGGCGACTCCAAGTGGTTCTGGTTCGAGGGCAACTTCGAGTCGTACGAGAAGAACAAGGTCGAGCGGCTCGGCCCGGACGCCACCCGTCCGCACCGCGCCACCTACAAGAAGCTGACCCGGGGCTGACGGACTCCATGGCGAGGCACATCTACAGCTGTCCCCTGCGCTGGTCGGACATGGACGCCTTCGGGCACGTCAACAACGTCGTCTTCCTGCGGTACCTGGAAGAGGCGCGGATCGACTTCATGTTCCGGCTGGCGCCCGGGGACGGCTCCCCGTCGTTCTCCGGCGGGTCCGTCGTGGCCCGGCACGAGATCGACTACGTGCGGCCCCTGGTCCACCGGCACGAGCCGGTGACCATCGAGTCCTGGGTCACGAAGATAGGCGCGGCGTCCCTGACGATCGCCTACGAGATCAAGGACCCGGACGTCACCTACGTACGGGCCTCCACGGTCGTCGTGCCCTTCGACCTGGAGGCGCAGCGGCCGCGGCGGATCACCGCCGAGGAGCGCAGCTTCCTGGAGGAGTACGTCGACGACGGGATGACCTCCGCCGCATGAGCGTGCTCGCGCCCCTCCACTTCGCCGACGCCCGGGAGGCGGCGGCCCTCGCCGCCTTCCTGGGCCGGCTCGTGCACTACGACCGGGCCGCCGCCGTCCGCCTCCGGTGCGACGGCGGGGCGCTGGCCGTCTTCGGCCGGCCGCCGTCGTTCGAGGTCCTCGCGATCCGCACGGCCCGGCTGGTCGACGCGGCCGACTTCGACGTCACCGTCTCGGCCGGTGAACTCCTCGACGGCATCGAGGAGTCGGTTGGCAAGGCCGTCGTCCCCGGCGCCGTCACCGGACCGCCGTGGACGGGCGTGCTCCCGCCCCGCGGCGGCTGGGAACCGGTCGCGGGACTGCCCGACGCCGACGGGATGAGGGGCGCGGTCGCCGCGGCCGTCGCCGAGTTCCGCGCCCGGGACGAGGCCCTGCCCGAGGAGCGGCGCACCCGGTCCGAGCGGGACCGCATCGGCCGCGAGATCTGGGCCCGCACGCTCGGCGCGACCGGGCTGCCGCTGCGGGCCGTGCACGCCGCCCAGTCGCTGGGCTTCCTGCCGCCCGCGTCCGTCGCCGCGGACGTGCCGCTCGCGCTGTTCGCCTCGGGGCCGTGGCTGCGGCTGCGCACCCCGTACGGCTCCGTCGCCCTGCGGACCGCGCCGATGGCGCTCCAGGTGGCACCGGTCGCCGCCTCCCACGCCTGACCGCACCCGTCGGCCTCAGCTCCGCCGTTCCTCCGCCCTGCCCTCCGCCGCGAGGGTGACGACCGTGAGAGCCGAGGACAGCACGAGCAGGGCCGCCGGGAGCACCGGGGAACCGTGCGCCCTGTTCCGGTGCTCCAGGACCGGGTCCATCCGGCCCGCCGGGTCGTAGGCGATCCGTACCGTCCCGCCCGGCTCCGCGATCCGTTCCTCCGCCGAGAACTCCCGGGGACGACCGCCGTCGCAGTCCAGCGTGTGGTGGTACAGGGTCTTCGGGGGCGGCGCGCCCTCCCCGAACGTCGGATGGTGGGTCACCCGGACCTCGCCGACCACCACGCAGTCGGTGACCGCCCCGCGCACCGCCGAGTCCCGCGCCTCCACCCACACCGCCGCAAGACCCGCCAGCAGGAGGACCAGCGCGGCGATGCCGCCCTCCTCCCGGAACAGCGCGTTCTGCGCGACCAGGGCGACGAGCGCCAGCACCAGGCCGCCACCCACCGCGAGCACCAGGGGGAAGCCGTCGGGACTGCGCAGGCCGCGCGCCGCCCACAGCCACATGCCCGTGCCCGCGGCGGCCGGTACGGCGGCGGCGCCGGCGTACGGCAGGGACCTGCGGATCACCGTTGCCCCGTCCATGAGCACTCCCCAGCGGTGGGCGACACCCACCGGTGAGGACGCCCGGCGGTCGGCCTCCGGTTGCGGCCTCCGGCCGGGGAGAAGGGGCCGCGCGCCGGTCAGCCCGCGCTGTTCACCATCGACGCGGCGGCGTACGTCAGGTAGCGCCACAGCTCCCGCTCGTGCTCGGGGGCCAGGCCCAGCTCGTCGAGGGCGGCGCGCATGTGGCGCAGCCAGGCGTCGTGCGCCGCCCGGTCCACGGTGAAGGGGGCGTGACGCATCCGGAGCCGCGGGTGGCCGCGGTGGTCGCTGTAGGTGCGGGGGCCGCCCCAGTACTGCATCAGGAAGAGGGCGAGGCGCTCCTCCGCCGGGCCGAGGTCCTCCTCGGGATACATGGGCCGCAGCAGCGGGTCCTCCGCGACGCCCTCGTAGAAGCGGCGGACCAGGCGGCGGAAGGTCTCCTCGCCGCCGACCTGCTCGTAGAAGGTCTGCTCCTGCACGGTGTCCCCGGGATTCTCGTTCACCGTTCCATCGTCTCAGACGCCCCGTCCTAGGACCGGAGTCCCAGGACCTTCCCGGACCCCTCCACGGCTCGTTCGCGCCACCTCCCGCGCCCCCTTCGGGCAGACACCCGGGGCCGTTCGCCGGGACCGTTCGCCGGGCGGCTCCGGCGGGGCGAGAGTGGAGCCATGAGCGATGCACCGGACGCGTTCGCGGACGCCGCGGCGCGGGAGCGGCGGGCGCTCGTGCGCGAGATCGAGGCGTACGGCGAGCTCACCGACCCCGCCTGGCGGGCCGCCTTCGCCGAGGTACCGCGCCACCTCTTCGTCCCCTACTACTACGTCGCGGGGCCCGCCGGCTACGAGCGGCTCTGGTCCGGCGACCCCGACCCGGAGCGGCGGGACCGCTGGCTGCGCGGCGCCTACCGGGACACCGCGCTGGCCACCCGCGTACGGGACGGGGAGCTGGTCTCCTCGGCCAGCCAGCCCTCCCTGATGGCACTCATGCTGGAGGCCCTGGACGTGCGCGACGGGTACGACGTCCTGGAGATCGGCGCCGGCACCGGCTACCACGCCGCCCTGCTCTGCCACCGGCTCGGCGACCGGCACGTCACCACCGTCGACCTGGACGAGGAGATCGCCGAGTCCGCCCGGGCCCACCTCGCCGCCGCCGGCCACCGGCCCGCCGTGCTCACCGCCGACGGAGCCCGGGGCTGCCCGGATCGCGCCCCGTTCGACCGGATCGTGGCGACCTGCGCGCTGCCCTCGCTCCCGTACGCCTGGCTCCCGCAGTGCCGGCCGGGCGCGCTCGTCCTCGCCCCGCTGTCCACCGGACTCCTCCTGCTGCGGGTGCGCGACGCGGCCCACGCGGAGGGGAGGTTCCTGAACACGCCGGCGTACTTCGTGGGCCTCAGGGGCGTCGCCGCACGGGTCCCGCGCTCCGCCCCGGCCGGGGACGACCGGTTCGGCTTCCTGTACGGGCTCGCCGGCGACCGCCTCGACCGGCGCGAAGCGCTCGCGCTCTGGCGCCGTGAGGGGCGGCCGGAGCGGGAGCGCTTCGGGGTGACGGTGAGCGGGGGACGCCAGTGGGCCTGGCTGGACGAGCCCGGCGGCCCGTACGCCTGGCCCCTGCCGGAGGCCTGACCGGGGGCCGGACGGGCTGCCCCCGGTGGTTCAGCCGCGCCGGACGGTGATCGTCGTCCAGGCACCCACGTGCACCCGGTCACCCTCCTGGAGCGGCACCGGCACGTACGGCTGGATCGGCTCGTCGCCGCCGTTGATCGTGGTGCCGTTGGTGGAGTTCTGGTCCACCACCGCCCACGACCCGTCGGGCTGCTGCACCAGCACCGCGTGCTGGTGCGAGACGCCCGGGTCCTCCGGCGGCACCGACAGGTCGATGTCGGGCGACTCGCCGGTGGAGTGCCGGCGGCGGCCGATGGAGACCTGGTTGCCCTGGAGCGGCAGCTGCTTCGGCGGGGAGTACGCGGGCAGGTTCAGACCCGAGGCCTCCGGGCCGCTGCGCCGCATCATCGCCATGAAGTAGTCGCGGTCCGGGCCGATGTGCGCCGTCCAGCCCTGCGGCTGCCGCTGCGGCGGGAACTGCTGCTGCGGCGCCTGCTGGTGCTGCTGCGGTCCCTGGTGCTGCTGCGGAGCCTGGTGGGGCGCCTGCGGTCCCTGGTGCGGCGGGGGTCCCTGGTACGCCTGCGGCCCCTGGTGCTGCTGAGGCGGCGGCCCCTGATGAGACGGCTGCTGCGGCTCGTGCTGCGGCGGCCGGGGAGCCGGGGCCGGGGGCGCCGGAGGGGCGGGCGGCTGCGTCTGGGACGGCGGGGGCAGGACCCAGTCGTCGTCCGCGCGCGGCTGCGACGGGGCGGGCCGCGCGGGCGCCTGCGGGCCCGGCGCCTGGGCCTGTACGGGCCCGTGACCAGGGCCCTGGCCGGGTGCCTGGCCCGGGCCGCCCTGCGGGAAGGCCGGCGGCCGGGGCGCCTGCGGGCGCTGCGGCGGGGCCTGGTGGTGGGTCGGTTCGGCGCCCAGCGGCTCGGCCGGCCGGTTCACCTGCGAGGGCCGCGACCCCTGGTAGCCGAAAGGGTCCTGCTGCTGCTGCTGCGGCGGAGCGGGCGGCTGCGCCGGCGGCGGGGTCTGGAAGCCGGGGGGCAGGTTCAGGCCGGGCGGCGGGCCGGGCCGCTGCGAGGCCTGCGGGGGCGGCGCCACCGGCGTGTACGAGGTCGCCGTGTTCGTCAGGAAGTTCCAGCGGCACTCCTCGCAGAACGGCGCACTGTGCTCGCGCGGCGTCCGGCACTGCGGGCAGAGCTCCGCCTGGGCCGTGGCGTTCGGGTCGCCGCCGGGACCGAAACCGCCGGGCGCGGCCGGCGGAGGGCCGCCGGGTCCGCCGGGAGCACCCTGGCCGCCCGGACCGTTCGGGCCCGGGTATCCGTACGCGGGTGGCGGCGGGGGAGGCGGCGGTACGGCACCCGCCGGCGCACCCGTCCCGGCCATGCGATGGCCGCAGACCTCGCACCAGTCGTCGGAGACCGACTGGTGTCCGTTCGGGCAGGTCGGCATGTCGGTGCTTCCCCCTCTCGTCGTCCGGCCCGGCGGACCGGGCTCACCTCTTGACGCGAACGGTCTTCGTGGAGCGGGTCTCGAGTGTCATCTCGTCCGCCTCGGCGACCTTCGCCTTCAAACGCACAGTACCCGTCGCCGCGTCGACCACGTCCACCACCTTCGAAAGGAGTTTCGCGGTGTCCGCGTTGCCGGAGGCCGCCGCGAGCTGCACGGCCCGGCCCAGTTTCGCCGTCGCTCCGTCACGGTCGCCCGCTTTGCGGGCGTTCAAACCCTCCTGGATGGCGTCCGCGAGCTCGGCCTGCCCCGTGTAGTGCGCGACCTGAGGATGGATGGCCGTCGACAGGGCCAGGTCCTCCGTCCACACGGCCCGCACGAGGCCCTGGCCCAGAACCCGGGGATCGCCGCCCGCCCGGTCCGGGACGACCAGGGAGACCCGGGCGGCGAGCATCTCCCGCCCGATCGCGGCCTGGGGCACCCGCACGGTCACGTGGTAGTCGCGGGACTCGTCGCCCCAGGAACCCGTCGGGTAGTCACCGGAGCGCGGCCCCGCCTCCGTACGCCGCCCGGTCAGGTCCTCCACGGACGGCGCCACCTGCTTGACCCGCGTGAGCTCCGCCCCGACCGGCGTCCACAGCCGCAGCGCCACGTCGGCGACGCCCTTGCCCATCGCGGTCTCCATCATCGCCGTGAAGTCCGCGGCGAGTCCGGCCGGGTCGGCGACGATGTCGGCGGTGCCGAGGAGCGCCGAGGCGATCCCGGTGACCTCCTTGACCTCCCAGTCGGTGCCCACGCCCCGCGCGTCGCAGGTGAACCGGCCCGCGCAGGCGTCCAGGGCCGCCCGCAGCTCCTGCGGCGACTCGTGCTCGTTGCGGCCGTCGGTCAGCAGCACGCCGTGCCGGATGGCCAGGTCGGCGGAGGAGAGGAGCCGGTCGGCGAGGCGCAGCCAGGTGCCGATGGCGGTGCCGCCGGCCGCCGTCAGCCGGCGCAGCGCCTCCTTGGCCGCGGCGCGGGTGCGAGGGCCGGCGACGGCGAGCCCGCCGTTGGCCGGGTAGACCTCGGTGGCCTCGTGGGTGCCGGCGACCACGGCGAAGGCGGTCCCGTCACGCAGGGTGTCGATCGCGGCGGCGGTGGCCTCCCGGGCGCCCCGCATCTTCTCCGGCGGGTACTCCATCGAGCCCGAGCAGTCCACCATGATCACCACGCCGGCCGGGCCACCTCCCGCGAGCCCGCCGGCGCCGCTGGTGCCGCCGCCGGTCGCGGTGACCGTGACGACGGCGTGGACCTCGCGGCCGCCCTCCGGCAGGAACTCGTTCTGGAACACGTCCACCGAGAAGTGGGGCACGGTCGGCTTGGAGAAGTTCGCCATCGGTTTCGGCTCCTCGGCAGGACGGTGAAGGGGCGGGGTGCGGCGCGCCTCAGGCGGTCGCCGCCCGGGCGGAGGGCAGGGCGAACGGCAGGACGGCGACCGTGACGTTGTCGTGGCCGCCGCCGTCCAGGGCGTGGCCGACCAGCACCCGCGCGCTGTGCAGCGGGCGGTCCGCCGCGTCCGGCGGGACGACCCGTGCCATGTCCTCGGCCCCCTCCGCGTAGTTCCACAGACCGTCGGTGCAGACCACGACGACGCCGGAGCGGTCGGGTTTGAACGCGGCGGTGTGCGGGTCGAGTTCGTACGCGTCGGCGCCGAGCCAGCCGGTGATGGCGTGGGCGCGCTCGTCCGCGTACGCCTCGGCCTCGTTCATCAGGCCGGCCGCGACCATCTGGGCGGCCCAGGAGTCGTCCTCGGTCAGCCGGGCCGGCGGGGTGGTGCGGTCGTCGGGCACCCAGTAGACCCGGCTGTCACCGATCCAGCCGACGACGAGCAGCCCGTCGGCGACGACCGAGCCGACGATGGTGCAGGCCGGGGCCCCGCCCGCGCGGGCGCGCAGCGAGTCGAGTCCGTCGGCGTCGTCCCCGGGCTCGCCGGCCAGGGAGTTGACGGCCTCGGAGGCGGCGACGATCGCCTCGTGCATGGCCTGCTGCGGGTGGGTGCCCCGGGGCAGCGCGGCGAGCAGCGAGGCGCTGGCGGCCTCGGCCGCGGCGGCGGAGGCCTCGTCGGGGCGGGTCGCGGAGGAGACGCCGTCGCAGACGATGGCGAGGGTGGCCGGGGAGCCGTCGGGCAGCGTCGTCGCGGAGACGGCGAAGGCGTCCTCGTTGCGGTGGTGGCGCAGGCCCCGGTCGCTGACGGCGCCCGCGAGCCCGGCGAGTTCGCGCTCGACGTGGTCGCGTTCACGGGGCTGGGCGTGCCCGCAGTGCTCGCAGTACCCGTCGGTGTCCACCCGTCCGGCCCGGCACGCCACGCACACTCCGGCCGCCGGGAGGGCGGCGGGGGCCGGCGCGGGGGCCGGCGGCGGTGGGGGGGCCGTGAGGTCGGCCCGTACGGCGGTACGGGGGTCGGGCGCGGCGAGTTCGAAGTCCCCGCTCCCCGTGGCGGTCGGGCCACCGCCCGGCGAACCGGCTCGGGAACCCGGCTCCGGTACCCCGTCCGTACGGACCGCCAGGGTCGGCAGGTCCCGTCCGCCGGAGTCCGTGCCCGGGAGGTCGCCCGGGTGCTGGGTCGCGGTGGACAGGGAGCCGGCGTCCCGGGACGGGGCGTCCGGCCAGACCACGGGAGTGCCGATCGCCACGGTCGGGCGGTCCGGCTCGGGGCCCGCCAGGGGCAGGGCCGACAGGTCGTGGCCGCACGCCCCGCAGTACCGGTCTCCCGAGTCCAGCGGCTCCGCGCAGCCCGGGCAGGCGGCGAGTCCGTGCGACGGCTTCGGCTTCTGGGACATCCTCACACCCACGTCCGGGGGCGGAAACGGTTCGCCCGCTCCACCAGTTCGATCCTCTCCTCGCCCCGCTGCGCGAGCCGGGCCAGCACCCGGTACGAGCGTTCGAGGCCGAAGCGCAGTCCGCGCTCGTCCAGTTCACTGCCGAGCAGCAGCGCGCCACCGCCCGGTGCCGCGCCGGGACTACCGGAGAGTACCCAGTCGAGCGCCGTACCGAGCACCTCCGCCGACAACCGCTCCCGGCGCACCGCGTCCAGACCGAAGCTCCGCAGCGCCGAGACCTGCGCCGCCGCGGCCGTCAGGTCCGGCCCCAGCGGCTCGTTCGCCGGGCGCCGCCGCAGCCGCGCCCGTACGGCCGCGACCCGGGCCGCCGTGTAGTGGATCGACGTCTCCGGGACGGACTCCAGCGCCCGTACGGCTCCGGTCCGGTCACCCGCCGCGAGCCGCACCCGTGCCAGACCGAAGGCCGCGCTCACGAAGTTCGGGTCGGTCGCCCAGACCAGGCCGTAGTACTCGGCCGCGTTGTCCAGCTGGCCGAGGACCTCCGCGCAGACGGCCAGCGCCAGCTTGGGCGCCGGCTCCCCGGGGAAGGCGTCGTACACCGCGTCGAAGGCCAGCGCCGCGTGCGCGAAGTCCCCCACGACCAGCGACGCGACGCCCCGGTACCAGACCACCCGCCAGTCGTCCGCCCGGTGCTCCTCCAGGGCGACGAGGGTGCGCCCGGCCGCCGGCAGGTCCCCGAGCTCCAGCTGTGCCCGCAGGGAGCGCAGCCACAGTTCCGGCGAGGGCGCGGGCGCCGCCTGGAGCGCGACGAGCAGTTCGGCCGGAGCGGCGGCCACCAGGCCCGCGAGGAAACCGGCGTTGGGGTCGGCCGGGTCGACCCGCGGCACGGGCAGCGCGAGCGCGGTGGCGGGCACATCGAGCGGGGCGAGGGCCCCGCCCAGCCCCTGGCCCTCCGGCGGCGGGGTCACCGCCGGGCCCCTGGCCCGCCGTCCCCCGCGGGCACCGAGCACCGACACGTCCTGCGCCGACTCCGCGAACAGCTCGGTGTCCGTGACCCGCACCTCCGTGCCGAACAGCGTCGACAGGGCGGGGCGCGGACGACCGGACTGGAGCGCCACGACCTCGCGCAGCACCCCCGTCAACTGCTCGGCCATCTCCTGCGCGGAGGCGAACCGGCGCGCCGGATCCGGGTCGGTGGCCCGCACCAGGAGCCGGTAGAACGACTCGTACCGGCCGAAGACCTCGATGTGCTCCGGATCCGGCAGCGAGTCGGCGAAGACGTTCGTGTAGCCCTGGAAGTCGAAGGTCAGGACCGCGAGGGTGCGCGCCACCGTGTACAGGTCGCTCGCCACCGACGGGCCGACCTCGGCCACCTCCGGCGCCTGGTAGCCGACCGTGCCGTAGATCGCCGACTCGTCGTCGTCCATCCGCCGGACCGCGCCCATGTCGATCAGCTTCAGCTGGTCCTCGGTCTGGATCGCGTTGTCGACCTTGAAGTCGCAGTAGAGCAGGTTCCGGCTGTGCAGGTGCCCGAGCGCCTCCAGGGCCTCGATCCCGTACGCGCAGGCCTGTTCCACCGGCAGCGGGTCGCGCCGGCCGTCCGGGGCCCTGCGGTCGTTGGCGATCTCCTTGAGCGACTTGCCGCCCACGTACTCCATGACGATGTAGCCGTCCAGGGAGCCCGTGCGCGGGTCCAGGTGCTCGACGAAGTTGTAGATGCGGACGATGTTGGAGTGCTCGATCTCGGCGAGGAAGCGGCGCTCCGAGATCGCCGCGGCCATCGCGTCCTGGTCACCGGTGTCGAGCAGGCCCTTGAGGACCACCCACCGGTCGGAGACCGCCCGGTCCACGGCCAGGTAGACCCAGCCCAGGCCGCCGTGCGCGAGGCAGCCCGCCACCTCGTACTGCCCGTGCACGACGTCCCCGGCCCGCAGCTTCGGCACGAAGGAGTACGGGTGCCCGCACGAGGTGCAGAACCCCTCGGTGCGGCCCGGCCGGTCGCCCCGCGACCGGCCCACCGGGGCCCCGCACTCCGAGCGCGAGCAGAACCGCTTCCGCTCCGGGACCTCCGCACGCTCCATCACGGCCGCCCGCGGATCCGGACGCGGCACCTCCGGGACCGTCACCAGCCCCGCGCCCAGCCGGCTGCGCGCCGACTGCCCGGACGGGGTGCCCGAACTGCGCACCGACACCGACCGGTCGGAGGCCGCCCCGGACAGCGACCGCGACAGGCGCCCGGAGACCGAGCGGCGCGAGGACGAGGAGCGGGACGAGGCCCGCGAGGAGGCGCGCGAGGAACTGCGCGCCGAACCGGAGTCGGGCCCCCCGGCCACCGGCCCGGCACCGCCCTTCCCCGGCACGGCCACCCCCGTCGGCGCCGACCGCAGCAGCCCGCCGGGCGCGACGACCGGCGCGAGCCCGCACGTGTCGCAGTACAGCTCGCCGCCGCCCACGTCCTCGTACGACCCCTCGCACGAAGGCCGCTGACAGCTCACCACGCCCGTCCCCCCGCTCACCCCTCGCGTCCTTCCGCGTCCCTGGGCCCGGACAGCACGTCCGCCGCCGCCCGCTGGTAGCGCAGCACCGCCTGCTCGGCCGCCCGCAGGTCGCAGGGCGCGCTCCACAGCATCCGGCGGGCCGCGTCGTACCGCTCCACCAGCAGCGGGTCCTCCGCCGCCCCGAGCCGCGCCACCTTCGCCTTGTACGCGTCCAGCCGGCCGCGCAGCTCCGCCCGGACCGCGAGCGGCGCCGTCACCGCCGTCAGCGACTCCCTGGCCCGCAGCAGTTCGTCCTCCGCCTCCGCCTCCAGGGCGTCCAGGAGCGGCGACAGCCGGTGCCACTGGGCGTGCCTGCGGTACTCGGCGGCCGTCGCCAGCCGCTCCTGCAGGGCCGTCGGCGGCCCGCTCACGGCCGGCACCTCCGAGGCGGCGATCTTCGCCAGGACCTCACCGCGCGCGGCCCGGGCCTCCGCCAGGGTCCGGTCCGCCCGCGACAGCACGTCCCGCAGCCGCAGCAGCCGGTCCTCGGAGTCCTGCCGCACGGCCAGGACCGCCTCGATCTCGCGCCGCACGTCCTCCAGGGCCAGCGCCGCCCGGTCGTACCGCTCCGTGTCCGGCCGGCCCCCGCCGGGCGCCGAACTCGCACCGGCCGGCCGCCAGAAGGCCAACGGATCGGTCACCACCTGGGCGCGCAGCGCCGTCAGCTCGGCCGTGATCTCCTCCAGCGCGTCACCGGCCGGGTGCTCCCCGGGCCGGACACCGACCGAGTGCGCCAGCGACCGTGTCCGGCGCAGTTCGGCGGCGAGAAGGTCTATGCGGGCGGGCAGCGCCGACCAGACGGCGTCGGCGGTGACCACCACGTCGAGCGAGGACGCGTACAGCTCGTTCATCCGCCGCACCAGCCGGTCCAGGCTGAACAGTTCGGCGAGCACCGGCTCCCCGCCCGTCCCGCCCGGGACGGCCACCCACGCGCCGCGCAGCCGGTCGGTGAGCTCCGCGAGCTCCTCCCGGCCGGGCCAGCGGCGCCGCGCCCGGATCTCCCGCGCCTCCCGCAGCGCGGCCGTGTAGGCGTCGAAACAGTTCCAGAGCAGGCCGATGGCGCGCTCGGCGGCCGCCCAGCGCTCCCGGGTCGTGCCCGTCAGCTCCGCCCCTTCGAGGAGCCTGCGGCCGGCGTGGTCCTGGAGCGCGAGGAGCGAGTCCTCGATCGCCTTGTGCTCCGCGCCGAGCCGCGCCAGCGCACGGTCCGCCTCGTCCCGGTCCATCACCGGCCCAGGAGGTCCCGCGACGCTCATCGATCACCTCTTCCGCTCGCGTGTGCCGGGGCCGTGGCGGCCCCGGCGCTACTTGTACAGGGGGGCGGGCGGGGCGGTCATCCCGGGCAGGACGGCCTCCAGCCACTTCTGGTAGGCCTTCTGCCAGGGGCCCTTGCGGTAACCCTCCAGGACCTTGTTGACCCGGCGGACCAGGTCGTCGTTGCCCAGCTTGGCCGCCACCGCGTAGTACTCCTTGGTGAAGCGCGTGCCCTTGAGCTCGACGGCCGGGTCCTGCGCGGCCTGGCCGGCCGCGAGGGCGCTGTCGGTGACGACCGCGTCCACCTCGCCCAGCTGGAGGCGGGCCAGGCAGTCCAGCTGGTTGGGCACGGTCAGCAGGTCCTCGTCGTCCTTGGTGCCGTCGCCCGGGTCCTTGAAGACGGCGCCGAAGGCGTTCTCCTCCAGGGCCTCGTAGGCGGTGGAGCTCTCGGCCGTGCAGACCCGCTTGCCGCGCAGCGAGGCGTCGTGGCCGGTGATGCCGCGGTCGAGCTTGTGCGCCAGGACCTGCTGCCCGGTCTCGAAGTAGGCGGTGGAGAACGCGACCTGCTGGATCCGCCTGCAGTTGACCGTCATCGTCCGCACGACGAGGTCGACCTTGCCGTTGTCGAGGGCGGCGACCCGCTGGTTGGTGGGGACCGCCCGGAGGATCACCGCGTTCTCGTCACCGAGGATGTCCTTGGCGATGGCCTTCGCCAGGTCGATGTCGAAGCCCTGGAGGGTTTGCGTCTCCGGGTTCCGGTAGCCCCAGAGGTAGCTGGACTGGTCGACGCCGACGATCAGCTTCCCGCGCTTCCTGATGGCCCGCAGGGTGGGGCCGTCGGCGGTGGACGGGCGCAGCGAGGCCTCCGGGTCGCGGCAGGTGTCGGCCTTGACCTGGATGCCGGTGCCCACGCCCGGGCCGGAGACGGGGGCCCCGGGGACGGCCGCCGCGCCCCCGCCGTGCGCCAGCGGCAGCAGGGTCAGGGAGGCGGTCAGACCGCAGGCCACGGCCATGGCGGCGACCCCGCCCCAGCCGCGCAGCCGGGCCGCCGCCCGCCGCACCGCCCGCGTGGACGCACCCGGCGCCGTCCGCCGCGCCAGCGGGTCCGCGCCGCCCGCTCCGTACGAACCGTCCGTCATCCCGCCCCCTCTCACCGGTACTCCGACAGTCTGCGGTTGATGCCGAGCAGGGCGCCGAGCGCGCCGAGGAAGCCCAGCGCCGTCGCGCCGGCCGGGAGGGCCGCCAGCGCGTCCCCGGCGTCCCCGGCGGCGCGGGTGAACTCCGCCTGCTCGTGGGCGAGGCCCCGCTCCAGGGCCGCGTCGACCCGGTCGAAGGTCTCGCCCGTCGTTCCCTTCGGGCCGATGATCAGCCGCAGGGCGCCCAGGAAGTCACCGCCCTCGCCCAGCGCGCGGGCGGCGGTGTGGCGCTGCTTCCACTCCGCCGCGCGGGCGGCCGCCTCGTCCACCGGGCCGCGCCCGGCGTCGTCGTCCGCGAGCTCCCGCGCCCCGGCGAGCGCCGTGGTCAGGGCCTCCATGGCGGTCGCGTAGTCGGCCTCGTACTTGTCGTCCTTGCCGTCCTCGGTGAGCACGGCGCCCCGGGCGACCTGGGTCAGGTTCTCGTTGGCCCGGGCCTTCAGCGAGCTGATCCGGGCCTCGTTGAGGAGCTGGAGCGAGGCCTGGCCCTGGGTGCGGGCGGCGTTCAGCTCGGAGCGCGCCACGGTGTGGGCGGCGAGGAGCCAGACCAGCACGGCGAGCGAGGCGGCCGTGGCGGCGAGCAGCCCCGGGCTGAACACCCGGTGGGTACGGGTGTAGTGCCGCCGCTGGGCCCACGCGAGCACCCCGAGGGCGAGCAGGCCCACGGCGAGCGAGGCGACCGGCCGGGCGCGGGCGGCGTCGTCGTCCCGCCGGAGCCGCTCGGTCTCCGCCGCGTACAGCCGCTCGGCCGCGGGCAGCATGTGCCGGGTCATCTGCTGGTTGGCGTAGCGGAGATAGGCGCCGCCGAGCGGCAGCCCCTGCCGGTTCGCCGCGCGGGCCCGTTCGACCAGGCCGGTGTAGCGGGGCAGTTGCTCGTTGAGCGTGGTGATCTCGCGGCCCGAGGCGGACGAACCGTCCGTCTGCGCCGCCGCTTCGACCAGGAGGCGGGAGGCGGTGGCGATGTCGCGGAGGTAGCGCGCGCGGGACTCGGGGGACTCCAGGGTGCCCGCCAGGATCCCGGCCGCCGCGGTGGAGTCGGCGTCGGCAAGCGAGCGGTAGACGGCGGCGGCGTCGGCGCTCAGCGGCTGGCTGCGGCGCACGACGTCCTCGGCGGCCGAGGCCCGGTCCGCCACCTCGTAGGCGGTGACCGCGCCGAACGCGACGACGAGCAGCGCGAGCACGGCCCCCAGGATCTGGAGGCGGCCCGGTTCGGTCGTCGCCGCCTCGCGCAGCCGTTCACGGGCCACGGCCCGGGCGCTGCGGCCCCCGGGCTCCACGGTGAAGGAGCCGGCGGGCGGGCCGGACGCGGCCGACGGCTGCGCGGGCACACCGACGGGGCCCGCGGACGCGGTGGCCGCGCCGCGCGCCGCCGGCGCGGCGGGCGCGTTCGGCGGGTGTGTCACTGGACCTCCCCCTCGGTCGCCGACATCGGCGCGTCCCCATCCGTCTCCCGGCGGGACGTACGACCCGGCGAGCAGTATGACCTCAGCGGCCGTCCCGCACACCCGGGTTGACGCGATCTTGTTCCTATGGTGCCGCACGCCCCCGGCACATCCTCGGGCGAACCCTCCCCCTCTGAATACACCTTCCGGCCCGGATCGGTTCCGTTCGAGTCACCACTCGAACAGGTGATACGGCAGCGGGGCGCCCCCCTCCGGGAGGGGAACGCCCCGCGTGAGCCGCGCGCGAGCCCCCACGTGCCCGCGCGTCCGGCCCGTTCACACCCCTGCTTCCGGACCTGTTCAGCCCTCGTAGTGCGCCCGCAGCCGGGCCGCCGCCTCCGGCCGGGCCGCCGCCTCGTCCAGGGCGAGCAGCGCCGCCCCGAGGACCGGCGGGGCCGTCACGTATCCGGTCACCGCCTTCGGCGCGCGCTCGGCGAGCAGGTCGCCGATCCGCCGCTCCAGCTGCGGGTGCCGGGCGGCCAGGACGCTGCCGCCCAGCATCACCGGGGTCTCCTCCGCCAGGAGTCCGAGCCGGCCGAGCGCCACCACCGACATCGCCACGACCTCCTCCGCCTGCCGGTGCACGAGGCCCAGCGCCACCGGGTCGCCCGCCGCCGCCACCCGGAAGAGGACCGGCGTCAGCTCGTGCTTCCGGGCGGGCGGGATCCGGCCCAGGTGCAGGGCCTCGATCAGCCCGTACATCGACTCCAGGCCGAAGTGCGCCGGCAGTTCCCGGGCCAGCGCGGTCGGCTCGCCGCGCCCGTCCTCGGCGCGGGCGGCCGACCACAGCGCCTCGTCGGCGAGTCCGCCGCCCCCGCCCCAGTCGCCGGAGATCTTCCCGATCGCCGGGAAGCGGGCCGTACGCCCGTCCGGCGTCATCCCCACGCAGTTGATGCCCGCCCCGCAGACCACGGCCACGCCCCGCGGCTCGTCGATCCCGGCCCGCAGGATCGCGAAGGTGTCGTTGTGCACCCGCACCGATCCGCTCCAGCCCCGGGCGAGGAGCGCGCGGTGCAGCTCCGCCTCCTCCACGGGCAGGTCGGCGTTGGCGAGACACGCCGTGACATGGGCGAAGCGGACCGGGACGGCCGCCTCGGCCGCCGCCCGCCCCACGATCCCGGCCAGTGCGTCCACCGCCGTCCCGACCCCCACCACCGGAGGCTGGAACCCGCCGCCGCGCGCCGTGCCGAGCACGGTTCCGTCCGTGGAGAGGACCACGGCGTCGGTCTTGCTGTTCCCCGCGTCGATCGCGAGGAGGACCTCGTCCGGGCTTCCGTTCACGCCCACGCGAGGTGCTCCCGGTTGTGCGCGATCAGCCGGTCGGTGAGCCCCTCGGCGGTGGCGTACTGCCCGACCAGCGGGTGGGCGAGCAGTGCCTTGAACACCCGGTCGCGGCCCCCGCGCAGCGCCGCCTCCAGGGCGAGCTCCTCGTAGGCCGTGACGTGGGCGATCAGCCCCGCGTACAGCGGGTCGAGCGGCGCCACCGGCAGCGGCACGGGTCCGGCCGGACCGACCGCCGCCTGCGTCTCGATGACGGCGTCGTCCGGCAGGAACGGCAGCGTGCCCCGGTTGTACGTGTTCACCACCTGGTACGGGGAACCCGCGCCGCCCAGCAGCGCGGCCGCCAGGTCCACTGCCGCCTCCGAGTAGAAGGCGCCGCCGCGCTTCGCGAGCAGGGCCGGCTTCTCGTCGAGCGCCGGGTCCCCGTACATCTCCAGGAGTTCCTTCTCCATCGCCGCGACCTCGGCGGCCCGCGAGGGCTTCGTGCCCAGCTCCCGCACCACTTCGTCGTGCGCGTAGAAGTAGCGCAGGTAGTACGAGGGGACGACGCCGAGCCGGTCCAGGACCGCCCGCGGCAGACGCAGGTCGCCGGCGATCGCGTCGCCGTGCCCGGCGAGCAGCCGCGGCAGCGCGTTCTCGCCCTCGGGGCCCCCGATCCGTACCGCCGTCTCCCACGTCAGGTGGTTGAGCCCGACGTGGTCGAGGTGGATCTCGGACGGGGCGAGGTCCAGGAGCGCGGCGAACTTCCGCTGGAAGCCGATCGCCACGTTGCACAGGCCGACGGCCTTGTGGCCGGCGTGGAGCAGCGCGCGCGTGACGATGCCCACCGGGTTGGTGAAGTCGATGATCCAGGCGTCCGGGTTGGCGCGCCGGACCCGCTCGGCGATGTCCAGGACGACGGGGACCGTGCGCAGCGCCTTGGCCAGACCGCCCGCGCCCGTGGTCTCCTGGCCGACGCAGCCGCACTCCAGCGGCCAGGTCTCGTCCTGGTTCCGGGCGGCCTGGCCGCCGACCCGCAGCTGGAGCAGGACGGCGTCGGCGCCCTCCACCCCGGCGTCGAGGTCGGCGGTGGTGGTGATCGCCCCCGCGTGGTCCTGCTTGGCGAAGATCCGCCGGGCGAGCCCGCCGACCAGCTCCAGACGGTCGGCGGCCGGGTCGACGAGGACCAGTTCGGTGACGGGCAGGGTGTCGCGCAACCGCGCGAAACCGTCGATCAGTTCGGGGGTGTAGGTGGAGCCGCCCCCCACGACAGCGAGCTTCATGATGTGTGCGTCAGCCCTTCACTCCGGTGAGTGTGACTCCCTCGACGAACGCCTTCTGGGCGAAGAAGAACACGAGGATCACGGGGGCCATGACCAGGACGGTCGCGGCCATGGTCAGGTTCCAGTCGGTGTGGTGCGCGCCCTTGAAGGACTCCAGGCCGTAGCTGAGCGTCCAGGCGGCCGGGTTCTCGGAGGCGTAGATCTGCGGCCCGAAGTAGTCGTTCCAGCAGTAGAAGAACTGGAAGAGCGCGACGGCGGCGATGCCCGGCTTCGCCATCGGCAGCACGATCCGCAGCAGGGTGCGCAGCTCCCCGCAGCCGTCGATCCGCGCCGCCTCGATGTACTCGTCCGGGATGGTCAGCAGGAACTGGCGCAACAGGAAGATCGCGAAGGCGTCACCGAAGGCCATCGGGATCAGCAGCGGCCAGAGCGTGCCGGACAGGTCCATCTGCTTGGCCCAGAACAGGTACATCGGGATGAGGACGACCTGCGGCGGCAGCATCATCGTCGCGACCACGAGCAGCAGCGACAGGTGCCGGCCCCGGAAGCGGAACTTGGCGAGCGCGTACGCGACGGGCACGGAGGACACCACGACGAGGAGGGTGCCGAGCCCCGCGTACAGCAGCGAGTTCCGCCACCAGGTGAGGAAGCCGGGGGTCTCGAAGACCTTGACGTAGTTCTCCGGGTGCCAGCTGTTCGGGGTGAGGTCCCGGGTGAGCGCCTGCGCGTCGCTCATGAGGGAGGTGAGCAGGACGAAGACGAACGGCAGCACGAAGAAGAGGGCCGCGGCGACCGCCAGCGCGTGCACGGCGATCCAGTGCAGCAGAGCCTTGCGGCGGGCGGTCCGCGCGGCGGACCCGGCGGGCCCGGCCGCGCGCCCGCCGCGGGGGCGGTCGAGGACGGTGGAGGTGCTCATGGTTCAGTCACCCGAGCCGATCAGGCCGCCGCGCCGGCGCATGAGCAGCGCGGTGCAGGCCATGGAGAGGGCGAACAGGACGAGGGCCACGACGCAGGCGGCGCCGTAGTCGAAGCGGCCGAAGCCGAGGGTGTAGACGAGCTGCGGCAGGGTCAGCGTGGAGTCGTCGGGGTGGCCGGGCTCGAAGGTCTGCCCGGAGCCGCCGATCACGCCGGAGGCGACCTTGGCCGCCACGATCGGCTGCGTGTAGTACTGCATCGCGCCGATGATCCCGGTGACGACCGCGAAGAGGACGATCGGCGCGATGTTCGGCAGCGTCACGAAGCGGAACCGCTGCCAGGCGGAGGCGCCGTCCAGCTCCGCCGCCTCGTACTGCTCCTTCGGCACGTCGAGCAGCGCCGCCATGAAGATGACCATGAGGTCGCCCACGCCCCACACGGCGAGCACGGTGAGGGCGGGCTTGGCCCAGGCGGCGTCGTTGAACCAGGAGGGGGCGGGGATGCCGACCGCCTCCAGGAACGCGTTGACGGGACCGGTGCCGGGGTTGAGCAGGAAGACGAAGGCGAGCGTCGCGGCCACCGGCGGCGCCAGGTAGGGCAGGTAGAACAGGGTGCGGAAGACGCCGGTGCCGGTCTTCACCCGGGTGGCGATCATGCCGACGCCGAGGCCGAAGACGACCCGGCAGGTCACCATGACGACCGCCAGCCAGAGCGTGTTCTGCAGGGCGGGCCAGAACTTCGGCAGGTCGGAGAAGACGTACGTCCAGTTGTCCAGGCCGCGCCAGGTGGGCGGGTTGAGCCCGTCGTACCGCATGAGCGAGAAGTAGACGGTCGAGACGAGCGGGTACGCGAAGAAGACGCCGAAGCCGACGAGCCACGGGGCCATGAAGGCCGCCGTGCGCAGCGCCGACCTGCGGCGCTTCGAGCGGAGGGTGTACGTGGTCATGGACGGTTACTTCGCCTGCGCGATGTCGCGGTCGATCTGGGCGGCGGTCTCGGCCAGGCCCTTCCTCAGGTCCGGCACCTGGCCCTTCTCGTACTTCTCGGCGAAGTCCTGGAAGGTGTCCTGGTAGGTGGAGCCGTTCACGGCACCGTCGGAGGTGGTGGACTCGGGGTGCCGGGCGATGTCCAGGAAGACCTTGAACCGCTCGTCCGTCCTCAGGTCGGGGGACTTGAGGGCGTCCAGGGTGGAGGGGACGTTGCCGATGGCGTTGGCGAAGTTCACCACCGCCCCGGTGTCCATGGTCATGTACTTGACCAGCTCCCAGGCGGCGTTCTGCTTGCGGCTCTGCGGGGCGATGCCGATGATCGTGCCGGAGAGGTAGCCCTTGCCGTACTCGTCCACCTCGTCGTCCGCGACGGGCAGCGGCGCGACGCCGACCTCGAAGCCGACCTTGGCCTCCTTGAGGAAGTTCAGCCGCCACTCGCCGTCGAGCTGCATGGCGACCTGGCCGGTGTGGAAGGGGTGCTTGGCGCCCCACTCGTCACCGAAGGTGGCGCGGTAGCGGTCCAGCTTCTCGAAGCCGCCCAGCGCGTCCACCAGGGACTTCTGGTACGTCAGCATCTCGGCGAAGGCGGGGTCCTTGGCGATGTTGGACTTGCCGTCCGCGTCGAAGTAGCGGTGGTCCCACTGCGACATGTAGTGGCTCGGGACGGTCTCGTAGCCCAGGTAGGTGGGCATGAATCCGAGCCGCTCGTAGCCGTTGCCCTTGTGCTTCGTGAGCTTCTTGGCGACCCGGGTGAACTCCGACCAGGTCTTCGGCGGCTCCTTGATGCCGGCGGCCTCGAAGGCGTCCTTGTCGTAGTAGAGGCCGTACGCGTCGGAGAGCAGCGGCAGGGTGCAGCGCTTGCCCTCGAACTGGGTGTAGTCCTGGAGGACCTTGGAGAAGGTCTTGTCGAGGTCGACCTTGTCCCTCTCCAGGAACGGCTTCAGGTCCGCGAAGGCGCCCGAGTGGCAGAACTTGCCGACGTTGGCTGTGGTGAAGGAGGCGGCGACGTCCGGACCGTTGGAGCCGCCCGCGCGCAGCGCCTGGTTGAGCTTGTCGTCGTTGATGTTGCCGACGACCTTCACCTTGATGTTCGGGTGGGTCTTGGTGAACCGGTCGATGTTGTCCTGGATCGCCTTGACCTCGGAGGGCGCCGACCAGCCGTGCCAGAAGGTGAGGGTGGTCACGGCGTTCGGGTCGTCGGCCGCCGCGTCGCCGGCGGATCCGGTGCAGGCGGTGGCGAACAGGGCGAGGGAGGCGGTGGCGGCGAGCGCGGCGGCTGCTCCGCGGGTGCGTACGGGCATGGCGGTGTCACTCCCGGGACGGAAAGTTTGCGGGGACGAACGGGGACGAACGGGGACGGACGGGGACGGGCGGGGACGTGGCGGGTCGGCCCCGGGGCGCGGCGGGCCCCGGGACGGTCGGGCGGGGACGGGTCAGCGGGAGGTGTCGAAGACCTCGTCGCGGGTGGTGGCGAGGGCGCTTTCGAGGGCGCCGCGCAGGACGGGCCGGTGGGGTACGGCGGTGAGGACGAGCCGGGGTCGGGAGGCGGCCAGGTCGGCCAGCTCGGACTGCACCCGGGCCCGCAGGGGTTCGCCGCCCGCGACGAGGACCTCCCCGGACAGCACGATCAGTTCCGGGTCCAGTACGGCGACGACGGAGGCGAGCCCGGTGGCGAGCCGCTCGGCGTACCGGTCGAGCAGCTCCGCGTATCGGGCGTCCTCCGCGTGGACGGCGGCGGCCCGGGACAGCAGCCCCGAAGCGACCGGTACGTACGGCTGCTCGGGTGTCCCGATGCCGAGGGCGCGGGCGATCCGGGGCACCGACTGGACGCCGGCGAGCTCCTGGTAGCCGCCGGAGTTGGCCTTGGTGACCTGCCGGACGAGCGGGGTGCCCGGCACGGGCAGGAAACCGACCTCGCCGGCGCCGCCGGTGAAGCCGCGGTGGAGGCGCCCGCCGAGGACGACGGCGGCGCCGAGGCCTTCCTCGTTCCACAGCAGGACGAAGTCGCCGTGGCCGCGCGCGGCGCCCAGGCGCTGCTCGGCCACGGCGGCGAGGTTGACGTCGTTCTCGTACTCGAACGGCATGGGCAGGGCCGCGGCCAGCTCCGCCAGGAGGGTGGGGGAGTGCCAGCCGGGCAGGTGGGAGGCGTAGCGGAGCCGTCCGGTGGCCGGGTCGAAGGCGCCGGGTGTGCCGATGACCAGGCGCCGCACCTCCGCGCGCCCGATCCCGGCGGCCGCCACCGCCCCGTCGAGGGCCTCGGTGACCTGGCGGACGACCCCGCCGGCGGGACGGCCCGGGGTGCGCAGCTCGAACTCGCCGACGAGGGCGCCGGTGAGGTCGGCGACGGCGGCGTGGATGCGGTCGGGACTCACGTCGAGGCCGGCGGCGTACGCGGCGCGGGCATTGACGGCGTACAGCTGGGCGTTGGGGCCGGGCCGGCCGGCGGTGGTGCCGGTGGCGACGACCAGCCCGGCCGCTTCGAGGCGGGCGAGGAGCTGCGAGGCGGTCGGCTTGGACAGGCCGGTGAGCTTGCCGATCCGGGTGCGGGAGAGCGGGCCGTGGGCCAGGAGCAGGTCCAGGGCGGCGCGGTCGTTCATGGCGCGCAGCACGCGCGGCGTACCGGGGACCGTGGCGGAGCCGGCGGAGACCGGCGGCGCGCCGCCGACCGGGGACGCGCCCGTGGTCGCCGCCCCGGGGGCGCCCGGGGCTCCGGGGGTCGTACCGGCCATCTCGGTCGCACCTGCCCTTCGACGCTTTCGGGCCATTGTGCCGCCGGGAAGGGCGGTCGGCGGGCCCGTTGTCCCGACCACACTGTTAGGAAAGTTTCCTATTCTGTGGAAGGAAGGTAAGGCGCCCGTCACGGGGCCGTCAATACCCGGGAACGCGCGACGCCCCCGAAGGCGGCCGAAGCGCTGCCCGCGGGGGCGTCGGGGCGGTCCCCCCGACCGCCGCTACTTGTTCAGATCGGGCTTGGGCAGCGGCGTCGCCGCCGCCGACTGCGGCGAGGTGGTCGACGCGAACGCCGAGGGCGGCGCCATGCCCGCCGTCGGGTCGGCCTGCTCGTCGTCGGCCGGCTGCGGCAGCCCGCCCACGATTCGGATGCCCGCCTGGTCCAGGCCCCGCTTGACGCGCCAGCGCAGCTCCCGCTCCACGCCCAGCGCCTTGCCCGGCATCGTCTTCGCCGACACCCGGACCGTCATGGAGTCGATCAGCACCTCGGTCAGACCGAGCACCTCCACCGGCCCCCAGAGGTGCTCGTTCCACGGCTCCTCCTTGGCCATGGCCTCACCCGCCGCGGTGATCACCGACCGCACCTCGTCCAGGTCCTCCGACGGCCGGACCGTCACGTCCACGCACGCCGTCGCCCAGCCCTGGCTGAGGTTGCCTATGCGCTTGATCTCGCCGTTGCGGACGTACCAGATCTCGCCGTCCACGCCCCGCAGCTTCGTCACCCGCAGGCCCACCTCGACGACCTCGCCGGAGGCCACACCCGCGTCGACCGAGTCGCCGACCCCGTACTGGTCCTCCAGGATCATGAAGACGCCGGACAGGAAGTCCGTCACCAGGTTCCGGGCGCCGAAACCGATCGCCACACCGGCCACACCGGCCGAGGCGAGCAGCGGCGCGAGATCGATCTTGAAGGCACCGAGGATCATCAGGCCGGCCGTGCCCAGGATGAGGAAGGACGCGACCGAACGCAGCACCGACCCGATCGCCTCGGACCGCTGCCGCCGCCGCTCGGCGTTGACGAGGAGACCGCCCAGGGCCGTCCCCTCCACCGCCTGCGCCGACCGGTTCATCCGGTCGATCAGCTTCGTCAGGGCGCGGCGGACGGCCATCCGCAGCAGGATGGCCACGACCAGGATCAGCAGGATGCGCAGACCGGTGTTGAGCCAGGTGGACCAGTTCTCCTCCACCCAGCCGGCGGCGTTCGTCGCCCTCTCCGCCGCCTCGTCCAGGGTCGCCGGCAAGGGCTCGGGTTCGGTGGCAGCCGCCAGGGCGGACCAGGACACGGGACAACCTCCAGGCATCGCGTACGCAGGCCATCCACAGTAACGGGGCCGCACACCCGGACCCGTGGACCTGTTCGAGGGAGAGACGGACCTCACCCGGGCACGTAGGAGGAGAGACAGCTGCCGATGTGGTCGAGAACACCCCCGGCCGTCACCCCCGTTCCGGATACGTGGTGGCGTTCCGACCAGGCATGAGGAGAGACTGAGAGCAGTTTCGTCCCGGCGCGAGCCACGCGCCGCCGGCGTCATAGGAGGCATCCGTGCCGCACGTCCTGGTCCTGAACGCGTCGTACGAGCCGCTCGGCGTCGTACCGCTCCGCCGCGCACTCGTCCTCGTACTGGAGAACAAGGCCCTCTGCATCGAGGAGTCCGGCGCCTTCCTGCACAGCGAGACCCAAGTCGTCCCCGCGCCCAGCGTGGTGCGGCTGAAACGCTTCGTGCGGGTCCCCTACCGGGGGCCCGTTCCCTTGACCCGCAGAGCCCTCTTCGCCCGGGACGGCGGGCGGTGCATGTACTGCGGGGGCGTCGCCACCAGCGTCGACCACGTCATCCCGCGCAGCCGGGGCGGCACCCACGCGTGGGACAACGTGGTGGCGGCCTGCCGCCGCTGCAACCACCTCAAGGCCGACCGGCACCTGCGCGAACTGGGCTGGCGGCTGCGCCACCAACCCGCTCCGCCGACCGGCCTGGCCTGGCGGATCATCGGGACCGGACACCGGGACCCCCGCTGGCTGCCGTACCTCAAGGCGTTCGGCGCCGAGGACGTGATGGCCCGGATCGACTCCGTCGCCGACACCCCCGAAGGGGCGTTGACGACGGGCTGATCCGGGCCTTTCGCGTACCGGAGGAGACCTCCTAGGAGGTCTCCTCCGGTGCCGTCGTCCGGCCCGGGGCGTCCGGTGCCTGTGCCGGGGGCGCCGCGGGTTCCTCCGGCGTGCCCGTGCCCGTGCCCGTGTCCGGGGCCTGCGGCGCGGCCGGGGCCGCCGGGGCGCCGCCGGCCTTGGGTGCCTCCCGCTCCTGCGGGTCCTCCGGCGCCTTCGGGTCCTCGTCGGGCCTGGCCGGCTCCGCCACCGCGTACGTCTCCACGGACCAGAGCGAGTAGCCGTACCGGGTCGCCCGGGCCTCGCCGCGCACCCGCAGGAAGCGGGTGTCCGCCGCGTCCATCCGCACCGACTCCCGGCCGCCCCGCCCGTCCTCGACGCGCGCGGCCGTGCGCCAGGTGCGGCCGTCCGGCGACACCTCCACCCGGTAGCGGGAGGCGTACGCGTCCTGCCAGTGCAGCACCACCCGCCCTATCCGCGCCGGGGCGGGCAGCTCCAGCTGCCACCAGGCGTCGTCCTCGGCCGGGGAGGACCAGCGGGTCGCCGGATCGCCGTCCACCGCCGAGGCGGCCGGAAAGTCGGGGGTCTCGTCGCCCGAGGACGTCGCCGTCGCCGTCCGCGCCAGGTCCGGGCCGGCCGTGCGCGGGAAGGCCCGCACGGTCAGCACCCGCTCCTCGCCCGCGAAGGAGACCGGCACCCGGTACGCGCCGGCCGGCGCGTCCGCCGCCACCGACACCTCCAGCGGCACCGTCGTCCGGCCGCCCCGCTCCACCACCGTCCGCCGCGGCACCCGTACGGAGACACCCTTCGGCGCCTTCGCCGTGACCGTCCCGGCGACCTCACCCGCGCGCACACCCGACAGCTCCAGGTCCACCCGCTGGGCCGCGCCGCCGATCTCGGCGTCCGTCCGCGACCCCTTCACCTCCAGGCCGGCCCGCGGCCCGTCCGCGAACCACGGCACCAGCGCGCGCACCTCGGGCGCCGCGGCCCCCTCGTCCCAGACCACCCGCAGCGCGTCCGCGCGCACTCCCTTCGGCTCCGGCTGCGTCCAGCCGCCGGCCGCCAGCGGGCCGAGGGTGCGCCAGCCCTCGCCGGGGACGTACGCCTCCACGCGCGCGTGCCCGTCGCCCGCTCCCGGCACCGTGAGCACCGTCACGGCCTCCAGGGCCCTGGGGCGGTCGAGCTTCACCGTGTACGCGCCGGCCGTGCGCCCGGCCCGCCGCGCCTCGGGCCGGCCGGTCCCCGTCCAGGCGGCCGACTCGGCGAGCGCCGCGTCGAGGAACGGGCCCAGCACTCCCGCGCCGACCGTCACCTGCCCGGGCTCCAGGGACGCCCGCAGCGGCTCCAGGCGCAGCCGCGCCCGCCAGGCCGCCGGCCCGTCACCCCGGTCCTGGGCGAGCAGCATGTCGACCGCCGCCTCGCCGGCCCGGCCGTACCGGGAGAGCCGCTCCAGCCACGGACCGGTCTCGTCGCCCAGGGCGCCGCCCGCGGTGCCGACGAGCCGCCGCGGGGCCTCGCCCATCACCGTGAACGCGGCCCGCAGCTCCCGCGCGGCCTTCTCCCGCGCCGCCTTCTCCCGGGGGCCCGTGCCCGGGAGGGCGCGGGCGGCGCGGAACGCGGCCAGGAGCGGCTTCAGATAGGCCGACTCGGCGCCCGGCGCGAGGATCGAGGAGGCGTCGTTCCCGGCGAGCGCCCACAGCGCCTCGCGGGCCGCCGGGTCCGGCCCCGCGAGGTCGTCGACGGCCGCCCGCCAGGACTCCTGGGGCCGGTAGCCCTTGGGGTTCCAGGCGTAGTCGGCGGCGGTGAACAGCGGCACGCGCGAGGCCACCGGCTGCTCCATCGCGTGGGCGAGGAAGGCGGCGGACCCGGCGGCCACGGCCGGTTCCCGGCCGGTGTGCGGCCCGAGGAAGAGACGGTCCTGCGCGTAGTCGTTGACCGGGTAGTTGTCCATGGTGACCAGCGGGTGGCCGCCCAGGGCCGCGCGGACCCCGGCCATCTCGCCACCGGTGATGGTGCGCGGCACCACCCCGACGCCGGTCCAGGCCACCCGCACGCGCGCGTCGAGCGCCCCGGCGAGCGCCGTCCGGTAGGCGGTGGCGCCGTCCTGGAAGTACTCCGTCGGCATCACCGTCAGCGGTTCGGCGTCCGGGTGCCGCTCGGCCAGGTGCCGGGCGACGGTGTTCGCCACGCGCGCGTGCGCGGTGGCGGCGCCCGCCGCGTCCCGCCCGAAGACCTCGGCGTCCCGGGCGCAGTGCCACTCGCCGTAACCGGCGTCCTGGAACTGGAGCTGGAACGAGCGGAAGCCGAGCTCCCACATCGCGTCGAGCTTCCGCGTCAGGGCCCGTACGTCGGCGTCCGAGGCGAGGCACATGGACTGGGCGGGCGCCACGGCCCAGCCGAGCGTCACGTGGTTGGCGCGGGCCCGTTCGGCGAGCGCCCGGAACTCCGCGCGACGCTCCGCCGGATAGGGCTCGCGCCACTGTGCCTGGCGGTACGGGTCGTCACCGGGCGCGTAGAGGTACCGGTTCTGCTTGGTGCGGCCCAGGAAGTCGAGGTGCGCGAGCCGCTGCTCCGCCGTCCACGGGGTGCCGTAGAAGCCCTCGGTGACACCGCGCTCGGCCGTGCCCGGCCAGTCGCGGACGACGACGCCCGGGATCTCCCGGCCGCCGCCGAGGAGCTGGCGCACCGTCTGGACGGCGTGGAAGAGGCCGTCCTCGCCGGCCCCGTCCAGGACGAGCGTGTCCCGGCCGCCCAGGCGCCCGGTCGCCAGCCGGTAGCCGCCGCGCGGCAGGTCGAGCCGCTCGGGCACCCGCAGCGCGCGCAGCGCCTCCGCGGCTCCGGAGACCCCCTCGCCGGACGGCCCGGCGGCCCGGATCACGGGCCCGGCGCCGGGGAGCGCGGTGTGGACGGTCCGTACCCCGGCCCCGCGCAGCAGCTCCCGCAGGACGGCGAGCGCGTACGGGTCGGCGTCGGCGTCCGCGAGCAGCGTCACCTCGCCCCCGAGGCGTACGGAGGGGCCGCCGGGAGTCAGTGACTGGGGCCGGGGCCAGACGGCGGGAGCGCCGCCGGACGCGGTGGTGGCACCCGGGACCTTCGCCGCCTCCGGGCCGGCCGGTGTGTCCCGGCTCCCCGGGGGCGCCTGGGTCCCCGGTGCTCCCGCGCTCGCCGGCGCTCCCCCCGGGCCCGGTGGCGTCCCCGCGCCCGGCGGTGTCCCCGGGTTCTGCGGTGCCACCGGCGCGAGGGGTGAGCGGGGGGCGTGCGGCGCGGCCTGCGCCACCCCGGGGGCGGGGCCTCCGAGAAGGCCGCCGATCACCGCCGCGGCCACCGCCGTAGCGGTCCGCTTCCTGCGCCCCACGAGGACTCCCTTCGGCCCGATCACTTGCCCCGATGCCCCGGCTTCCCGGTCGCCGCCCGCCCGGCCGCACACCCGCTCCGCGCGCCCGCCGACGGGCGTGCGGCCGGGCCTGCGGCGGGTCACGAGCGGGTTACGACCCCACCACCCGTCGCACGGGGGTGTCAATGTGCGGGGGCGATGTGTCGCCTTTGCCCGTCGATCCTTCGGCGAGGTGACGTCACTTCGCCGCATTCCGCCGGTAAAACGAGGAGCGATGGGTAGGGCTTGAGTCGTTGTGCCCTGGTCCCTCCTGCCGAGACGACATCCGGGAGACCCCCGTGCCCCCCACCGCCCCCCACCATGCCGGACGGATACGGATTCCCCGTCAGAGCGAGCCTCCCGCCGGGCCGTTGACCAGCGAGCCGCCCCTCGCCGCCGCCGCGCCCCTGACCAGCGAACCGCCCCTCACCGGTGCGGCCCCCCTCACCAGCGAAGCCACCGCCCCCGGCACCGCGGGCGGCACGGAGTCCCCCGGAGTGTGAAGTGACCCTGGCCCGTCTCGCCGCCCGCCACGGCGTCGCCACCGAGTACAGCCCCTCCCCAGGCGTCACCGTCCCCGTGCCGGACACCACCGTGGTCGCGGTCCTCGGCGCCCTGGGGGTGGACGCCACCACCCCGGAGGCGGTCGCCACCGCCCTCGGCGCGGCGGAACGGGCCGAGCGGGAGCGGCTGCTGCCGCCCACCCTGGTCCGTCACCGGGACGGCGAACCGGTCCGGCCCCCGGCCGATCTGCCGCCCGGGACCCGGCTGCGGGTCACCACCGAGACGGGCGGCACCCACACCGGACCCGACTGGGACGCCCTGCCCCCCGGCGTCCACACCGTGACGGCCGAGGCCCCCGACGGCCGCACCACCACCAGCACCCTGATCGTCGCCCCCGCGCGCGTGCCCGGGCCGGGCCGGCGCGGCTTCGGGCTCCTCGTCCAGCTGTACTCGCTGCTCTCCACCCGCTCCTGGGGCATGGGCGACCTCGGCGACCTGCGCGAGCTGGCCGGCTGGGCGGGCCGCGTCCACGGAGCGTCCTTCCTCCAGGTCAACCCGCTCCACGCGGGCGTGCCCGGGGCCCCCTCCGACCCCTCCCCGTACCGGCCCTCCTCCCGCCGCTTCCCCGACCCGGTCCATCTGCGGATCGAGGACGTCCCCGAGTACCGCCACCTCGGCCCCGGGCACCGCGAGGAAATGGACCGGATCCTCGCCGAGGCCTCCGACCTGCGCGAACGGGTCCTCAAGGGCGCCCTGATCGACCGCGACGCCGTCTGGGCGCTCAAGCTGCGAGCCCTGGAGCTCATCGTCACCGGCGTCGATCTCGGCCCCGGCCGGCGCGCCGACTACCACGACTTCCTCGCCGAGCGCGGGCGCGCCCTGGAGGACCACGCCACCTATCTGGCCCTCGCCGAGCGGTACGGCCACCACTGGCGCTCCTGGCCCGAGAAGCTGCGGACCCCGCGCGGCGCCGAGGCCGCCGTCCACGCCGACGCGGAACTCGCCACCCGGGTCGACCTCCACTGCCGCCTGGCCTGGCTGACGGACCGGCAGCTCGCCGGGGCCGCCGCCGCCGCCCGCGAGGCCGGCATGGCGGTCGGGATCATCCACGACCTGGCCGTCGGCGTGCACCCCGAGGGCTCCGACGTCTGGGCGCGCCAGGGCGACTTCGCCGCCGGGATGTCGGTCGGCGCCCCGCCCGACGCGTTCAACGCGCGCGGCCAGGACTGGGGCCTGCCGCCCTGGCGGCCCGACGCCCTCGCCGCCGCCGGCTACGCCCCGTACCGCGCGCTCCTGCGCGAACTCCTCCGCCACGCGGGCGCCCTGCGCATCGACCACGTGATGGGCCTGTTCCGGCTCTGGTGGGTGCCGGAGGGCCACGAACCCACGGAGGGCACCTACGTCCGGTACGACGCCGAGGCGATGCTCGCCGTCCTCGTCCTGGAGGCGCACCGGGCCGGCGCCCTCGTCATCGGCGAGGACCTGGGCACGGTCGAACCGGGCGTACGGGAGGCGCTGGCCCGGCGCGGCGTCCTCGGGACCTCCGTGCTCTGGTTCGAACGCGACTGGGCGGGCGGCGGCCGGCCGCTCGCCCCGGAGGCCTGGCGGGCCGACTGCGTGGCCACCGCCACCACCCACGACCTGCCGTCCACGGCCGCCCGGCTCTCCGGCGACCACGTGGCCCTGCGGCAGCGGCTGGGCCTGCTGCCGGGGGACCCGGAGCGGGAGCGGGCGGCGGACGCGGCGGAGACCGCCGAGTGGCTCGGCCTCTTCCAGCGGCTGGGCATGCTCCCGGAGGGCCGGGGCGAGGAGGAGGCCTCCGTCCGGGCCGTCCACCGCTTCCTGTGCGCCACCCCGGCCCGGCTGGTGGGGGTGTGGCTGCCGGATCTCGTGGGGGACCGCAGACCGCAGAACCTCCCCGGCACCTGGGACCAGTACCCCAACTGGCGGCTGCCCGTCGCGGACCCCGGAGGGCAGCCCGTCACGCTGGAGCGGATCGCCGCCTCCCCGCGCGCCCACGCGCTGCTGCGGCTCGTCCGGGACGGCACCGGAGCCCCGGCCGGAGCCCGTACGGCACCCCCGGACGCGCGGCCCGTTTAGGTGTTCGCTACGTTTGCACCGTGGACAAGAAGAACGCCCTGCGCGCCGGCGCCGTCGCGGCCGGTACGACGCTGATGATGCTGCTCATGTCGTCCCCCGCGCTCGCGCTGACCCGCGACGACGGTGACGACCCGGCCCCCAAGCTGGAGGTCGTCGAGACCCTCGGTCTCTTCGTGGTGGCCCCGCTGGTGCTGTTCCTGGTCATCACCGGTCTGGTGATGGTGCTCGACAAGTCCCGCAAGAAGGCCTGACCGCCTCCTCGTCCTTTCCCGCGAGGGCGCCGCACGGTACGACGTACCGCGCGGCGCCCTCGCCTGCGTGCGCGCTCCTGCTCCCCCGCCTCAGGCCGTGGTCGCGAGCAGTTTGCGGAGCAGGCCGGCCAGCTGGTCCGCCTCCTCCTCGGTGAGCGCCGACTCCAGGGCCTCCCGCTGGCGTTCGAGGCCCGCGCCCACCGCCTGGTCCACCAGCTCCCGGCCGCGTTCGGTGAGCGTGACGCGCAGCCCGCGCCGGTCGTTCGGGTCGGGGCTGCGGGTGAGCAGCCCGGCCTTCTCCAGCTTGTCGAGCCGGCCCGTCATCCCGCCGGTGGTGATCATCAGCGTGGCGGTCAGCTCACGCGGTGACAGCGTGTACGGCTCCCCGGACCTGCGCAGGGTGGCCAGCACGTCGAACTCCCCGAGCGCCATGCCGTAGGGCGCGTACGCCTTGTCGACCTTGCCGCGCATCGCGGCGGCCAGCCGGTAGATCCGCCCGAAGACCGCCATGGGGAGCGTGTCGAGATCGGGGCGGACCGCCGCCCACTGGTCGGTGATGGCGTCGACGGCGTCGTGGGCGGGGCCGGGGGAGTGGCCGGCGCCCGGGGTGTGCTTCTCCATGGCCCCAGTCTTCCCTTCTCCCTGACTCGAAGGCAAGAAAGACACTTGCAAGTAAGTAGCTTAGTGGTAAGTTAATTATCGCCAAGGCACTCCGGTGCCGCCGCACTCACCGCAGGGGGAACCGTCATGTCCCGCAAGGCCGCCGTCGTCGCGCTCACCGCCCTCGCCCCCATCTCCTGGGGCTCGACCTACTTCGTCACCACCGAGTTCCTGCCGCCCGACCGGCCCCTCTTCACCGGCCTGATGCGCGCCCTGCCCGCCGGGCTGCTCCTCCTCGCCGTCACCCGCAAGCTGCCCAAGGGCGCCTGGTGGTGGAAGGCCGCGGTCCTCGGTGCCCTCAACATCGGCGCCTTCTTCCCCCTCCTCTTCCTCGCCGCCTACCGGCTGCCCGGGGGCCTCGCCGCCGTCGTCGGCTCGGTCGGCCCGCTGTTCGTCGTCGGCCTCGCCGCCCTCGTCCTCGGCGACCGCCCCACCGTCCGCTCCCTGCTCACCGCCGTCGCCGCGGCCTTCGGTGTCAGCCTCGTCGTCCTGAAGGCGGGGGCCGCCTTCGACCTCGTCGGAGTGGGAGCCGGACTGCTCTCCGCCCTCTCCATGTCCGCCGGCGTCGTCCTCACCAAGCGCTGGGGCCGCCCCGAGGGCGTCGGCGCCCTCGCCCTCACCGGCTGGCAGCTCACCGCCGGCGGCCTGGTCATCCTGCCCCTCGCCCTCGCGATCGAGGGGGCGCCGCCGGCCCTGACCGGCACCCACCTGGCGGGCTACGCCTACCTCGCCCTCGGCAACACCGCCGTCTCGTACTTCCTCTGGTTCCGCGGCATCGAGCGGCTCGGCGCCTCCTCGGCCACCCTCCTCGGCCCGCTCTCGCCGATCACCGCCGCCGTCATCGGCTGGGCCGCCCTCGGCCAGGCCCTCGGCCCGGTCCAGCTGCTCGGCATGGCCATCGCCTTCGGCGCCACCGTCGCCGGCCAGCTGACCCCCCGTACCGCCCCGACCCCCCAGCAGGAAACGTTCAGCTCCACTGAATGGAACGCTCAGGAAGTTTCGATGGACCTGGAGGTTTCCGGAGTGCGACGGTAGGCGGCATGACCTCCACCACCGCCCGCCTTCCGACCACCCCCGGCGCCGGCCCCACCGGCCCCGCCGGCCCCGCCGACTCCGAGAGGCCGACGCCCGCCAAGGGCGCCGGCCTCGGTCTGCTGCTCGCCCTCCTCGCCACCGTCGTCTGGTCCGGCAGCTTCGTCGCCACCCGCGACCTGGCCGACTCCGTCCCGCCCGTCCAGGCCGTCTTCTGGCGCTGGATCATCGCCCTCGCCGCCGTCGCCCCCTTCGCCGCCCGCCCCTTCCGGCGGCAGCACCGGCTCCTCCGCCGCCACCTCGGCTTCCTCGCCCTCGCCTCCCTCTTCGGCGTCGCGCTCTACAACACCCTGGTCCACCAGGCGGGACTGACCACCTCGGCCACCAACATGGGCATGATCATGGCCGCCTCCCCGGTGATCATGGCGGTGTACGCGCGCTGCGGCGGCGAACGCCTCGGCCCGCGCCGCGTCCTCGGCACCGCCGTGGCCGTCGTCGGCGTCCTCCTGCTCGTCGGCAAGGGCGAACTCACGATCGACCTCGCGGCGGGCGACCTGTGGATGTTCGCCGCGGCCCTCTCCTTCGCCTCGTACAGCGCCCTGCTCAAGCGCAGGCCCGAGGGGATCGACCCGCTCGCCTTCCTCTTCGCCACCTTCCTGCTCGGCGCCCTGATGCTCGCCCCCGCCTACGGCGTCTCCCTCGCCCTCCAGGGCGGCTTCCCCCTCACCCCCGGCACCGCAGGCCCCCTGCTCTACGTCGGCGTCCTCTCCTCCGCCGTCGCCTTCTTCGCCTGGAACCGGGCGATCTCCCTGGTCGGAGCCGCCCGCGCCGGTGTCGTCTACTACCTCCAGCCCGTCTGCGTCGCCCTGCTCTCCGCCGCCCTCCTCGGCGAGCGGCTCGGCCTCCTCGGCGGCGTCAGCATGGCGCTCATCCTCGGCGGAGTCGCCCTCAGCTCCGCCCGGTAGGTTGCGGCCATGACCGAGTGGGACATCAAGAAGCTGCGCATCCTGCGCACCCTGCGCGACCGCGGCACCGTCACCGCCACCGCCGAGGCGCTGTGCATGACTCCCTCGGCCGTCTCCCAGCAGCTCACCAACCTCGCCCGCCAGCTCGGCGTCCCGCTCCTGGAGGCCCACGGCCGGCGCGTCCGGCTCACCGACGCCGCCCACCTGGTCCTGCGGCACGCCGAGGCCGTCTTCGCCCAGCTGGAACGAGCCGGAGCCGAACTCGACGCGCACGTCCGGGGCGAGGCGGGCCGGTTCCGGATCGCCGCCTTCTCCACCGCCGTGCCCGCCCTGGTCGTCCCCGCCGTCCAGAGCCTGCGCGCCGACCACCCCGGCCTCGACGTCCGCGTCCACGAGGCCGAGGCGGCCGAGGCGTACGAACTCCTGGCCGGCGGCGAGGCCGACCTGGCGCTCTCGCTCGCCGCCCACGCCCCCACCGCCCGGGACCCCCAGTTCGGCCGGATCCCGCTGCTCGCCGACCCGCTCGACGTCGCCCTGCCCGCCGGACACCCGCTCGCCGAGGCGCCCGGCCTGCGCCTCGCCGACCTCTCCGGCGAGCCGTGGATCTTCGGCGGCTCCGGTCCGTGGTCCGAGATCACCACCGCCGCCTGCGAGGCGGCCGGCTTCGTCCCCGAACAGGCCCACAGCGCCGCCGGCTGGACCGCCATCCTCGCCATGGTCGAGGCCGGGATGGGGGTCGCCCTCGTCCCGCGCATGGCCTCCGCCGAACGCCGGGGCGGCACCGGCTCCGGCGTCGTCATGCGGGTCCTCGCCGCCGACCAGCCCCGCCGCCACGTCGTCGCGGCCGTCCGGCGCGGAGCCGAGGAAGGCCCGGCCGTGGCGCGGGTCCTCCACGCGCTGCGGCTGGCCGCCGGCCGGCGCGAGACCGCCCACTGACCCTCACGCTGACCGTTCGAAGAAACTGAACAGGCTCATCGGAAACATTCGATGGACCTCAGGGGTCGGGGCGGGGGAGAGTCGAACCATGACGACCTCCGCAGGGAACACCGCCCCCGAGAACCAGGACCCGCACGCCAACGACGCCGCCCCCTACTCCGGTGGCGACCCCTACGCCGACTACCGCGCCGGCGACTTCCCCTTCACCGAGCTCGTCGACCTGGCCGACCGCCGTCTCGGCGCCGGAGTCGTCGCCGCCAACGACGAGTTCTTCGCCGAGCGCGAGAACCTCCTCGTCCGCGAGCGCGCCGTCTTCGACCCGGAGCACTTCGGCCACAAGGGCAAGATCATGGACGGCTGGGAGACCCGCCGCCGCCGGGGCGCCGACGCCGAGAACGTCTTCCCCGCCGCCGACGACCACGACTGGGCGATCGTCCGCCTCGGCGCCCCCGGCGTGATCCGCGGCATCGTCGTCGACACGGCCCACTTCCGCGGCAACTACCCGCAGCGGGTCAGCGTGCAGGCCACCGCCGTCGAGGGCTCGCCCAGCCCGGCGGAACTCCTCGACGCGAAGTGGGAGGAGCTCGTCCCGCCCACCCCCGTCCGGGGCCACGCCGCCAACGGCTTCACCGTCGACAGCGAGCGCCGCTGGACCCACATCCGGCTCTGCCAGCACCCCGACGGCGGCATCGCCCGCCTCCGCGTCCACGGCGAGGTCGTCCCCGACCCCGAATGGCTGGAACTCCTCGGCACCCTCGACCTGATCTCCGTCCTCAACGGCGGTGTGTACGAGGACGCCTCGGACAAGTTCTACTCCTCGCCCACCCAGATCATCCTGCCCGGCACCTCCCGCAAGATGGACGACGGCTGGGAGAACCGCCGCCGCCGCGTGCGGGGCACCAACGACTGGGTCCGCTTCCGCCTCGCCGCCCAGGGCGCCGTACGCGCCGTGGAGATCGACACCGCCTACCTCAAGGGCAACTCGGCCGGCTGGATCGCCCTGCACGGCCGCAACGGCGAGACCGGCGAATGGTTCGAGATCATCCCCCGCACCCGCCTCCAGCCCGACACCCTGCACCGCTTCAAGCTCCCGGCGCAGGCCGTCGTCACCCACGTCCGCCTCGACGCCTTCCCCGACGGCGGCGTCGCCCGGATGCGGCTCCACGGCACCCTCACGGAGCAGGGCGCGGCCGACCTGCGCGCCCGCCACGAGCGCCTGACCGCCTGACGGCCCGGCCCCCGGCGGCCCGAGACCTCCGCCCGGCGGCGCGGCCGCGCGCCGACGCCCGCCCGCCGGGCGGATTCCAGACACGGAAGAAGGGGCGCCCCCGGGGGGAGGCGCCCCTTCTTCCGTACGACGGCGAAACGCCGGACGGCGGCGGTCCGCTAGACGGCGGCGGCCGCGTCCGCCGCCTGGGCCCGCAGGGCCCGCTCCACACCGGCGCGGCTCTCCGTCACCAGACGCCGCAGCGCCGGCACCGGCCGGTGCTCCGCGATCCACGCGTCGGTGGCGTCCAGCGTCTCCCGGGACACCTGAAGCGTCGGGTAGAGCCCGACCACGATCTGCTGGATCATCTCGTGGCTCCGGGTCTCCGCGACCCGCTTGATCGAGGCGAAGTACTTCTCCGTGTACGGGGCGAGCAGCTCACGCTGGTCGGGCTGGACGAACCCGGCGATCACCGCCTCCTGCACCGCGTTCGCCAGCTTGTCGTCCTCGACGACCGACGCCCAGGCCTCCGCCTTCGCCGCCTCCGTCGGGCGGGCCGCCCGCGCGGTGGCCGCGTGGCGCTCGCCCGCCGCCGTCCGGTCGCGCTCCAGCTCGGCGGCGATCTCCGTCTCGTCGTAGACGCCGGCCGCGGCCAGCCGCTGCACGAACGCCCAGCGCAGCTCGGCGTCGACGGCGAGGCCCTCGACCGTCTCGCGGCCCTCCAGGAGCGCGGCCAGCAGGTCGAGCTGCTGCGGGGTACGGGCGGTCGCGGCGAAGGCCCGCGCCCACGCCAGCTGGTGGTCGCTGCCCGGCTCGGCCGCCTGGAGGTGCGCCAGGGTCGCCTCCGTCCAGCGCGTCAGGCCCGTCTCCCGCCACTGCGGCGCCGCGTACAGCTCCAGGGCGGCCTTCACCTGGCCCTGGAGGGACTGCACCACGCCGATGTCGGACTCCTTGGCGATGCCGGAGAGCACCAGCTCCAGGTAGTCACGGGTGGCCATCTCGCCGTCACGGGTCATGTCCCAGGCGGAGGCCCAGCACAGGGCGCGCGGCAGCGACTCGGCGAAGTCGCCGAGGTGCGCGGTGACGTGGGCGAGGGACTCCTCGTCGAGGCGGACCTTGGCGTACGACAGGTCGTCGTCGTTCAGGAGCACGACCGCCGGGCGGGCCTTGCCCACGAGCTCCGGCACGTCGGTCGAGGCGGCCGCGGCGATGTCCAGCTCCAGGCGGTCGGTCCGGACCAGCTTGCCGGTCCCGTTCGGCTCGTAGAAGCCGATCGCGATCCGGTGCGGGCGCAGCACGGCCTCGTCCTTGGCGCCGGCGGGCAGCGCGGGGGCCTCCTGGCGTACCGCGAACGAGGTGATGACCCCGTTCTCGTCGGTCTCGATCTCCGGGCGGAGAACGTTGATGCCGGCCGTCTCCAGCCACGCCTTCGACCAGGCCGTCAGGTCGCGGCCGGAGGTCTCCTCCAGCGCGCCGAGGAGGTCGGCGAGGCGGGTGTTGCCGAAGGCGTGCCGCTTGAAGTAGGCCTGCACGCCGGAGAAGAAGGCGTCCTCGCCGACGTAGGCGACGAGCTGCTTGAGGACCGAGGCGCCCTTGGCGTACGTGATGCCGTCGAAGTTGACGAGCACGTCCTCCAGGTCGTTGATCTCGGCCATGATCGGGTGCGTGGACGGCAGCTGGTCCTGGCGGTAGGCCCAGGTCTTCTCCGCGTTGGCGAAGGTGGTCCAGGCGTGCGGCCAGCGGGTGCCGGGGACGGCGGCCTGGCAGGCGACGGAGGTGAAGGTCGCGAACGACTCGTTCAGCCAGAGGTCGTTCCACCACTCCATGGTGACGAGGTCGCCGAACCACATGTGGGCGAGCTCGTGCAGGATGGTCTCGGCCCGGCGCTCGTACGCCGCGTCCGTCACCTTCGAGCGGAAGACGTACTGGTCGCGGATGGTGACCGCGCCCGCGTTCTCCATCGCGCCGGCGTTGAACTCCGGCACGAACAGCTGGTCGTACTTGGCGAACGGGTAGTCGTACGCGAACTTCTCCTGGAACCAGTCGAAGCCCTGGCGCGTGACGTCGAAGATGTGGTCCGCGTCGAGGAACTCGGCCAGCGACGGGCGGCAGTAGATGCCGAGCGGGACGGTCCGGCCGTCCTTCTCGTACGTCGAGTGCACCGCGTGGTACGGGCCGGCGACGAGCGCCGTGATGTAGGTGGAGATCCGCGGGGTCGGCTCGAAGACCCACACGCCGTCCTTGGGCTCCGGCGTCGGCGAGTTCGAGACGACCGTCCAGCCCTCCGGGGCCTTCACGGTGAACTGGAAGGTCGCCTTCAGGTCGGGCTGCTCGAAGGAGGCGAAGACGCGCCGCGCGTCCGGCACCTCGAACTGGGTGTAGAGGTAGACCTGCTCGTCGACCGGGTCGACGAAGCGGTGCAGGCCCTCACCGGTGTTCGTGTACGCGCAGTCCGCGACGACCCGGAGCTCGTTGCGGCCGGCCTTCAGGTGCCGCAGGGCGATCCGCGAGTCCCGGAAGACGGCGGCCACGTCCAGCGCCTTGCCGTTCAGGACGGCCTCGTGGACGGCGGGGGCGACGAGATCGATGAAGGTCTCGGCACCTTCCTCGGCGGCGTCGAAGCGGACGGTGGTGACGGACCGGTAGGTGCCGCCCTCCCGCGCACCGGAGAGGTCGAGTTCGACCTCGTACGCGTCCACGGTGAGCAGCGCCGCCCGCGCTTGCGCCTCTTCACGGGTCAGGTTCGTGCCAGGCACCCGGTCATCTCCTCGGTTTCGTGACGTTTGGGCCATCCTTCCACGGGGCCCGGCGGTGGCGCACGGAACATTTCCCAGGGCGAACAGGGAAAAGGGCGGCCACCCCTCGGGTGGCCGCCCTCGACGGGTCCGTACCGGCGTCAGCCCTTGAGCTCCGCCGCGACGAGCTCCGCGATCTGCACCGCGTTGAGCGCGGCGCCCTTGCGCAGGTTGTCGCTGGAAAGGAACAGCGCGAGGCCGTTCTCGACGGTCTCGTCCACGCGGATGCGGCCGACGTAGGAGGCGTCCTTGCCGGCGGCCTGGAGCGGGGTCGGGATCTCGGAGAGCTCGACGCCCTCGGCGTCCTTCAGCAGCTCGTAGGCGCGCTCGACGCCGATCGGACGCGCGAAGCGGGCGTTGACCTGGAGGGAGTGGCCGGAGAAGACGGGGACGCGCACGCAGGTGCCGGAGACCTTCAGGTCCGGGATCTCCAGGATCTTGCGGGACTCGTGGCGGAGCTTCTGCTCCTCGTCCGTCTCGTGGGAGCCGTCGTCCACGATCGAGCCGGCCAGCGGCAGGACGTTGAAGGCGATCGGGCGCCGGTAGACGCCGGGCTCCGGGTAGGCGACGGCCCCGCCGTCGTGGGTGAGCTCGGTGGCGCGCTCGGCGACGGCCTTGACCTGGCCGTCCAGCTCGGCGACACCGGCCACGCCCGAGCCGGAGACGGCCTGGTAGGTGGTGGCGACGAGCGCGGTCAGGCCCGCCTCCTGGTGGAGGGGCTTGAGGACCGGCATGGCGGCCATGGTGGTGCAGTTCGGGTTGGCGATGATCCCCTTGGGGCGGTCCTTGACCGCGTGCGGGTTCACCTCGGACACGACGAGGGGGACCTCGGGGTCGCGGCGCCAGGCGGAGGAGTTGTCGATCACGACGGCGCCCTGGGAGGCGACCTTCTCGGCCAGGGCCTTGGAGGTGGCGCCGCCGGCCGAGAAGAGGACGATGTCCAGGCCGGTGTAGTCGGCGGTGGACGCGTCCTCGACGGTGACCCCGTCGACGACGGTGCCGGCGGAGCGGGCGGAGGCGAAGAGGCGCAGCTCGTCCACCGGGAAGTTCCGCTCGGCCAGGATCTTGCGCATGACTGTGCCGACCTGACCGGTGGCTCCGACGATTCCGACCTTCACGGGGACTCCTCCGTACGAATGTGCAGGCTGCTGCCGTCCATGATGCGCGTCTTCCGGCCCGCCTTGTCCAATCCATTGTCCAAGGGCCGGGACGGGTGCCGGACGTGATGCCGGACACGCCGTGCGGTGGGCGGGTCTGTCCGGGGGGACGACGGAGGGGCGGGCACCGGTTCCGGTGCCCGCCCCCACTGGTCGTGCGGTGTTACGGGGTGACCTTGCCGATCAGGACGCTGCCGGAGCCCGCGACGGTGCCGCGCGCGTTGAGCAGCTGGACCTCGCCGAAGAACTGGCGTCCCTCGGGGGCGGGGCCGGCGACCAGGACCTGGGCCGCGACCTTGGCGCTGCCGCCGTTGGCCAGCGGGTAGGTCTTGGCGGAGTCCACCTGGACGCTGCCGAGCGCGGCCGAGTAGTACACGTCCTTGTAGTCGAAGGTCGTGCCGCCCTCGGCGTGCACCGCGTAGCCGTCGATCACGACGGTGTAGGTGCCCGGCGCCGGCTTGACCAGGGAGACGCTCTCCTCGGAGTCGCCGTCGGCCGACTGGCCGACCTGCTTGCCGTCGAGGAGGACGCTCAGGTCGAGGTCGGCCGCCTTGTCGGAGGTGTTGCCGATCGCGATGTCGAGCCGCTCGACGCCCTCACCGACGGTGACGGTCTTCGTCTGCTGCTCGTGGTGCTTGATCGTCGGGGTCTCGACCCGCGCCGAGCCCAGCGGGCCGCCCTTCAGCTTGCCGTCGAGCGCGGCGAAGGAGTTGGTGACGGTCCACTCGACGGCGGCCGGGGTGCCGACCTTCGCCTCGGCCACGGTCTGGACGGCCGGGTCGAAGGAGGCGCCGAGGACGGAGACACCGAGGGTGTACGGGTTGTCCAGCTCGGGCGAGGTCCGGCGGGCCTCGACCTCGATCTCCCAGACGCCCGGCGTCGGGTTGGCGTACGACCGCAGGTCCGGACGGCAGGTGTTCGCCGGGTTGTAGTGCGGGTAGCACGCGGTGGACGCGGTGGACTCGATGGCCACGCCGTACGGGTGGATCGCGATGAACCGGGTCTGGCTCTTGCCCTTCAGGCCCCCGAGGGAGACCTCCAGGGACTTGGCGCCCTCCGGCACGGTCACGAAGTACGACTTGTGGCTGTTGCGCTGGACCGAGCCGGCGGCGGAGAAGCCGTAGCCGGGCGCGACCAGGTCGCTCGCGACGACCGAGGTGGCGAGGATCTGCTTGTCGACGCCCTCGGTGCGCTCGTCGTCGGCCTCCAGGATGACGCTGTGCACGCCGGCCGTGGTGGGACGGGCCTGGAGCTTGACGGTGACCGGCTTGTTCAGCGGCAGGTCGATCTCGTCGTCGCCGAGGATGCGGAAGGTGCCGTCGTTGTACTTCAGCTCCAGCTCGTGCTCGATGACCCGGTCCGGGCCGCTCGTGCGCGTGACGGTGACGTCGTAGACCTTCTTCTGGCCGACCTTGAGGCCGCCCTCGCGGTCGTACACACCGGTGCCGGTGCGCGGGGCCGGGAAGATCGCGGTGTCGACCGGGGCCTCGACCTTGTAGTCGTGGGCGGTCGCGCCGTCCTTGATGGCGTCCCAGGCCTCTTCGATGTCGATGAGGCCCGAGCCCTGCTCGTGGGCCGCGACACCGGAGATCCGCTTGGCGGTCGAGGTGAGCGCCGTACGCAGGGTGAGCGGGGAGAGCTCCAGGCCCTTCTGCTTCGCGGCGGAGAGCAGCAGCGCGCTCGCGCCCGCGACCTGCGGGGAGGACATGGAGGTGCCGTTGAGCATGCCGTAGCCGGCGGGCAGCGCGTACCCGGCCTCGGCGACGCCGGAACCGGCCTGCCAGGTCGGGATGGTGTTCACGGCCGAGCCCGGACCGGTGATGGTCGGGGTGAAGCCGCCGTCCTCACGCGGGCCGCGCGAGGAGAAGGGGAACATGGCGTAGGACTTCTCGACGGCCGAGCCGTAGTTGGCGGCCCAGGTCGACTTCGAGATGGCCGCGCCGACCGAGACGACCTTGTCGGCCAGGCCGGGGTCGCCGATGGTGTTGATGCCGGGGCCCGAGTTGCCGGCCGAGATGACCAGCTGGACGCCGTACTCGTCGATGAGACGGGTGTAGAGGCGGGCGCGGACGTTGTCGCCGTCGTTCTGCGCGGGCAGGCCGCCGATCGACATGTTGACGATGTCGACGCCGCGGTGGGCGACGAGGTCCACCATGCCCTCGGTGAGGGCGGTGTTCGTGCAGCCGCCGGTCCACGTGCAGGCACGGGAGGAGACGATCTTCGCGCCGGGCGCGGCGCCGTTCATCCGGCCGCCGAAGAGGCCCTTGGCGGCGGTGATGCCGGCGACGTGGGTGCCGTGCGAGGACTCGACCAGGCCGACGTTGACGAAGTCGCGCTTCTGGCCGACCCAGCTGCCGCCCAGCGGGTCCATCGGGACGTCCTTGCGGATCTCCACGACGAACGGGGTCTTCTCGACGACCTCGGTGGCCGGGTTGTCGGTACCGAACCAGCCGATCTGGTACCCGTCCTTGTACGGCTTCATCGGCGCGTTGTCCGTGAAGTCGTTGTTCTGGTCGGTGTCCACGCGGACGGTGCCCGCGGCCGGGTCGTACAGCAGGCCGAAGACGTCGGTGGTGTCGCCGTCGCGGTTGATGTCACCGGCCGGGTCGCCGCCCGCGGTGACCGACTCGCTGAAGCGGCTCCACTGGTACGAGCCCTCCGGGGCCTTCCAGCTCTGGGTGGCCGCGGTGAAGACGGGGCCGGAGACCGGGGTGACCTGGACGCGCCAGGTGCCGTCGCTCTCGGTCAGCGGGTCGGTGGCCGTGACCCAGTCGACGATCTTGCGCTCGCCGGTGGTGGTCTTCTGCAGGGCCGGGTGGCCGAGGTCGACGCCCGAGTCCAGGATCCCGATGGTCACCCCGCGGCCGTCGGCCTTCGGGTGGTCCTCGACGAAGTCGACCGCGCCCGTCTCGTGGGACGGGTTGTACGGGTTCTTCGCCGGGGTGCTCTTCGAGGGCGCCGGGTAGGTGCGCGTGACGGTGGTGCCCTCGACGGCACCGGTGGCGGCGCCCGCGTCGGGGGTCGGGTCGTCCAGCGGGATCTCGGCCTGGAGGTCGATCGACTGGACGGAGGAGAGCTTGGCGGCGGCCTTGATCGCCGCGTCGGCCTTGCCGGTGGGCAGGGTGGCGCGGACGTAGCCGAGCTTGTCCTCCCGCTTGCCGACGGAGGCGCCCTGGAGCGCGTCGAGCTGGCCGGCGACCTGCTCGGTGGCACCGGGGGCGGTGGCGACGAGGATCGTGACGTTCTTCTCGCCGCTCGCCTCGGCCTCGGAGAGGCGCTGCGCGTCCGTGGCGCCGAGCTTGTCGGCGGGCTCGGTGGTCTTCACCGGGGGAGTGGTCGCCGGGTCCTCGGCGGCCAGGACCGGGGCGGCACCGGCCGCGACGAGCGCGGTCACCAGTCCGGCGGCGGCGGCGATGCGGGCCGCGCGTCTCCCGGGGGTCGAGCGCCCGGGTATGGAGCTCTGGGTTTCGGGGGTGGTCATTTACATCCCTGTTTGTGAAAAGAGAGGGTCCGGATTTCGGTACCGGATGACCGCTCAGCCTTTCGCAAATGACAGGGGTTTGGGGAGAGTTGCCGGGTGTCCGGTTGGGCCGATGGCGTACATCCGCCATCATGCCCGATACGCCATCAGGAGCGAAACACCCCCAACCGGGGTGAGTCGCCCCGGCGCTCAGCTGTCCTTCGTACGGGCGTAGTGACGCGAGGCCTTGGCCCGGTTGCCGCAGGTCGCCATCGAGCACCAGCGCCGGGTGCCGTTGCGCGAGGTGTCGAAGAAGTGCAGGACGCAGGCCTCGTGGGCGCAGGCGCGGATGCGGTCGGGGGCGGTGCGCAGCAGGTCGAGGTAGTCCCGGGCGGCGATCCAGCCGGGGCCGCGGGCCGGGTCGGCGAACTCCGCCTCCTCGCCGGGGCCCTCGCTGGTGAGGGTGGCCCGGATGCGGCCGTGGCCGAGGACCGCGTCGACCCGGGCGGTGGCCCCGGGGTCGCCGGGCCGGTCGACGAGCGCGGCGAGGGCGTCCCGGGCGGCGAGGGTGTGGCGCAGGGTCGGGGCGTCGGCGGTGAAGCGCCCGTCGAGCCCGTTGGCGGCGAGCCAGACCGCGAGGCCCTCCTCGTCGGTGAGCAGGTCCTGGAGGACGCCCTCGTGGTTCCAGCGGGTGTTGAGCAGGTCGAGCGAGACGGGCTCGCCGGTGAGCGGCCGGGGGTCGGGAGCGGTCATGGCGGCACCTTCCTCGCAGGACTAACCCCTCAAGGGTACGTGAGCGGTTGACGCCCGCGAGTCCTAACCCCTAAAGTCACGTTAAGAGGTTAGCCCGCACGGGCCGGCCACCATCGGGAGGGGAATCCCCATGTCCGCCATCGGCACGCTCGCCACCCACCACGTCGGCCTCAACGTCACCGACCTCGACCGCTCCCTCGCCTTCTACGGCGGCGTCCTCGGCTTCGCACTCCTCCGCGAGGGCACCGAGGACACCCGCCGCTACGCCCTGCTCGGCCAGGACGGCCGCCTCGTCCTCACGCTCTGGCAGCAGGCCGGCGAGACCTATGACGCGGGCCGGGCCGGCCTGCACCACCTCGCCTTCGAGGCCGAGTCCCCCGACCACGTCCGTGCCGCCGAGGCCGCGCTCACCGCCCGCGGCGCCGCCTTCGCGTACGAGGGCGTCGTCGCCCACCGCGAGGGCGCGGCCTCCGGCGGCATCTTCTTCCACGACCCCGACGGCACCCGCCTGGAGATCTCCGTCCGGCACGGCGCGGAGGGCGCCCCGGCCCCCTCGGGCGACGCCCCCACCTGCGGCTTCTTCTGACCTCCCCGCAGCCGTCCGCCCCCGCCCCCATGGAGCCCCGTATGACCCCGTATCACCACGGCTCCCTCGCCGTGCAGGAACGGCTCGGCGTCCGGCAGCTCGCCGAACACGTCGGCCGTTCCCTCCTCCCCACCCTCCGTCCCGTCGCCGCCGCCTTCCTGGAGGCCCAGCCCCTGCTGGTCGTCGGCGTCGGAGACGACCGGGGCCGGGTCGGGGCACACCTGCTCACCGGCGCCCCCGGCTTCGTCCGCGCGACGGGCCCCCGCACCGTCTCGGTGGCCGCCCCCCTCCCCGGGGGACCGCTCGCCGACCCGGCCGCCGGCACCCCCGTCGGCACCCTCGCCCTCGACCCCCGCACCCGGCGCCGCATGCGCCTCAACGGCCTGGCCCGCCCCGGCGCCCACGGCTTCACGATCGAGGCCGAAGAGGTCTTCTCCAACTGCCCCAAATACCTCCAGAAGCGGGAGCTGTACGACTCCGGCCCCGCCGGACCCCCCGGCCCCGTACGCCACGGCGAGGCGCTCACTCCCGGGCAGGCGCGCCGGATCCGCGCCGCCGACACCTTCTTCATCGCCACCACCGCACCCGACGGCGTGGACGCGAGCCACCGCGGCGGCAACCCCGGCTTCGTCCGCGTGGACGGCGCCCGGGACCTCAGCTGGCGCGACTACCCGGGCAACGCGATGTTCCTCACCCTGGGCAACCTGGAGACGGACGACCGCGCCGGAATCCTCTTCCCCGACTGGGAGACGGGGACGACCCTGCAGCTCAGCGGCCACGCGCGGACGGAGTACGGTCAAGACGAGCGGATCGTTCGCTTCCGGATCGACAGCGTCGTCGAGACCCCGGCCGCCGGCCCCCTGCGCTGGTCCGCGCCCGAGTTCTCCCCGGCCAACCCGACCACCCCCTGACCGTCCCGCTCCTCGCCCGCCCGCACGCGGACACCCGACATCCATGACCCCGAGGAACCCGTGACCACCACCCCGGCTCCCGAGGCCACCGTGCCCGCCACCCCGCCCGCCCCCGTCGCCCCCGCCCCGGCCGCCACCCGGCTCCGCCCGCCCGCCCGGCCCCGCCCCCTGGCCGTGCTCGCCGCCACCGCCGCCAGCACCGCCGCGCTCCTCCTGCTCGCCGCCCTCGGCACGGTCCTCCACCACCCCCTGCTCATACCGCCGCTCGCCGCGAGCATGGCCCTGGTCGCCGCCTCGCCCGAACTGCCGCTCTCCCAGCCCCGCTCACTCGTCGGCGGTCAGCTGCTGTCCGCCCTCGCGGGTTTCGCCGTGCTCGCCGTCGCGGGCCCCGGCCTGTGGAGCGCCGCCGTCGCCGGCGGGCTCGCGCTCGGCGTGATGATGCTCGCCCGCACCCCGCACTCCCCGGCCGCCGCCACCGCGGTGATCGTCGCCCTCCAGAACCCGCCCTTCCTGGCCTTCACCGCCCTGCTCCTCCTCTCCTGTCTCCTCCTCGTCGCGGTCGGCCTCGCCGCCGCCCGCGCCACCCGCCGCGCCTATCCCACGTACTGGTTCTAGGCCGATCGCCTAACCTCGGTGCATGAAACAGGAGTTGCGGGTGGCGGCCTACGCCGTGTGCGTACGGGACGGGGAGATACTGCTGGCCCGCTGGGTGGCCAGGGACGGCACCAAGCGGTGGACCCTGCCCGGCGGCGGCATGGACCACGGCGAGGAACCCGTCGCGACCGTCGTCCGCGAGGTCGAGGAGGAGACCGGGTACCTCAGCGAACCCACGGCCCTCCTCGGCGTCGACTCCGTCCTGCGCACCTGGACGCCGCGCCTCGGCATCCCCGGTTCCTTCCAGGGCCTCCGCCTCCTCTACGAGGCCCGGATCACCGGGGGTGCCCTCCGCAACGAGACCGGCGGTTCCACGGACCTCGCCGCCTGGCATCCGCTGGACTCCGTCGCCGCTCTGCCCCGGGTCGAACTCGTCGACATCGGGCTCGACCTGTGGCGCGAGCGGCCTCCGCTCGGCCGCTCCCGGCTCACCGGCTCGGGAAACGGCTGAAAAACGCTCAACCGGCCCCGGGCGGCGCAACCCCGGCCGCCCGCCCGCGGTCCTCCCCGCCGACCGCAGTACTTCCGTACACAGATCAGGGGACACCGCATGTCAGCCGTACGCACCACGCGCGCCGCTCTCGCCACCGCCCTCGTCGCGGGCCTCACCGTCACCGCCCTCGCCACGCCGGCCCTGGCCGCCCCGGCCGACCGGGACCACGCGGCGACCCAGCGGGCACTCCAGGCCGCCGTCGACGCGGGCGTCCCGGGCGCGGTCGCCCAGGCGCGCGACGGGGGAGCGTCCTGGACCGGCACCGCCGGTGAGCGCGGCGGCGACGACCGCTACCGGGTCGGCTCCATCACCAAGACCTTCGTCGCCACCGTCCTCCTCCAGCTCCAGGCCGAGGGCCGGATCGACCTCGACGACCCGGTCGAGAAGTGGCTGCCCGGCCTGGTGCGCGGCAACGGCCACGACGGCCGGAAGATAACCGTCCGCCAGCTCCTCAACCACACCAGCGGCGTCTACGGCTACACCGAGGACCCCGGCTTCCAGACGAAGGTCTTCGGCCCCGGCTTCCTGAAGCACCGCTACGACACCTGGGCCCCCGAGCGGCTCGTCGCCATCGCCATGGAGCACCGGCCGGAGTTCGAGCCCGGCACCTCCTGGAAGTACTCCAACACCAACTTCGTCCTGGCCGGCCTGGTGATCGAGAAGGTCACCGGACGCCCCTACGGCAAGGCCGTCGAGAACCGGATCATCAAGCCGCTGAAGCTCCGCTCCACCAGCGTCCCCGGCACCCGGCCGACCGTGCGCGGGCCGCACAGCCCCGCGTACTCCACCCTCTCGGCGGACCCCACCGCGCCCGTCCACGACGTCACCGAGCTCAACCCCTCCCTCGCCCACGCGGCCGGCGAGATGATCTCCGACTCCGCCGACCTCCAGACCTTCTACCGGTCCCTGCTCAAGGGCCGGCTGCTCCCGAAGAACGAGATGCGCGAACTGACCACCGCCGTCCCGGTCTCCCCCCAGCACCCCGACTTCCGCTACGGCCTCGGCATCTCCTGGCAGAAGCTCGGCTGCGGCACCGAGATCTGGGGCCACGGCGGCGGCATCCACGGCTCCCTCTCCGAGGCGTACACCACCCGCGACGGCCGGCACTCCCTCGCCGCGAACATCAACGCCGACTGGACGGGCGACACGCAGGCGGTCATCGAGGCCGAGTTCTGCGGTACGAAGCCGAAGGCCGCGGCCGGGAAGGCGGACCCGAAGGGGCTCGCCGCGAAGGCCGCGGCCGGGCTCCTGCCGGCGGGCTGACCCTCACCGGGGCAGGACGACGACGTAGGCGGCGGGCTGCCGGTCCGACGCGGCCATCAGGGCCGTGCGGACCACGGTGGCCTGCTGCTCCATCGACTCCCGCAGCTTGCGCGGGGTGAGGTGGACGACGGTGATCCCGAGCCGCTCCAGGTGCTCGCGCTTGCGGGTGTACTCGGCCCACCGCGCGTCGTCGTCCTCGCGCGGCGCCCGGGTGTCCAGCTCGACCGCGACCGCCTGGTCCGGCCAGTAGGCGTCGAGCCCGCCCAGGTGCGGGCCGCCCGGCAGCCGCAGGTCCACGTTCCACAGCGGGTCCGGCAGCCCGAACGCGCGCACCATCTCGTAGAGCCGCTCCTCCGACAGGGACCGCCCCTCGGCCAGCAGCGTGTCCACGGCGTCCACGACGTGCGGGCGGGTGAGCAGCCGGGCCCGGCTCAGCTCGCGGACCACCGGGCCCGGTTCGCAGTGCCCGCCCCGGACCGCCTCGGTGACCAGCCGCCGTACCGCCTCCGGGTCCGCCAGCGCCGCCACCGCGTCGGCGACCGCCCGGGCCACCGGGGCGACCGGCAGACCGGTGACCTCCACGGGCTCCGGCGTCCCGGGCGCCCGCACCACCCGTACCCAGCCGGTCGAGCGCGGACGCCGGGCCCCGGGCACCAGCACGTCGATCCGGTCCAGGGCCGTCAGCGGGGGAGCGGCGGTGAAGCCGTGCAGGGCCAGCGCGGCGAGGCCCGTGATCATCGGCTCTGGTCCCTGGGCGGGCACGGCCCCGTCCTTGCGGGCGTACAGGAGGGCGGCGCCCAGCCGGTCCTCGCTGGTGGGCCGGCCCGGGCGGAGCAGGAAGACGCCGGGCAGCAGCTGCTGCCAGTCGCCGCCGGGGGCGCAGCGGGTGGCGACCTCGGCCCCGGTCAGCCCCTGTGCCCTCAACTGGGCGGTGGTGGCGAGGCGTTGCGTACCGGGGGTGCGGGAGGCGCGGGGGAGGGGGCGGGGGGAGATGGGGGTGTTGTGGTTCATGCCGGGGGTCTTCCGCTTCCGAAGGGTCCCCTAACCCCTGTTACACGCTCGTCGACATTCCGGGACAACCTCGCCCTAAAGTACGCGCGTTCGAGTGCCGATGAAGGGCCCGGCCACGGCGGCCGGCTCCGGGCCCGGTCCACGGAAGAGGGCCCCGGAGCCGCGCGTTCCCGCACGCCTCCGGGGCCCTCCGTCGTACCGCCCGCCCCGCTACGAGGCCCTTCCGTCGCAGGCCTGCGCCCGCAGCGCCCGCGCCAGGTCGTCCCGCGCCTCCAGGACCAGACGCCGCAGGGCCGGGGCCGCCCCGGCGTGCTCCGACAGCCAGGCGTCCGTCGCCGCCAGGGTCTCCTCACGGTCCTGGAGCGCCGGGAAGAGACCCCGGACCACGTCCATGCCGATCTGGATGGACCGCTCGGCCCACAGCCGCTCGATCACCGCGAAGTACTTCTCCGCGTAGGGGGCGGTCAGTGCCCGCTGCGAGGGCTGGGAGAAGCCCGCGATCGTCGCCCCCACCAGCGCGTTCGACAGGGCGTCCGACTCGACGACCTGCGCCCAGGCCTGCGCCTTCACCTCCGCCGCCGGCCGCGAGGCGAGCAGCCGGACCTGGTGCCGCTTGCCCGTCGCCGTGTCGTCCCGGGCCAGCTCCGCGCCGATCCGGGCCTCGTCCGCCCGCCCGTACGCGGCCAGCGGCGACAGCAGGGCCCAGCGCAGCTCCTGGTCGACGTCGAGCCCGTCGATCTTCGCCGTACCGTCCAGGAGCCCCTCCAGGAGCTGGAAGTCCGCCTCGGACCCGGCCACGGCCGCGAAGAAGCGCGCCCAGGTCAGCTGGTGCTCGCTGCCCGGCTCGGCGAGCCGCAGCTCGCGCAGGCCGCCCTCGGCGAGCAGCCGCGCGCCCTCCTCGCGCCACGCGGGGGCCGCGTAGTGCGTGACCGCCGTCCGCGCCCAGGTGTGCACCATCTGGAGCACCCCGATGTCGGTCTCGCGGCCCGCGTGGGCGAGCGCCACGGAGACGAAGTCCCGGGCCGGCATCAGCCCGTCCCGCGTCAGGTTCCACAGCGCCGACCAGCACAGCGCCCGCGCCAGCGGGTCCGTGACGTCCCCGAGGTGCGCCCGCAGGGTGGCGAGCGAACCCTCGTCGAAGCGGACCTTGCAGTACGTCAGGTCGTCGTCGTTCACCAGGACCAGGTCCGGCCGCTCGGCTCCGGTCAGTTCCGCGACCGCCGTCCGGGTGCCCGTCACGTCCACCTCGGCACGGGCGTACCGGACGAGGTCCCCGCCGGTGAGCCGGTAGAGGCCCACGGCGGCCCGGTGCGGGCGCGGCTCCGCGCTGTCCTGGACCACGGCGAGCTCGGTGATCCGGCCGTCCGCGTCGTAGGTGACGTCCGGGGTCAGGGTGTTGACGCCGGAGGTCTGGAGCCAGGACTTCGCCCAGGCCTTCATGTCGCGGCCGGAGGTCTCCTCCAGGACGGACAGCAGATCGGCCAGGCGCGTGTTGCCGTACGCGTGCCGCTTGAAGTAGATCCGCGCCCCCTCCAGGAACGCGTCCCGGCCGGCGTAGGCGACGAGCTGCTTGAGGACGGAGGCGCCCTTGGCGTAGGTGATGCCGTCGAAGTTCAGCTTGGCGTCCTCCAGGTCACGGATGTCGGCCGTGATCGGGTGCGTGGACGGCAGCTGGTCGGCGCGGTACGCCCAGGCCTTGCGGTTGTTGGCGAAGGTGACCCAGCTGTTGGTGAAGCGGGTCGCCTCGGCGAGCGAGAAGGAGCCCATGAAGTCGGCGAAGGACTCCTTGAGCCACAGGTCGTCCCACCAGACCATGGTCACCAGGTCGCCGAACCACATGTGGGCCATCTCGTGCAGGACGACGTTGGCCCGGCGCTCGTAGGCCGCCTGCGTCACCTTGCCCCGGTAGATGTACTCCTCGGTGAAGGTGACCAGGCCCGGGTTCTCCATGGCGCCCAGGTTGTACTCGGGCACGAAGGCCTGGTCGTACTTGCCGAAGGGGTACGGGTAGTCGAAGTTGTCGTGGAAGAAGTCGAGCCCCTGCTTGGTGACCAGGAAGACGTCGTCCGCGTCGAAGTGCCGGGCGAGCCCCTTGCGGCACATCGCGCCCAGCGGGATCTCCAGGTCCCCGCGCGTGTACGTGTCCGTCACGTAGTGGTAAGGGCCGGCGACGACACAGGTGATGTACGTGGAGATGGGCGCGGTCCGCGCGAACCGCCACACGCCGTCCTCGCCCCGCTCGCCCGCGCCGTTCGACCAGACCGTCCAGTCCTCGGGCGCGGTCACCTCGAAGCGGTACGGGGCCTTGAGGTCGGGCTGCTCGAAGTTGGCGAAGACCCGGCGGGCGTCGGCCGGCTCGTACTGCGTGTAGAGGTAGACCTCGCCGTCCTCCGGGTCCACGAAGCGGTGCATGCCCTCACCGGTGCGGCTGTAGGCGCACTGGGCGTCGACGACCAGGACGTTCTCGTCGGCGAGCCCGTCTAGGGTGATCCGGGCGCCGTCGAAGACGGCCGCCGGGTCCAGGGAGCGCCCGTTGAGGGTGACCGCGTTCACCGAGGGGGCGATCAGGTCGACGAAGGTCGAGGTGCCCGTGCCCGTACGGCGGAACCGGACGGTCGTGACCGAGCGGAAGGTGCGGACCGCCTCCCCGGAGTCACCGACCGCCGAGCGCAGGTCGAGGGCGACCTCGTAGGCGTCGACGGACAGCAGCTCGGCCCGCTCGCGGGCCTCGTCGCGGGACAGGTTCTCACCGGGCACGGTCACTCCTTCGTGGCGCGTTCGAAACAGCCCCGATCCTCCCACGGGCCCCGGGGGACGGAAGAACCCCCGTGAGTCACGTCCTCACGGGGGTTCTTCTTTCATCCGCCCGCAGGTGAAGGTTGAGAAGACGATCACGAGCAGGACGCAGGGGGCGGGCGGCGCGGGCCGCCGCCGGTCAGAAGGAGATCAGCGGGACACTGGCCTTCGCCGCCTGGTAGCGCTTGTGCACGTCCTGCCAGTTGACGACCTGCCACATGGCCTCGATGAAGTCCACCTTCTGGTTCTTGTACTGCAGGTAGAAGGCGTGCTCCCAGGCGTCGAAGACCAGGATCGGGACCGAGCCCTGGCCGACGTTGCCCTGGTGGTCGTAGACCTGCTCCACGATCAGCCGGCCGCTGATCGGCTCGTAGGCGAGGACGCCCCAGCCGGAGCCCTGCGTGGTCGCGGAGGCCTTCGTGAGCTGCGCCTTGAACTTGGCGAAGGAGCCGAAGGACTCGGTGATCGCGTCCGCGAGGTCGCCGACACCGTCGGCGGCCAGCGGCTCGCCGCCGCCGCCGTCCTTCGGGCTGTTCATGTTGTTCCAGTAGATGCTGTGCAGGATGTGGCCGGAGAGGTGGAAGGCCAGGTTCTTCTCCAGGCCGGTGATGGAGCCCCACTGCTCCTTGTCGCGGGCCTCCTCCAGCTGCTCCAGCGTGTCGTTCGCGCCCTTGACGTACGCGGCGTGGTGCTTGTCGTGGTGCAGCTCGATGATCTGCGGATTGATCACCGGCTCCAGCGCCGCGTAGTCGTACGGCAGCTCCGGAAGGGTGTAGATCGCCATGTGCCCGGCTCCTTCGACAGCGTGCTTATTGCAACCTATATGCAAGTGCAGGCTAACAGTAGGTGCGACAGAAGTTGATCAGCCCCTGGACCTAGGTCTCCGGTCCCTCGCCCGGACGCGCCGGAGCCCCCGGACCGTGGTCGGTCCGGGGGCTCCGGCGAAGGGGTGGGAGCGCGTCAGGAGGCGCGGCCCGCCGCGGCCTTCTGGCGTACGAAGCCGATGGCGGCCAGCAGCACGGTGAGGCCGCCCGTCCAGTACAGCTGCACGCGGGTGCCCTCCTCGCGGGCCATCAGGAAGAAGATGGCCGCCATGCCGGCCAGCGCCACCCAGGTCAGCACCGGGAACGCCCACATCTTCACGACCAGCTTCTCCGGCTCCTCGCGCTCGGTGCGGCGGCGCAGCACCAGCTGCGAGGCGGCGATGAAGAACCAGACGACGAGGATGATCGCGCCGATGGTGTTGAGCAGCCAGATGAAGATGTCGTTCGGCCGCCAGTAGCTCAGCAGCACGCACGCGAAGCCGAAGACGGAGGAGACCAGCACCGCCGTGCGCGGCACCCCGCCGTGGAGGCGGCCCAGCGCCTTGGGGCCCTGGCCGCGGGCGACCAGCGAGCCGGCCATGCGGGAGGCGCCGTAGATGTTGGCGTTCATCGCGGAGAGCAGGGCGATCAGCACGACCACGTTCATGATCTGGCCGGCCGCCGGGATGCCCAGGTGGTCGAGGGTGGCCACGTACGGGCCCTTCTCGACGACCGCCTTGTCGTCCCACGGCACGAGCGTGACGATGACGGCCATGGAGCCGATGTAGAACAGCGCGATCCGCCACATCGCCGTACGGACCGCCTTGGCGACGCCCTGCACCGGGTGCTCCGACTCGGCCGCCGCGATGGTGACGGTCTCCAGGCCGCCGTACGCGAAGACCGAGGCCAGCAGACCCACGATCAGGCCCTCGGAGCCGTGCGGGAAGAAGCCGCCGTCACCGGTGAGGTTGCTGGTGCCCGGCGCGTCGCTGCCCGGCAGCGCGCCCACGATCGCCAGCACGCCGATGCCGAGGAAGAGGACGATCGCGCCGACCTTCAGGGCGGCGAACCAGAACTCGAACTCGCCGAAGTTCTTCACCGCCGCCAGGTTGGTGCCGCAGAAGACCAGCATGAACAGGGCGACCCAGGCCCACTCGGGGGTGCCCGGGAACCAGCCCGTCATGATCTTCGCGGCGCCGATGCCCTCCAGGCCGACGGCCACGCAGAGCAGGAACCAGAAGGCCCAGCCCGCGGTGAACCCGGCCCACGAGCCGAAGGCCCGCTCGGCGTGGACGGAGAAGGAGCCGGAGGCCGGATTGGCCGCCGACATCTCGCCCAGCATGCGCATCACCAGCATGACGAGCAGGCCGGAGAGCGCGTAGGCGACCACGATGGAGGGGCCGGCGGCGGCGATGCCGGCGCCGGAGCCCACGAAGAGGCCGGCCCCGATCACGCCGCCGAGGGCGATCATGGAGAGATGGCGCTGCTTGAGGCCGTGGGAGAGGCCGTCGGCAGGAGCGGACGCGCCGTCCTTGCGGTCGGCCGGCGCGGGCGCGGTGGTCCGGGGCATGGGCGAACCCTGTTCAGTAGCCGAGACGGGGAGGGAGCCACAGTCTGGGGGCCCGCCCCGCTGACAGGGAACAGATGTCCGCTATACGGTCACGATCTTCACACAAGGTGAAGAATCAATTCCGTTTCGGTGAGGGCGCGGAAGAGGCCGAACGGGTACGGAACTCCCGCACCCACGCCACCAGAAGCACCGCGGCGGTCGCCGCCGCCGACCACAGGACCTGCGGTCGCGCCCCCTCGTCGGTCAGCATCAGCACGACCACCGCCGCCATCGCGGCCAGCGCCAGCCAGGTCAGCCACGGGAAGCCCCACATCCGCAGCGTCAGCGTCTCCGGCGCCTCCCGCTCGATCCGGCGCCGCAGCCGCAGCTGCGAGACCGCGATCAGCGCCCACACGAACAGCAGTACCGCGCCCACCGCGTTGAGCATGTAGAGGAAGACCGAATCCGGCCACTTCAGATTGAGCAGGACCGAGACGAAACCGAAGGCCACCGAGGCGAGCACCGCGCGCCGCGGCACCCCGCCCGCCGAGACCCGCAGCAGCCCGCGCGGCGCCTCCCCGCGCTCGGCCAGCGAGAACACCATCCGGGACGACCCGTACAGATTGGCGTTGAGCGCCGACAGGAGCGCCACGAACACCACCACGTTCATGATCTGACCGGCCGCCGGCACGCCGATCGCGTCCAGCACTGCCACGTACGGCGAGCGGCCCGGCTCCATCGCCGTCCACGGCAGCAGCGTCACCACGACCAGCATCGAGCCCACGTAGAAGAGGAGGATCCGCCAGACCGCGCTGCGCACCGCCCGCGCCACGTTCCGCGCCGGGTCCTCCGTCTCGGCCGCCGCGATCGTGACGACCTCCAGGCCGCCGAAGGCGAAGACGACGGCGAGGACGCCGGAGACGACGCCCTCCCAGCCGTGCGGCAGGAAACCGCCCTGGCCGGTGAGGTTGGCGAGGCCCACCGGATCGGTGTCCGGCAGCCGGCCCGCGATCGCGAGGACCCCGAGGGCCAGGAAGAGGACGATCGCCCCGACCTTGAGCGCGGCGAACCAGAACTCGAACTCGCCGAAGTTCTTCACCGCCGCCAGGTTGGCCGCCGTGAAGACGAGCATGAAGACCAGCACCCAGGCCCACTGCGGGAATCCTGGGACCCAGCCGTTCGCGATCCGGGCCGCGCCCGTCGCCTCCACGGCGAGGACGACCACCAGCAGGAACCAGTACAGCCAGCCCACCGAGAAGCCCGCCCAGCGCCCCAGCGCCCGCTCGGCGTGGACGGAGAAGGCGCCCGAGGCCGGCATCGCCGCCGACATCTCGCCCAGCATCCGCATCACCAGCATCGCAAGCGTCCCGGCGATCAGGTACGAGACCACGATCCCGGGCCCCGCGACGGCGATGCCCGCGCCCGAACCGACGAAGAGACCGGCGCCGATGACCCCGCCGAGCCCCAGCATCGTCAGGTGACGCTGCTTCAGACCGTGGGAGAGGGGCTCGGGTTCGGCGAGCGGGGAGGACGGCGGGGCGTCGTCGCGCATGGTGGGCTCGTGCTCTCGGGGAAGGGACACCTTTATGGGGACCCCACAGTCTCCCTGGTGACCGGGCCCGGAGGCAAAAGGGGCGTCTCGCAGCGACTCGCCAGTGACCAGGGTCACGTGGCGCCGTGCATGGTTTTCCTCTTTTGTCGAAACCCCATGAAGTGCTGAGCTCCGGCTTTGTCGACGCCTCACGGTGATCGGGCGTTCACTCCTGGCATAGCGTCAACCTGTCCCTCCCTTCTCACCCCCGCGGAGTAACGATGAGCACCGCCGCCGCCCCCGCCCGCACCCTCCGTGCGGGCACCGTCCTCGCCGATCTGCTCCCCGCGAGCCGCGCCCGCGACATCGCCCTCGTCGCCGGCGGTGCCGCCCTCACCGGCCTCGCCGCCCAGCTCTCCGTCCCGGTCCCCGGCTCCCCGGTCCCCGTCTCCGGCCAGACCTTCGCCGCCCTGCTCGTCGGCACCGCGCTCGGTGCCCGCCGCGGCTTCCTCTCCCTCGCCCTCTACACCGTGGTGGGCATGGCGGGCGTGCCGTGGTTCGCCCAGGCCACCTCCGGCTACGCCATGCCGTCCTTCGGCTACATCCTCGGCATGCTGCTCGCCGCCACCGTCGTGGGCGCCCTCGCCCGCCGCGGCGCCGACCGCTCGGTCCTGCGCACCGCCGGGACCATGGTGCTCGGCTCCGCGATCATCTACGCGGTCGGCGTGCCCTACCTGGCCCTCGCCACCGGCATGACCCTCGGCCAGGCGGTCGCCGCCGGCCTGGTCCCCTTCCTCATCGGCGACGCCCTCAAGGCCGCCCTCGCCATGGGCGTCCTCCCGGCCGCCTGGAAGTTCGCGGGCCGCGCCTCCTGACCCGCCCGCACGGGCACGCGAAGGCCCCGCCGCTCCCTGGAGCGGCGGGGCCTTCGCGTGTGCCGGGCGGAACCTACGGGCGCGCCGAGGACTTCGCGATCTTCTCCCGGACCAGCGCGATCACCAGGACCAAGGCCGCCACGAGGAGGGAGAGCACGACCTGCTCGCGGGCGCTGCCGCCGTCGTACAGCATGTAGCCGAGGACGAAGACGATCATGCCGATCGTCGCCCAGGTCAGGTACGGGAACAGCCACATCCGCACGACCAGCTTCTCGGGCGTCTCGCGCAGGATGATGCCGCGCATCCGCAGCTGGGTCACACAGATGACCAGCCAGACGAAGAGGGCCACGGCGCCGGAGGAGTTCAGCAGGAAGGCGAAAACGGTGTCGGGCCACTTGTAGTTGAAGAAGACCGCGACGAAACCGAAGACGACCGAGGAGAGGATCGCGGCCCGCGGCACGCTCCGCTTGTCGACCTTCGCGAAGGACTTCGGCGCGTCACCGCGCTGTCCGAGCGAGAAGGCCATGCGGGAGGCCGTGTAGAGGCCGGAGTTCAGGCAGGAGAGCACCGCGGTCAGCACGATGACGTTCATGACCTGGCCGGCGTGCGGGATGCCGATCGAGTCGAGGGCGGCGACGTACGAGCCCTTCTCCACGATCGACTTGTCGTTCCACGGCAGGAGCGTGAGGACGACGAAGATCGAGCCCAGGTAGAAGACGCCGATCCGCCAGATCACGCTGTTGGTCGCCTTCGTCACGGCCCGCTGCGGGTCCTCGGACTCGCCGGCGGCCAGGGTGACGATCTCGCTGCCCATGAAGGAGAAGACGACCATCAGGACACCGGTGAGGATCGCGCCCGCGCCCATCGGGAGGAAGCCCCCGGTGTCGGTGAGGTGCGCGAACCCGGCGCCGGGGTTGTCCGAGCCCGGCAGCACGCCGAAGACGGCCAGCAGACCGATGGCCACGAACGCGCCGATCGCCACGACCTTGATGCCGGCGAACCAGAACTCGAACTCGCCGTACGAGGAGACGGAGGCGAGGTTCGTCGCGGTGAGGACCACCATCACGATCAGTGCCCAGGCCCACTGCGGTACGGCCGGGACCCAGCCCTCCAGGATGACCGCGCCGGCGGTCGCCTCGACGGCCAGCACCACGACCCAGAAGAACCAGTACAGCCAGCCGATGGTGAAGCCGGCCCAGCGGCCGAGCGCCTGGTCGGCGTAGGTGGAGAAGGAGCCGGAGGTCGGCCGGGCGGCCGCCATCTCGCCGAGCATGCGCATGACGAAGACGACCATGGCGCCGACGAGGGCGTAGGAGAGGAGGATCGCGGGACCGGCGGCGGCTATGCCCGCGCCGGAGCCGACGAACAGGCCGGCGCCGATGACACCGCCGATGGCGATCATCGACAGATGGCGGTTCTTGAGTCCGGCCTTGAGGCCGTCGGGCGACTGCGAGGCGCCGGTGCCGCCGGGTTCGCCGGCCTGCCCGCCGTCCTTCGTCAGGGTCGGTTGCGTGTTCATGAACGCTTCCTCGTGTGAGTGGGGCTGCTCGGGTCACGAGCCCGAGCATTCAACCCCGTGGACAGGGGTGATCGGAAGTCTTTGTTCCGGATCGTTGTCGAGGGAGCGCCGCCAGGGCCGAAGGTCCGGACCGGACCGGGTGAAGGTCCCGACCCCGCTGACCGCTACCCCGCTCCCGGCGTGCCACACTCGGATCCATGCGCGTCTACATCGGTTCCGACCACGCCGGCTACGAACTCAAGAACCACCTCGTCGAGTGGCTGAAGGCCCACGGCCACGAGCCCGTCGACTGCGGTCCCCACATCTACGACGCCCTCGACGACTACCCGCCGTTCTGCCTGCGTGCCGCCGAGCGGACGGCCGCCGACCCGGACAGCCTGGGCATCGTCATCGGCGGCTCCGGCAACGGTGAGCAGATCGCCGCGAACAAGGTCAAGGGAGTCCGCGCCGCCCTCGCCTGGAGCGAGCAGACCGCCGCCCTCGGCCGCGAGCACAACAACGCCAATGTGATCTCCGTCGGCGGACGCATGCACACCCAGGAAGAGGCGACCAAGTTCGTCGAGATCTTCCTGAACACCCCCTACTCCGGTGACGAGCGTCACACGCGCCGCATCGACATGCTGACCGCCTACGAGAACACCGGCGAGCTGCCCCCGATTCCGGCCCACCACCCGCAGGAGCCGACCGCCTGATGCCCGAGGGGCACACGATCCACCGACTGGCCGCCGACCACCGCGAACGGTTCGGCGGCCGGTCCGTGCGCGTCTCCAGCCCGCAGGGCAAGTTCGCCGACTCGGCGGCCCTGCTCGACGGCTCCGTCCTGGAGACCACCGAGGCCCACGGCAAACACCTCTTCCTCGGCTTCCCCGGCGAGGAGTGGATCCACATCCACCTCGGCCTCTTCGGCAAGGTGACCTTCGGCGCCGCACCGGCCCCGCCGCCCACCGACACCGTGCGCCTCCGGCTCGCCACCCCCGAGGCCTACGTCGACCTGCGCGGCCCCACCACCTGCGCGCTCATCACCGACGCGGAGAAGCGCGCGATACACGACCGGCTCGGCCCCGACCCGCTGCGCGAGGGCGACGACCCGGACAAGGCCTGGCGCCGGATCTCCCGCAGCCGCACCACCATCGCCGCCCTGCTCATGGACCAGAAGGTCATCGCCGGCGTCGGGAACGTCTACCGGGCCGAGGTCCTCTTCCGTCACGGCATCGACCCCTACCGCCCGGGCAAGGACCTCACGCCGGGGGAGTGGGACGCGATCTGGACCGACCTCGTCGCCCTCATGCGCGAAGGCGTCCGGCTCAACCGCATCGACACCGTCCGCCCCGAGCACACCCCCGAGGCCATGGGCCGCCCGCCGCGCGTCGACGACCACGGCGGCGAGGTGTACGTCTACCGCCGCGCCGCCCTGCCCTGCCACCTGTGCGCCACCGAGATCCGCACCGCCGAACTGGCCGCCCGCAACCTCTTCTGGTGCCCGGCCTGCCAGCAGCGCTGACGGCCGGACGGCCTGCCTAGAACCCGTGCGGCAGCCACGGCGCCACCGGGGACCCGAACGCCACCGACGCCTCCGTCAGCGCCCCGTCGCGCAGCTCCCGCACCCGGCCGGCCGCCGCCAGCGACAGCAGCGACGTCCCGCCCAGATACGCCGCGCCCAGCTCCCGTACCGACAGCTCCACGTCCGCCGGCTCCGAGGTGCGGACGCACACCGCGCCCTTCGCGTCACCCGTGAGGCGCCAGCGCCCCTCGTTCCACGGACAGAACGCGTCCGTCACCTCGAACACCACGTCCACCGGCGCCTGGTACGTCCGCGCCTCCAGGGCCGCGCCCACCTCCACCAGGCGGACGAACAGGCCCTCCCGCACCGTCGGTTCGCACCGCCGCAGCTCCGACACCAGGTGCTGCCACCCGTCGTCCACCGGCCGGCTGTGGATCCGTACCCGAGAGGTCAGGTCCACCGAGCAGAGGAACCGCCACAGCGCCGCCTCCGCCGCCGGCTCCAGGGCCATCACCTGGTGCGGCACCACCGTCCCGTCGGGACCCGCGAACGACCAGTCCGGCTTGATCGCGTACAGCGCGAAGCCCACGACCTCCCCGTCCCGCTCCGCCAGCACGCACTGCCGGGCCGAGGCCCCCTCCCGGCTCCCCGCCGGGTCGAGCAGCGGCAGCCGCTCCCACCCGGGCCGCCGGGCCAGCATCCCCGGCCGGGTCGGCACCAGCCGCGCATACACCGCCTCACAGGCCTCCGCGGCCGCCGCCGGATCCGCCGCCCGCAGCCTCACCGCGTCCGTGCCCGCCGGCACCGACAGCCGCACCCGGTGCGTGTCGATCGTCGCGTGCGTCGTGTACGAGGCCGCGCCGTAACCGAAGCGCCCGTAGATCTCCGGCTCCGAGGCCGTCAGGACCGCCAGCGGCTCCCCCCACGCCCGTACGTCCGACAGCTGCCGCCGCATCATCGAGGTCAGGATCCCGCGCCGACGGTGCGTCCCCGCCACGCTCACCATCGTCACCCCGGCCGCCGGCACCGACGCCCCGCCCGGCACCGTCAGGCGGAACGAGAACGCCCCCGCCGTACCCACCGGCAGATCCCCGTCCCAGGCGCCGAGGAAGCGGTCGTGCTCGGTCAGGTCCTGCCAGAGCCGCCGCTCCTCCGGCTCCTCCTGCACGCCCCCGAACGCCAGGGCGAGAACTTCGTACCAGCGGTCCCACTCGGCCGGGTCCAGCACCCGCAATTCCGTCGTCATATGCCATCGATATCAGGGCTCCCGCGCCCGGGGCGACCCGATTTCACGCACCTTGTCACCGGGGTACCGCTGCACGACCCCGGAGCGGGTGGATAGGGTCACTGGCCAATGGGACACCGCGCGGGAATGCACACGTACGCGGCCCGGCTGCGCAGGCGCGCCCGCCGGGCCCGCACCGCCCTGCGCAAATCGGGGGTCGACTACTTCCGCGGCGACGGCTCCGACCGGCTCGCTCTCGCCGGCCTGCTCCTGACGATCCCGGCCCTCGCCGCCGGAACCCTGGTCAACCCCGTCTGGTGCGCTCCCCCCGTCCTCGTCCTGCCCATCGTGGCCGGCGGGCTGCTGCTGCGCCCCGCCAGCCTCCTCGGCCTGTACGCGGCGGCCGCCTGCGCGCTCATCGTCGAGTCCTTCGCCCTCGGCCCGTACACCCAGGGTCCGGCCAGGGTCACCCCCGGCACCGTGCTCGTCGTGGCGGCCTGCGGGCTCTTCGGGCTGCTCATCGCCCAGTTCCGGGCCCGGGTCGGCGTGCCCTGGCGGCGCGGCGGCACCATGCTGTTCGACCTGCGCGAACGCATCCGCGTCCAGAGCGCCCTGCCCCGCCTCCCGCAGGGCTGGCACCGGGAGATGGCACTGCGCCCGGCCGGCGGCCAGTCGTTCTCCGGCGACTTCGTGGTCGCGGCCCGCACGCACGGCGGCCGCACCCTGGAGGTCGTCCTCACCGACGTCTCCGGCAAGGGGATGGACGCCGCCTCCCGCTCCCTGCTGCTCTCCGGCGCCTTCGGCGGCCTGCTCGGCTCACTGCCGCCGCACGGCTTCCTGCCCGCGGCCAACGGTTACCTGCTGCGGCAGAACTGGGACGAGGGCTTCGCCACCTCCATCCACCTCGTCCTCGACCTCGACTCCGGCGACTACGAGCTGTTCTCCGCCGGCCACCTGCCCGCGCTCCAGCTCCACGCCGGCACCGGGCGCTGGGAGGAGAAGGCCGCGGAAGGCCCCCTCCTCGGCGTGTACGACGGGGCCGAGTTCCATCCGGTCAAGGGCTCCCTGCGCCCCGGCGACGTCCTCATGCTGTTCACCGACGGGCTGGTCGAGGCCTCCGACCGGGACATCGCCGAGGGCATCGACCGCCTCACCGGGGAGGCGGACCGCTGCGTCACCGAGGGCTTCCAGGGCGTCGCCTGGCACCTCATCGAGGCCGTCGCCAAGGACGTCAACGACGACCGGGCTCTGCTCCTGCTTTCCCGTCGCGCCTGAACGCCCACGCCATGTCCGGTTCCGTGACCGGCTTCATGATCTTCCGTACGACCGGGGTGCACAGCAGCGTCATCACCGCGAGCATCGCCACCGTGATGCCCACCCGGCCCGCCGGGGTCTGCAGCCAGTCGAGCTTGTCGTAGAAGCCGGTGTAGAGGCCGGTACGGATCGGGAAGCCGTGCAGCAGGTAGCCGCAGATGGTGCCCGCGCCGAGGACGGTGAACCAGCGGTTGCTGCCCGGCACGAGCGACAGGAAGGCGGCCGTCAGGAGCAGGGTCAGCAGGAAGAGGACACCGGCCCAGAACAGGCCCGGCAGCACCTCCATGTTCATCTCCTGCACGCTGCGCGACCGGTAGATCCAGTTCAGCGGGACGCGGTCGGTGACGCGGTAGGTGACGATCAGCGTCACGGCGAGCACCACCACGGACGCCACCCGGACCGGCGTCCGGCGCAGCATGTGGAAGTGCTCCGCCTTCATGCGCAGGCCGATCACGAAGAACGGCAGGAACTGCAGGACCCGGGGCAGGTCGAAGGCGCCGCCGAGACCGGGGGTGACGACGGCGAGGGCCGCGATGCCGACGGAGATCGCCACCGGCCAGCGGACCACCGACCAGAAGGGCGCCGTCACGCGCCAGAAGAACAGCGCCAGCAGGAACCACATCAGGTACGAGGGGTGGAGCAGGCTGAACGGCCGGTTCGGCTCGGTGCCCCACCGCATCAGCAGCGTGTACGCGGTCTCGAAGACCACGTACGGCAGGGCGACACCGGTCAGCAGGCGCTTGAGCTGGTCGGGCCGGCCCGTGTAACTCCGCGACAGGTAGCCCGATATGAGGACGAACACCGGCATGTGGAACACGTATATCCACATGTACAGGGTGCGGGTGGCCTGGCTGCCCGCGAGCACCACGGGCAGGATGTGGCCGACGGCCACGAGCAGGATGGCCAGGTACTTCGCGTTGTCGAAGTACGGGTCGCGCACGGAGGGGCGGGGGGCGCGCGCCTCGGGGAGGGGGGCCGTCGCGGATGACGGCGAGACCGTGGCGCCGGGGCCACTCTGAGCGGTGAACGACATTGCGGTGACGTTAGTTGTGCACCCTCTGTCCCGAAACCATGAGGTGCCGGGGGCTTTTGTCCGGACACATCACCCCGAAAGGGGTGGCATGGCGGGGAGAGAACCCCTCGAACCGGGGCAATTCGAGCAGGGTTGTACGCCTGTGTGATTTCTCTCTATCTTCTTTGCCCTCCGTACCCCTCCCGTGCCCCGCGCGTCCGCCCTGCGTCCTCCTCCCGTTCGCGAGGGTTCGTCACCGTCCGGTGAGGGCAAGCAGGTTGGTGGCACCATGGGAACAACGGGGGGTGTATTCGGACACGTACCCCCCGGTGGACAAGGCGGAACCGACCGAGGGTGTGATCAGTGTGGCCATTTCGCTGTCCGTGGTGCTGCTGTTGGCAGTCATTCTGGTGGTGTTGATCCGCGGCGGAAACCTCAAGGGCGGCCCGGCCGTCGTCGCCGTCCTCTTCGGCTTCTTCCTCGCCTCCACGGGCATGGCCGACGACATCCAGCGCTTCCTGGACTCGATCACGTCGACCATCGGCTCCATAAAGTTCTGACCCACCGCACGGAAGCGGGCCCCACCGATCCCGGCGGGGCCCGCGCCCGTTCCCGGGACCAGAAGAGCCGCAGACCCGCCGGCACGCCACCGACGGCCACCGCACCGCCCGGCACCCCGCCGCTCCCGACCACCCGCACGGCGAGCCGCCCGAACCGGCCGGCCGTCACCAGGTCGACCACCCCGATGACGAAGGTCGTCGTCGCCGAGCCGTCCGCCCCGACCGGGATCCGCCGCTCGGATGCGTCTCACCGTCCCGGCGACGCCCGCGGTGGCGGAACCGCACCTCGGACACCGCCGGACCGGAAAACGCCCACGGCCCGGAACGCGGAAGCGTCCGGGCCGTGGGACCGTGGAGCGGGCGACGGGAATCGAACCCGCGTAGCTAGTTTGGAAGACTAGGGCTCTACCATTGAGCTACGCCCGCACAGGGATGCGCCGCCGGTCGTCGTCCGACCGCGGCACGGACAGCATGGTAGCCGGTCCGGGGCGGTGCGCGCACACCTCGTAAAAGAGGGGGCGCCGCAGCGTCCCCGTGCATGTACCCTACGTGTCGCACCGACGGGGTGTGGCGCAGCTTGGTAGCGCGTCCGCTTTGGGAGCGGAAGGCCGTGGGTTCAAATCCCGCCACCCCGACCATGACGATCACGCCGCTCGGCGCACACCTTCTTGATCACGTTGTGGGGGCCCTCCCGCTTGCGGTTACTATGCAAGCTGCGTGCCCGTGTGTCTCTCTGACCGGGCCGATCGGCCGGAACCGCCCCGTGCGGCGCCGGCAGCATCCAGGAATCAGCCACAAGGAGACCGAACCGTGAAGAGCGCCGTGGAGACCCTGAACCCGACCCGGGTTCGGCTCACTGTCGAGGTGCCCTTCGAGGAGCTCAAGGACAGCCTCGACGCGGCGTACAAGAAGATCAACCAGCAGGTCACGGTCAAGGGCTTCCGCAAGGGCAAGATCCCGGCTCGCGTGATCGACCAGCGCTTCGGCCGGGGCGCCGTGCTGGAGGAGGCCGTCAACGACGCGCTTCCGAAGTTCTACAGCGAGGCCGTGAACGAGGCCGAGGTCAACCCGCTGGGCCAGCCCGAGGTCGACATCACCGAGCTGAAGGACGGCGAGCTGCTGGCCTTCACCGCCGAGGTGGACGTCCGCCCGGCCCTCGAGATCCCGGACTACTCCGGCATCGAGGTCACCGTCGACGCCGTCGAGGTCACCGACGAGGACGTCGAGAAGTCCGTGGAGCAGCTCCGCGAGCGCTTCGCCTCGACCTCCCCGGTCGAGCGCGCCGCCCAGGACGGCGACGTCGTCACCATCGACCTCGAGGCCAAGGTCGACGGCGAGGTCCTGCCCGACGGTGTCGCCGAGGGCGTCTCGTACACCATCGGTTCCGGCGAGCTGCTCGACGGCATCGACGAGGCCGTCAAGGGCCTGGAGGCCGGCGGCGAGGCCACCTTCACCTCGCAGCTGAAGGGCGGCTCCGCCGAGGGCAAGGACGCCGAGGTCACCGTCAAGGTCACCGCCGTCGCCGCCCGTGAGCTCCCCGAGCTCGACGACGACTTCGCGCAGATGGCGTCCGAGTTCGACACCCTCGAGGAGCTCAAGGCGGACAGCCGCAAGCGCCTCGAGAACATGAAGCAGTTCGACCAGGCCACCCAGGCCCAGGAGCGCGTCCTGGACGAGCTCCTCAAGCTGGTCGAGGTCCCGATGCCCGAGAAGCTTCTCGAGGACGAGATCAACACCCGCAAGCACAACCTGGAGCACCACCAGCTCGGCCAGATGGGCCTCACCTTCGAGAAGTACCTGGAGATCCAGGGCAAGACCGAGGAGGAGTTCCTGGCCGAGACCAAGGAGCAGGCGGAGAAGGGCATCAAGACGCAGTTCATCCTCGATGAGCTCGTCAACAAGGAGAAGCTCGACGTCTCCCGCGAGGAGCTCACCGAGCACCTGTTCCGCCGTGCCGCCTCCTCCGGCATGAGCCCCGACCAGTTCGCCCAGGCCGTGGCCCAGGGCGGCCAGGTGCCGATGCTCGTCGGCGAGGTCGCCCGCGGCAAGGCCCTCGCGGTCGTCGTCGAGGCCGCCAAGGTCGTCGACACCAACGGCGAGGTCGTGGACCTCTCCGACGACGAGGACGAGACCGAGACCACCGAGGCCGCCGCCGGCGAGGCCGAGGTCTCCGAGGAGAAGTAAGGCGCACCGGACGGCCCAGCGCCGCCCGCCGAACTCCCTGCCACGGGCCCGGACGCACATGAGTGCGGCCGGGCCCGTGGACGTCCCGGGACCCCTCGCGCACCCCCAACTACCTTGCGCTCCCAGCGAACAGTTCGGGAACCGGGATGGCGTTGTCCTACCTGCGCGTTAGGGTCCATGAATACGGGGGCACTGCCCTCAGAACGAGACGCTGAGACGGCCCGGGGCCGTCGGAGACGAGCAGGTGGATACGTGACGAATCTGAAGCCTTACGCCGCGGGTGAGCCGTCCATCGGTGGCGGCCTCGGCGACCATGTCTACAACCGGCTGCTCGGCGAGCGCATCATCTTCCTCGGCCAGCAGGTCGACGACGAGATCGCCAACAAGATCACCGCGCAGATGCTGCTCCTGGCCGCCGACCCGGAGAAGGACATCTACCTCTACATCAACAGCCCCGGCGGCTCGGTGACGGCCGGCATGGCGATCTACGACACCATGCAGTACATCCCGAACGACGTGGTGACCATCGGTATGGGCATGGCGGCCTCCATGGGCCAGTTCCTGCTCACCGGCGGTACGGCCGGCAAGCGCTTCGCCCTGCCGAACACCGACATCCTGATGCACCAGGGCTCCGCCGGCATCGGCGGTACCGCCTCGGACATCAAGATCCAGGCCGAGTACCTCCTGCGCACCAAGAGGCGCATGGCCGAGATCACCGCGCGCCACTCCGGCCAGACCGTCGAGGCGATCATCCGCGACGGTGACCGCGACCGCTGGTTCACGGCGGACGAGGCCAAGGAGTACGGCCTCATCGACGAGATCATCTCCGCCGCTTCGGGCGTTCCGGGCGGTGGCGGTACGGGCGCCTGAGTCCCGCCCGCCCGCTCAACAGCCCCAGCCCACCGAACGCCACCAGGACGGTGAACACCCAGATGCAGAACAACCTCTCCGCGAGCGGCCTCTACACCGGCGCTCCGATGGACAACCGCTACGTCGTCCCGCGCTTCGTCGAGCGCACCTCGCAGGGCGTCCGCGAGTACGACCCCTACGCGAAGCTGTTCGAGGAGCGCGTGATCTTCCTCGGCGTGCAGATCGACGACGCCTCCGCCAACGACGTCATGGCGCAGCTGCTGTGCCTGGAGTCGATGGACCCGGACCGTGACATCTCGATCTACATCAACAGCCCCGGTGGCTCCTTCACCGCGCTGACGGCCATCTACGACACGATGCAGTTCGTGAAGCCCGACATCCAGACGGTCTGCATGGGCCAGGCGGCCTCCGCCGCGGCCGTGCTGCTCGCCGCCGGCACCCCCGGCAAGCGGATGGCCCTGCCGAACGCCCGCGTGCTCATCCACCAGCCCTCGGGCGGCACCGGCCGTGAGCAGCTCTCCGACCTGGAGATCGCGGCCAACGAGATCCTGCGGATGCGCAGCCAGCTCGAAGAGATGCTGGCCAAGCACTCCTCGACCCCGATCGAGAAGATCCGCGACGACATCGAGCGCGACAAGATCCTGACGGCCGAGGACGCCCTCGCCTACGGTCTCGTCGACCAGATCGTCTCGACCCGCAAGAGCACGGCCGCCTCGGCAGCCTGACGCTCGACGTTCCCTGGAGCACGGTCCGCACGGCCCGCATCGGCGCACGTGGCCGAATCGCGACCATGTGAACCGTGCCAAGGGGGGCCCGAACGGGGGGCCCGGCAAGGTACCGTCGAATATGAGGCACCAGGAGTCGCTGAACCAAGCGCTCCCAGGCGATAGGGGAAGCACCTCGTGGCACGCATCGGTGATGGCGGCGACCTGCTCAAGTGCTCGTTCTGCGGAAAGAGCCAGAAGCAGGTGAAGAAGCTCATCGCAGGACCCGGTGTGTACATCTGCGACGAGTGCATCGACCTCTGCAACGAGATCATCGAGGAAGAACTCGCCGAGACGAGCGAGGTGCGGTGGGAGGAACTCCCCAAGCCCCGCGAGATCTACGAGTTCCTCGAGGGCTACGTCGTCGGGCAGGAGCCCGCGAAGAAGGCCCTCTCGGTCGCGGTGTACAACCACTACAAGCGCGTCCAGGCCGGCGAGAACGGCGGCGCGCAGGGCCGTGACGACGCCATCGAGCTGGCGAAGTCCAACATTCTGCTGCTCGGCCCCACCGGCTCCGGCAAGACGCTGCTCGCGCAGACCCTGGCCCGGATGCTGAACGTCCCGTTCGCCATCGCCGACGCGACGGCGCTGACGGAGGCCGGCTACGTCGGCGAGGACGTCGAGAACATCCTGCTCAAGCTGATCCAGGCGGCCGACTACGACGTCAAGAAGGCCGAGACCGGGATCATCTACATCGACGAGATCGACAAGGTCGCCCGTAAGAGCGAAAACCCGTCGATCACGCGTGACGTCTCCGGTGAGGGCGTGCAGCAGGCCCTGCTGAAGATCCTGGAGGGCACCACCGCCTCCGTCCCGCCGCAGGGCGGCCGGAAGCACCCGCACCAGGAGTTCATCCAGATCGACACGACGAACGTCCTGTTCATCGTGGGCGGTGCCTTCGCCGGCCTGGAGAAGATCATCGAGTCCCGCGCCGGCGCGAAGGGCATCGGCTTCGGGGCGACCATCCGCTCCAAGCGCGAGATCGAGGCGAGCGACCAGTTCCAGGAGGTCATGCCGGAGGACCTGGTGAAGTTCGGGATGATCCCCGAGTTCATCGGCCGCCTCCCGGTCATCACCTCGGTCCACAACCTCGACCGCGAGGCCCTCCTCAAGATCCTCGTCGAGCCCCGCAACGCGCTGGTCAAGCAGTACCAGCGCCTCTTCGAACTCGACGGCGTGGAGCTGGACTTCGACCGCCCCGCCCTGGAGGCCATCGCCGACCAGGCCATCCTCCGCGGCACGGGCGCGCGCGGCCTGCGCGCCATCATGGAGGAGGTCCTCCAGTCGGTGATGTACGAGGTCCCGTCCCGCAAGGACGTGGCCCGCGTGGTCATCACGGCGGACGTGGTGCGGAACAACGTCAACCCGACGCTGGTGCCGCGGATCGTGAAGAACGACGGCAGGCACGAGAAGTCGGCCTGACGGTCGCACCGGACGACGCGAGGGGGTCCCGCCGGAAGGCGGGACCCCCTCTGCCGTGCCGTCAGACCCGGCGGGCCGGTCAGACCTTGGACCGCGAGGTGCTGTACAGCTTCGCCGCGAGGTCCGCGACCTCCGCCTGCGGGACGGGCTGCCCCGCCCCCGTGATCTGCGTCATGCTGATCAGGTTCACGCCGGCGATCGTGCTGTAGTCGGCCCAGACACAGATCGGGACCTCGAACGACTTGGCCGCCAGGCCGGAGGACGACGCCTTGGGCGTGAGCTTCGCGTTCTGGCACTTCATGAGGGCGCCCGAGAAGCCGCTGGGCGTCACCTCGGTCGGGCTGCCCACCAGCTCGGCCTTCATCTCGTCGTCGTCGCCGCTGCCTTCCTTCATCTTCTGGAAGTAGCCGTCGATCGCCTTCTCGGGGTCGGAGATCTCGCCCCACATCCCGTTCAGGGTCAGCACGTTGCCCGTGGGGAGCTGTCCGCTGGCGGGCGTGCTGTTGCCGTACGAGGCGGAGGCCTTCTGCGGGTTCTTGATCCCCAGGTACTGCTCGGCCGAGGCCTTGTCGTCGGCGGACATCTCGGCGGAGGACCCCTTGGATTCCTGCTTCTTGTACTCACCCACCGCCGCCGCCGGGGTGATCTTGAAGCCCTTCGTGTCGTCGGCCACCGCCCCGTTCCCGCCGGTGGCGCCGAACAGGAAGTACGCCCCCACGCCCAGCGCCGCGACCACCGCGACCGCGCCTATGACGAGGCCCGTCTTCGACTTCTTCGGGGCCGGCGGGGGCGGGGGGAAGGCGCCGGGGTGCTGGGGGGCGCCGTAGGGGGGCTGCTGGGGGTACTGGCCCGGCTGCTGGTAGCCGCCGCCGTACGGCTGCTGCGGGGGGACGCCCTGCGGGGCCTGCTGCGGGTAGCCGTAACCGGGCTGCGGCGCCTGCGGGGGCTGACCGTAGGGCCCCGGCTGCTGCGGCTGCTGGCCGTACGGGCCGGGCTGGCCGTAAGGACCGGGCTGCTGCGGCTGCTGGCCGTACGGCCCCGGCTGGTTGAAGCTCATCGACAGGTTCCCCTCACAGGATGTTTATGCGTAGCGGACATCCTCGCGGAAGCCGGCCGCCGGGAGGGAGCCGGGGCCCCACACCGTTACCGAACAATCGAGTTTCGGGGCACCGGCACCGCACCCCTAAACTGGGCCCGTGACCGAGAACACTCAGCAGCACACAGCGCCCACCACCGAACTGCCGACCCAGTACGCGCCGGCCGAGGTAGAGGGGGCGCTGTACGAGCGCTGGGTGGAGCGCGGGTACTTCGAGGCGGACGAGAAGAGTGACAAGCCGCCCTACACCATCGTCATCCCGCCGCCCAACGTCACCGGTTCCCTGCACCTGGGCCACGCCTTCGAGCACACGCTGATCGACGCCCTGACCCGCCGCAAGCGCATGCAGGGCTACGAGACGCTGTGGCAGCCCGGCATGGACCACGCCGGCATCGCCACGCAGAACGTCGTCGAGCGCGAACTCGCCAAGGAGGGCAAGTCCCGCCACGACCTCGGCCGCGAGGCCTTCGTCGAGCGCGTCTGGCAGTGGAAGGCCGAGTCCGGTGGCCAGATCTCCGGCCAGATGCGCCGGCTCGGCGACGGTGTCGCCTGGTCGCGTGAGCGCTTCACCATGGACGAAGGCCTCTCGCAGGCCGTCCAGACCATCTTCAAGAAGCTCTACGACGACGAGCTGATCTACCGCGCCGAGCGCATCATCAACTGGTGCCCGCGCTGCCTCACCGCGATCTCGGACATCGAGGTCGAGTACCAGGACGACGACGGCGAGCTCGTCTCCATCCGGTACGGCTCCGGGGACGCGGAGATCGTCGTCGCCACCACCCGCGCCGAGACGATGCTCGGTGACACCGCCGTCGCCGTCCACCCCGACGACGAGCGCTACAAGCACCTCATCGGCACCGAGATCGAGCTGCCGCTGACCGGCCGCCGCATCCCGGTCGTCGCCGACGAGCACGTCGACCCCGAGTTCGGCACCGGTGCCGTCAAGGTGACCCCGGCCCACGACCCGAACGACTTCGAGATCGGCCAGCGCCACGACCTGCCGTCGATCGCCGTCATGGACGAGCGCGCGGTCATCACCGCCCACGGCCCCTTCGAGGGCCTGGACCGCCTGGAGGCCCGCTCCGCCATCGTCGCCGCCCTGCGCGCCGAGGGCCGGATCGTGGCCGAGAAGCGGCCGTACGTCCACTCCGTCGGCCACTGCTCGCGCTGCAAGACCACCATCGAGCCGCGCCTGTCGATGCAGTGGTGGGTCAAGGTCGGCCCGCTCGCCAAGGCCGCCGGTGACGCGGTCCGCGACGGCAAGGTCAAGATCCACCCGCAGGAGATGGAGAAGCGGTACTTCGACTGGGTCGACAACCTGCACGACTGGTGCATCTCGCGCCAGCTGTGGTGGGGCCACCGCATCCCGGTCTGGTACGGCCCGAACGGCGAGGTCGTCTGCGTCGGACCCGACGAGCAGCCGCCCGGCACCGAGGCCGAGGGCTGGAAGCAGGACTCCGACGTCCTCGACACCTGGTTCTCCTCGGGCCTGTGGCCCTTCTCCACGCTGGGCTGGCCCGAGCGGACCGAGAGCCTCGCGAAGTTCTACCCGAACTCCGTCCTCGTCACCGGCTACGACATCCTCTTCTTCTGGGTCGCCCGGATGATGATGTTCGGTCTGTACGCGATGGACGGCACCCCGCCGTTCCACACCATCGCCCTGCACGGCATGGTCCGTGACCAGAACGGCAAGAAGATGTCGAAGTCCTTCGGCAACGTGGTCAACCCGCTGGACTGGATGGACGAGTACGGCTCCGACGCCGTCCGTTTCACCCTGGCCGGTGGCGCCAACCCGGGCGTCGACGTGCCCATCGGCGAGGACTGGGTCAAGGCCTCCCGCAACTTCGCCAACAAGATCTGGAACGCGACCCGCTTCGCGCTCATGAACGGCGCCACGATCGAGGGGGACCTGCCCCCGGTCGAGCAGCTGTCCGCGACCGACCGGTGGATCCTGTCCCGTCTCAACAAGACGGTCGCCCAGGTCGACGCGTACTACGAGGACTACCAGTTCGCCAAGCTCAGCGACGCCCTCTACCACTTCGCGTGGGACGAGGTCTTCGACTGGTACGTCGAGCTGTCGAAGACGACGTTCTTCGCCGGCGGCGAGCAGGCCAAGGTCTCCGGCCGGGTCCTCGGCGAGGTCCTCGACGTCATGCTGCGTCTGCTGCACCCGATCGTCCCGTTCGTCACCGAGGCCCTGTGGACCACGCTCACCGGTCGTGAGTCCGTCGTCATCGCGGACTGGCCGCAGGACTCGGGCTTCCGCGACGAGGCGGCCGAGGCCGAGATCGTGAACCTGCAGCAGGTCGTCACGGAGGTCCGCCGCTTCCGCGCCGACCAGGGCCTCCAGCCCGGCCAGAAGGTCCCCGCCCGCCTCGAGCTCGACGGCACCGCGCTCGCCCCGCACGAGGCCGCCATCCGGCAGCTGCTGCGGCTCCAGCCGGAGGGGGAGGGCTTCTCCGCCACCGCCTCCCTGCCGGTCGCCGGGGCCACGGTCTCCCTCGACCTGTCGGGCACGATCGACGTGGCCGCGGAGCGCAAGCGCCTCGCGAAGGACCTGGCCGCCGCCGAGAAGGAGAAGGCCCAGGCCGAGGGCAAGCTCGGCAACGAGGCCTTCCTCGCCAAGGCCCCGGACAACGTGGTCGACAAGATCCGCACCCGCCTCGCCAAGGCGGAGGAGGACATCGCCCGCCTCCAGGCGCAGCTGGAGCGGCTGCCGCAGGCGTAGCGGCGCCGGACGCCGACGGGAGGGGCCCGGGACCGGAATCGGTTCCGGGCCCCTCCCGTTTGTACCGGAGTGGGTGACCTCACACGACTTGTGACGAAAGTCCGCCGGGCCGGGCCGAAGGACCCTGGATGATGGACGGCATGGACCGCATCCCCGCCCTCCGCGCGCTGCGCCGCCGCGTGGACCGGTGGGCGGGGCAGCCCCGGGCCATGGACGTCGTCGCCGCGTGCAGCGCCTTCGGCCTGATGCTCCTGGACGTGCCCGGGCTCGCCCGGGCCGACAATTCCCTCACCGGCGTCACCGCGAGCCTGGTCCTCGCGGCCGGCGCCGCCACCCTGGCCCTGCGGCGCAGGGCGCCCTGGGTGCCGCTGCTCGTGGCGCTCGGCCTGATGGGCTGGCTGCACGAGCTGACCATGGTCCAGTTCGCCCTGTACTCCCTCGGCCGCTTCCGGGGCCGCCGGGCCGCCGTGCTCGCCACCCTGCTCTACGTCGGCACCGCCTACGCCTACTTCCACCTGCCCGGGTGGCCGGCCCGGCACGGCGCCACCCTGAGCGACTTCCTGAGCCTGGTCGTGCCGATCGGTGTCCTCGCGGCCGGCGTCGGCATCGCCGCGTACCGCCAGGACCTGGTGCGCGCCCTGGAGGCGCAGCGCCGGGAGGCCGCCGCCCGGCAGGCCGTGCAGGAGGAGCGGATCTCCGTCGGCCGGGACGTCCACGACCTGGTCGGCCGCGAGCTGACCGTCCTCGCGGTCCGGGCCGAGGTCCTCGCCGTACGGGCCAGGGGAGAGGCGCACCGGAAGGACTTCGAAGAGCTCGCCGACACGGCCAGGCGCGCCCACCACATGCTCAACGAGACCATCGTGCGGCGTGGCGACGGGACCACCCCCGGCCTGGAGGGGCTCGCCGAGCTGGCCCGGGAGAGCGAGCGGATGGGCAGCCCCGTGGACGTCCGGATCACGGAGGCGGCGAAGGCCCTGTCTCCGCTGCGGCAGACGGCCGTCCACCGGGTGGTGCGGGAGTGCCTGACGAACGCGGCCAAGCACGCGCCCGGCCTCCCCGTGACCGTCACCGTCGCGGTCGACGGCCCCCGGCTGCGCGTCGAGGTGCGCAACCCGCTGCCGAGGAACCCGCCGGAGCGGGCGCCCGTCTCGGCCGGCACGGGCCTGTTCTCGATGGAGGAGCGGGTCGCCAGCATGGGCGGCACGCTCCGGGCCCGCCGCGAGGACGGCGCCTACGTGGTCACGGCGCTGCTGCCGTCGGGCCTGGACCGCTGACCGGGGAGCGCGGTCTCGCCCGCCGTGGTCCGAAAGTCCCGAAAGGGGTGGGTCCACGGTGCTGTCGGCCCCCCTCCGTAGACTGGGGGCGTGAGTGAGCCCCGCGAGCCGATGGACGCGTCGGAAGACGCCCAGCCCGAAGCCTTCGACGAGATCGTCGACGCCGAGACCGACCGTGACCCCGACCTGGCGGTGATCGAGGCCGGGAGCCGCACCCTGCGTGCCCAGGCCGGGCCCCCGCAGGGCGACCCCGTGCCGAGCCGCCCGGAGGACCCGGAGGTGGACCGGGCGCTGCGCGAGGTCGAGACCGAGCTGTCCACCCGCTGGGGCGAGACCAAGCTGGAGCCGTCGGTCACCCGGATCGCGGCCCTGATGGACGTGCTGGGCGAGCCGCAGCGCGCGTACCCGTCGATCCACATCACGGGCACCAACGGCAAGACGTCGACGGCCCGCATGATCGAGGTGCTGCTCGGCGCCTTCGAACTGCGCACCGGGCGGTACACCTCGCCGCACGTGCAGAGCATCACCGAGCGGATCAGCCTGGACGGCGCGCCCATCTCGGCGGAGCGTTTCATCGAGACGTACCAGGACGTCAAGCCGTACGTGGAGATGGTCGACGCCCGCGAGGAGTACCGGCTCTCCTTCTTCGAGGTCCTCACCGGGATGGCGTACGCGGCCTTCGCGGACGCCCCGGTCGACGCGGCGGTCGTCGAGGTCGGCATGGGCGGCACCTGGGACGCGACGAACGTGATCGACGGCTCGGTCGCCGTGGTCACCCCGATCGACCTGGACCACACCGACCGGCTCGGCGGGACGACCGCCGAGATCGCCGGGGAGAAGTCCGGGATCATCAAGCCGGGCGCGACGGTGATCCTCGCCCAGCAGCCGGTGGACGCGGCGCAGGTCCTGCTGAAGAAGGCGGTCGACGCCGACGCCACGGTGGCCCGTGAGGGCATGGAGTTCGGCGTGGTCTCCCGCGAGGTCGCGGTCGGCGGCCAGCTCCTCACCCTGCGCGGCCTCGGCGGCGAGTACGGCGACATCTTCCTGCCGCTGTACGGGGCCCACCAGGCGCACAACGCGGCGGTGGCGCTCGCGGCGGTCGAGGCCTTCTTCGGCATCGGCGCGCAGCACGCCCGGACCCTGGACGTGGACACCGTCCGGCGGGCCTTCGCCCAGGTGGCCTCGCCGGGCCGCCTGGAGGTCGTCCGCTCCTCCCCGACGGTCGTCCTGGACGCCGCCCACAACCCGCACGGGGCGCGGGCGACGGCCGAGGGCATCTCGGAGTCCTTCGGCTTCTCCCGGCTCATCGGCGTGGTCTCGACCAGCGCCGACAAGGACGCCCGCGGGCTCCTGGAGGCCTTCGAGCCGATCTTCGCGGAGGTCGTGATCACGGCCAACTCCAACCCGCGGGCCACCGACGTCGACGCGCTGGCCGCGATCGCCGTCGAGGTCTTCGGCGAGGACCGGGTGGTCGTGGAGCCGCGGCTGCCCGACGCCCTGGAGGCGGCGATCACGCTCGCCGAGGAGGAGGCCGAGTTCGGGGGCGCCGGTGTCCTGGTGACCGGTTCGATCTTCACGGTCGGGGACGCCCGGCTGCTGCTCAAGAGGGGCTGACCCCGATGCGTACGCTCTGTTCCTCGACGCTCATCGGCGAGTTCTTCGTGATCGGTTTCGCCGGTCTCGTCGCGATGAAGGACGCCTCCCTGGAGGTCTCCACGGTCTGGACCGTCTGCGGCGTCGCCATGGTCCTGTCGGTGCTGCTGTGCGGGATGATCACCCGGCCCGGTGGGGTGCAGCTCGGCTGGGCCCTGCAGATCGGTCTGATCCTCAGCGGCTTCTTCGTCCCCGTCATGTTCTTCCTGGGGGCCGGCTTCGCCGCCCTGTGGTGGTGCTCGGTGCACTACGGCCGGAAGGTGGACGAGGTCAAGGCCCGCTGGGCCGCGTCCCAGGCGGCCGCCGAGGGCTCCGCAGGGCCTGACGCTGCGTAATCGACCGGGGTGAGGCCCCTGTAGCCTCGGACCACCCGCACACCGCTTTTCCCGAAGGAGTTCCCCCGTGAGCCAGCGCACGCTCGTCCTGCTCAAGCCCGACGCCGTCCGCCGTGGCCTGATCGGCGAGATCATCGGCCGTATCGAGCGCAAGGCCGGCTGGACCATCGCGGCCCTGGAGCTGCGCGAGCTGGACCAGGAGACGCTGGAGCAGCACTACGGCGAGCACAAGGGCAAGCCGTTCTACGAGCCGCTGATGGGCTTCATGTCCTCCGGTCCCGTCGTCGCGCTCGTCGTCGAGGGCGAGCGGGTCATCGAGGGCGTCCGCCAGCTGGCCGGCCCGACCGACCCGATCGCCGCCGCCCCCGGCTCCATCCGTGGCGACTACGGCACCATCGTCCGGGAGAACCTCATCCACGCCTCCGACTCGGAGGAGTCGGCGCAGCGCGAGCTGAAGATCTTCTTCCCGGGTCTGGTCTGATCCCGAGTTGAGCCGGCGTCAGCCGAACAGCAGCCAAACGTGGGGCGACCGAAGGAATTTCGGTCGCCCCCAGGCATATGAACGTTCATCCCGGGAACGGATCGCCGCGTCCTACCGTCACCTATACAGCAGGTGGACCACCGCGCGGTATCCGCGTGAGCGGCACTACGATGGAAAACTCCACGCCGCACCACCCTCAGCCATGGGAAACAAGGGGAGCTCAATGTCGTTCATCGGCCGTGACATGGCTGTCGACCTCGGGACCGCCAACACGCTGGTGTACGTCAGGGGTCGAGGCATCGTTCTGAACGAGCCGTCCGTCGTCGCGATCAACACCAACACCGGCGGCATTCTCGCGGTCGGTTCCGAGGCGAAGAAAATGATCGGGCGCACCCCCGGCAACATCGTCGCCGTCCGCCCGCTCAAGGACGGCGTGATCGCCGACTTCGAGATCACCGAGCGGATGCTCCGCTACTTCATTCTCAAGATCCACAAGCGCCGCTACCTGGCCCGCCCCCGGGTCGTCGTCTGCGTGCCCTCGGGCATCACCGGCGTGGAGCGCCGCGCCGTCATCGAGGCCTCGACCCAGGCCGGCGCCCGCCAGGTCCACATCATCGAGGAGCCCATGGCGGCGGCCATCGGCTCGGGCCTCCCCGTCCACGAGGCGACCGGCAACATGGTCGTCGACATCGGCGGCGGCACGACCGAGGTCGCGGTCATCTCCCTCGGAGGAATCGTCACGGCACAGTCCATCCGGGTGGCCGGCGACGAGCTGGACAACGCGATCATCCAGCACATCAAGAAGGAGTACTCGCTCCTCCTCGGTGAGCGGACCGCCGAACAGATCAAGATCACCATCGGTTCGGCCTACGACCTCGAACAGGACGAGCACACCGAGATCCGCGGCCGCGACCTGGTCTCCGGCCTGCCGAAGACCGTGGTCATCTCGGCCGCCGAGGTGCGCAAGGCCATCGAGGAGCCGGTCAACGCGATCGTGGACGCCGTGAAGACCACGCTCGACAAGTGCCCGCCGGAGCTGTCCGGTGACGTCATGGACCGCGGCATCGTTCTCACGGGTGGCGGCGCCCTGCTGCGCGGCCTCGACGAGCGTCTGCGCCGCGAGACGGGCATGCCGATCCACATCGCGGAGGACCCGCTGGACTCGGTCGCCCTCGGCTCCGGCAAGTGCGTCGAGGAGTTCGAGGCCCTCCAGCAGGTCCTGGACGCCCAGCCGCGCCGCTGACGCCCGGCCCCGCGCCGTACGCACCCGTACGGCGCAGGGCGCCCGGCACCGTACGAGCGCACCACCCGCACCACCGCACATCTGCACACCGAACCACGAGGAAAGGCACGGCCGCCGCACGTGAGGGACACACGAGAGAGCCGGCTGCTCCTGGTGCTGCTGATCGCCATCGCGTTCGCATTGATCACGGTGGACATCCGCGGCGGCCAGGAGTCGCCGGTCGACGGCGCCCGGCGGGCCGCCGCCGCGGTCTTCGGACCGGTCGAGAACGGCGTCGCGGCGGCCGTCGACCCGGTCGGCAACGCCATAGGCGCGGTGCGCGACTCCGGGGAGCGGCACACCCGGATCGCCGCCCTGGAGAAGGAGAACGCCGAACTCAAGGCGAAGCTCGGCAGCGACGACCGCAACCGCAGCCGCCTGCGCGAGCTCGACACCCTCCTGAAGACGGCCGGCGCCGGCCAGTACGGGATCAAGGGAGCCCAGGTCATCGCCATAGGGTCGGCCCAGGGCTTCTCCTGGACGATCACCATCGACGTGGGCGCCCGGGACGGCATCCAGCGGGACATGACGGTGCTCAACGGCGCCGGTCTCGTCGGCCGCGTCACCACCGTCGGCCCCTCCACCTCCACGGTCCTGCTTGCCAACGACCCCGACTTCACCGTCGGCACCCGGATGGAGAAGACCGACGAGCTCGGCTTCGCCACCGGCCAGGGCGACCGGCCGCTCCTCGTCCAGCTCCTCAACGGCAAGGCGAAGGTGAAGCCGGGCGACCGGCTCGTCACCTTCGGCTCGCAGGGCGACAAGCCGTTCGTGCCCGGCGTGCCCGTCGGCGAGGTCCTGCGCGTCGACCCGTCGGGCGGCGGCCTGACCCGTAACGTCTACGTCCGTCCGTACGTCGGCTTCAGCAAGCTCGACATCGTCGGCGTGGTCGTCCAGGCACCCCGCTCCAACCCGCGCGACGCCGTCCTGCCGCCGAAGCCGAAGCCGGCGCCGACGGTCACCGTGACCGTCACGCCGAAGCCACCGGCGAACGCCGTGAACGAGGGCCAGAACCAGGCCGGCCAGAACCAGCAGAACCAGAACCAGGCCGGCCGGAACGAGCAGGGCCAGAACCTGAACCAGAATCAGAACGCCGACGGGAACGCGAACCAGAACGCGGGCCAGGACCAGCAGGCGCAGCAGGACGAGGGGGACGCGACACCGTGAAGTTCAACCGCATCTTCCTCTCCGCGGCCCTGATCGCGGTCGCCCTCGTCGTCCAGGTCTCCGTCCTCGCCCGCCTCCAGCTCCCCGGAGCCGTACCCGACCTCGTCCTCCTCACGGTCGTCGCCCTGGCCCTCGTGTACGGGCACGTCAGCGGCGCCCTCGTCGGCTTCAGCGCCGGACTGCTCGCCGACTTCGCCCCGCCCGCCGACCACGCCGCAGGCCGCTACGCCCTCGTGCTCTGCGTCATCGGCTACCTCGTCGGCCTCGCCAAGCCCGAGAACGGCCGGCTCACCTCCGCCGCCGTCCCCATGGCCGTGGTCGTCGCCGCCGCCGTCGGCTCCACCCTGCTCTACGCGGGCGTCGGCGCCCTCGTCGGCGACACCGCCGCCCGTCACGTCGGCCTCGGCTCCCTCCTCTTCACCGCGGCCGTCTACGACCTGCTCCTGGCACCCTTCACGGTGCCGCTGATCATGGCCCTGGCCCGCCGCGTCGACAACGATCCGCTCGCCGACACCAGCGGCTCCAACGGGGCCGACGTCTCCTCCGGCTGGCTCTCCTCCGGCACCGGCCTGCGGATCGGCACCCAGCGCGGCGGACTGCGCGTGAAGGCCGCCAGGAGCCGCGCCTCACGGGCCGGGCGCATCAAGGGAGTCAAGCGACTGTGACCGAGGGGGCACCGGCAGCATGAGCAACATCCCCGAGACCGGACGGACCCCCCGGGTCCGGATCCGGCTCGTCGTCATCCAGGTCCTCGTCTTCTCGCTGCTCCTCACCCTGGGGGGACGGCTCTGGTACCTCCAGATCCGCAACGGCAAGGAGTACACGGACGAGGCCAAGAACAACCACGTCCAGCAGGTCGTCCAGCCCGCCGTCCGCGGGTCCATCCTCGACGCCCGCGGGGTCCCGCTCGCCGACAACGAGACCCGCCTCGTCGTCTCCGCCTCGCGCACCGAGCTGATGAAGATGAAGGACAAGGGCAAGGCCGTCCTCACCCGGCTCGCCGGCGTGCTCGAGATGAAGCCCGAGGACGTCATCAACAAGATCCGGCTCTGCGACTCCAAGACGCCCAAGCCCTGCTGGAACGGTTCGCCCTACCAGCCGATCCCGGTCACCGACGAGGCCACCACCCAGCAGGCGCTGACCATCCGCGAGGCCTCCGAGGACTTCCCCGGCATCACCGCCGAACCCACCGCCGTACGCCGCTACCCGGCGCCCGGCAAGGCCCGCACCGCCCAGGTCCTCGGCTACCTCTCGCCCGTCACCGACCAGGAGATCGAGAAGGCCAAGGACACCGACTCGCCGTTCCTCCGCTCCGACCAGGTCGGCCGCTCCGGCATCGAGCGCACGTACGACAAGGAGCTGCGCGGCAAGGCCGGCGTCACCCGCTACGAGGTCGACAACCTCGGCCGCGTCATGGGCCAGACCAAGTCCGACCCCGGCATCGCCGGCTCCACCCTCGTCACCAGCATCGACGCCCGCGTCCAGGCCGTCGCCGAGTACGAGCTCGCCCAGGCCATGAAGGCCGTCCGCCAGGAGACCGACAAGATCACCGGCCGGAAGTACGAGGCCGACGCCGGCGCCGTCGTCGTCATGGAGACGAAGACCGGCCGGGTCGTCGCCATGGCCTCCCAGCCCGACTACGACCCCAACGCCTGGGTCGGCGGCATCTCCGCCTCCGACTACGCCGCCCTCACCAGCAAGAAGTCGAACTACCCGCTCCTCAACCGGGCGATCCAGGGCCAGGCCCCCGCGGGCTCCATCTTCAAGGTGGTGTCCGCGAGCGCCGCCGTCCGCGCCGGACACGGCTTCAACGACCGGTACAACTGCAGCAGCTCCTACAGCCTCGGCGGCCGCAGCTTCGCCAACTTCGAGTCCAAGGGCCACGGCCCCATCACCCTCGGAGAGGCCCTCAAGTTCTCCTGCAACACCGTCTTCTACGCCCTCGGCCACCAGGAGTGGCAGCGCGACGGCGGGCTCAAGCCCAAGAAGGACGCCCACGACTGGTTCTACCGGACCGCCCGCGACTTCGGCCTCGGCGCGGAGACCGGCATCGACCTGCCCAACGAGGTCACCGGCCGCATCCCCGACCGCCAGTGGAAGCAGAGCTTCTGGGAGGCCAACAAGGACGTCTGGTGCAAGCAGGGCAAGAAGGGCGGCAGCTACGTCGAGCAGATCGCCTACGAGAGCTGCCTCGAAGGCAACCAGCTGAAGGCGTACGACAGCATCAACTTCGCCATCGGCCAGGGTGACGTCCTCGTCACCCCCATCCAGATGGCCACCGCCTATGCCGCCATCAGCAACGGCGGCACGCTCTACAACCCCACCGTCGGCAAGGCCGTCGTCAGCCCCGACGGCAAGCGCGTCCGGGAGATCAAGCCGACCCCGCACGGCAAGCTGCCCGTCGGCCCCGAGACCGTCCGCGACCTCGACAAGGGTCTGCGCTCCGTCGTCGAACCGGGCGGCACCGCCGCCTGGCGCTTCGGCGGCTGGCCCCAGGACAAGATCCCGATGCGCGCCAAGACCGGCACCGCCCAGGTCTACGGCAAGCAGACCACCTCCTGGCTGGCCACCTACACCGACGACTTCACCATCGTCATGACGATCTCCCAGGGCGGCACCGGCTCCGGCGCCTCCGGCCCCGCCGTACGCAACATCTACGACGCCATGTACGGCCTCGACGACGCCGGCAACCAGGACCTGAAGCGCGCCCTGCTGCCGAAGCCGCAGAAGGCCCTGCCGAAGATCAACCCCGACGGCACGATCGACGCCCCCGCCGTCAAGCCCTACGACCCCGAGGCGCAGAAGGTCGATCCCGAGGCGGGCGGGGCGACGCCGCCGCTCGCGGGCCCGCCCCCCGTCTGGAGGGACTGACCCGATGACGACCCGTACCGGCTTCTCCGTCTCCCGCTACGCCCCCGACCGCGGGCCGGTCGCGAAGCTCACCGCCCGCGACTCCGTCCTGCGCCGGCTCGACTGGCCGATGCTGCTCTCCAGCCTCGCCCTGTCGCTCCTGGGGGCCCTGCTCGTCTGGTCCGCCACCCGCGGCCGTACCGAGCTCAACAACGGCGATCCGTACTACTTCCTCTTCCGGCACCTCCTCAACACCGGCATCGGGCTCGCCCTGATGGTCGGCACGGTCTGGCTCGGCCACCGCACCCTGCGCGGGGCCGTTCCGATCCTCTACGGCGTGTCGATCCTGCTGATCCTCGCCGTCCTCACCCCGCTCGGCGCGACCATCAACGGCGCCCACGCGTGGATCGTCATCGGCGGCGGCTTCTCCCTCCAGCCCAGCGAGTTCGTGAAGATCACGATCATTCTGGTCATGGCGGTGCTGCTCGCCTCCAAGGTCGACGCCGGCGACCAGCTCCACCCGGACCACATGACCGTCGCCAAGTCGCTGGTCCTGGCCGCCCTCCCCATGGGCATCGTCATGCTGATGCCGGACCTCGGCTCGGTCATGGTCATGGCCGTCATCGTGCTCGGCGTGCTCCTCGCCTCCGGCGCCTCCAACCGGTGGGTCCTCGGGCTCATCGGCGCCGGCGTCGGCGGCGCCGTCCTCGTCACCGCCCTCGGGATGCTGGACGAGTACCAGATCAACCGGTTCGCCGCCTTCGCCAACCCCGAACTCGACCCGGCCGGCGTCGGCTACAACACCAACCAGGCCCGCATCGCCATCGGCTCCGGCGGCCTCTACGGCGCCGGCCTGTTCAAGGGTCACCAGACCACCGGCCAGTTCGTCCCCGAACAGCAGACCGACTTCATCTTCACCGTCGCCGGCGAGGAGCTCGGCTTCATCGGCGCCGGGTTCATCCTCGTGCTGCTCGGCGTCGTCCTCTGGCGCGCCTGCCGCATCGCCCGCGAGACCACCGAGCTCTACGGCACGGTCGTCGCGGCCGGCATCATCGCCTGGTTCGCCTTCCAGTCCTTCGAGAACATCGGCATGACCCTCGGCATCATGCCGGTCGCCGGCCTGCCGCTGCCCTTCGTCTCGTACGGCGGTTCGTCCATGTTCGCGGTGTGGATAGCGATCGGACTGCTCCAGTCGATCCGGGTCCAGCGCCCCATGACGGCCTGAGCCCCCACCGGGGCCGTGGTCCCGCGAACGGCCGGCGACGGCGACCGGATCGCGGGACCACGACTGGATCGCGCGAGCGGGGCTAGATTCAAAGACATGGCCGAGACGAAGCGCGAGACCGAGCGGAAGTACGAAGCCGACGACACCACCACCCTGCCCGACCTGACCCGCGTCCCCGGGGTCGCCCGGGTCACCGACGAAGGCGTCATGGAACTCGACGCCGTCTACTACGACACCCCCGACCTGCGCCTCGCCGCCGACGGGCTCACCCTGCGCCGCCGCACCGGCGGCCGGGACGCCGGCTGGCACCTGAAGTTCCCCGTCGCCCCCGGCGTACGCGACGAGATCCGGGCCCCGCTCTCGGACACGCTCCCACCGGACCTCGCCGCGCTCCTGCGCTCCCGCGTCCGCGACACCGAGGTCGTCCCCGTGGTCCGCCTCCGCTCCTCCCGCGACGTCCGTCACCTCCTCGGCGACGACGGCACGCTCCTCGCGGAGGTCTCCGTGGACACCGTCCGCGCCGAGCGCAAGGACCGGGGAGCGAAGGGAAAGCGGGCCGCCTGGACCGAGATCGAGGTCGAACTCGCGGACGACGACCCCTTCGGCGGCAAGACGGCCGGGAGCGCGCCGGGCGGAGCCGAGAGCGACAGGGCCGGGAAGGCCAGTGCCGACGGGGAGGCCTTCCTCGACGCCGTCGGAAAATGCCTCCTCAAGGCGGGCATCCACCCCGCGACCTCCCCCTCCAAGCTCGCCCGCGCCCTGGCCGACACCGGCGCCCGCCCCACCCCCGTCCTCACCGCCCCGCCCGGAGCACCCGGCACCGCCGGAGCCGCAGTCCTCGCCTACGTACGCGAACAGGTCCGGGCGATCGTCACCCTCGACCCCGCCGTCCGGCGCGACCGGCCCGACGCCGTCCACACGATGCGGGTCGCCTGCCGGCGCCTGCGCAGCGCCTTCAAGACGTACCGCAAGGTCCTCGACCGGGAGGTCACCGACCCGATCGGGCGCGAGCTGAAGTGGCTCGCCGGCGAACTCGGCGTCGCCCGCGACACGGAAGTCCTCGCCGAACGCCTCCGCACCCGTGTCGACGCCGTCCCCGGCCCCCTCCTCCTCGGCCCCGTCCAGGGGCGCCTGCGGATCTGGCGCACCGCACGGGAGGCGTCCGCCCGCCGCACCGTCCTCGCCGCCCTCGACTCCGACCGCCACCTCGCCCTCCTCGCCGCCCTCGACCGGCTCCTCGCCGACCCGCCCCTGCGCAAGGCCGCCTCCCGCGACGCCCGCGAGGTCCTCGCCGGTGCCGTCCGCAAGGACCACGACCGCCTCGCCGCCCGGGTCGAACGCGCCCTCGCCCTCGACCCCGGTGAGCGGCGCGACCGCGCCCTCCACGAGGCCCGCAAGGCCGCCAAACGCGCCCGGTACGCCGCCGACGCCGCCCGCCCCGCCCTCGGCAAACCCGCCCGGCGGTTCGCCAAGCGCGTCAAGGCCCTCCAGACCCGCCTCGGTGACCACCAGGACAGCGTCGTCACCCGCGAGGCCCTGCGGGAACTCGCCATCCAGGCCCACGCGGCCGGCGAGTCCGCCTTCACCTGGGGCGTTCTGTACGGCCGCGAGGCGGCGACGGCGGAGAACCTGGCGGGGGAGCTGCCGGAGCTGTGGTCCCGCGCCTCCCGCCCCGGGCTGCGGGCGGCACTGAGCCGCTGAGCACCGGGGTACGCTTGAGAGTCGCCCCCCTGCCAGCTCACGAAGGTTCGAGATGTCTGCTGCCGAGTCTGTCTTCCCGCAGCTCGAAGCTCTGCTCCCGCACGTGCAGAAGCCGATTCAGTACGTCGGTGGAGAGCTGAACTCCACGGTCAAGCCGTGGGAGTCCGCCGACGTCCGCTGGGCTCTGATGTACCCGGACGCGTACGAGGTCGGCCTGCCCAATCAGGGCGTCATGATCCTCTACGAGGTACTGAACGAGCGTGAGGGCGTCCTCGCGGAGCGCACGTACAGCGTGTGGCCCGACCTCGAGGCGCTGATGCGCGAGCACGGCGTGCCGCAGTTCACCGTCGACAGCCACCGGCCCGTCGGTGCCTTCGACGTGTTCGGTCTGTCGTTCTCGACCGAGCTCGGGTACACCAACATGCTCACCGCCCTCGACCTGGCGGGCATCCCGCTGGAGTCGAAGGACCGCACCGTCGACCACCCCATCGTGCTCGCCGGCGGCCACGCCGCCTTCAACCCCGAGCCGATCGCGGACTTCATCGACGCGGCGATCATCGGCGACGGCGAGCAGGCCGTCCTCGACATGACCGAGATCATCCGCCGGTGGAAGGCCGAGGGCCGGCCCGGTGGCCGCGAGGAGGTCCTCCTCCGCCTCGCGAAGACCGGCTCGGTCTACATCCCGGCGTTCTACGACGTCGAGTACCTGCCGGACGGTCGCATCGGCCGCGTCGTGCCCAACCGCTCCGGCGTGCCGTGGCGCGTGTCCAAGCACACCGTCATGGACCTCGACGAGTGGCCGTACCCCAAGCAGCCCCTCGTCCCGCTCGCGGAGACCGTCCACGAGCGCATGTCCGTCGAGATCTTCCGCGGCTGCACCCGCGGCTGCCGCTTCTGCCAGGCCGGCATGATCACGCGCCCCGTGCGGGAGCGAAGCATCACCGGCATCGGCGAGATGGTGGAGAAGGGCCTCAAGGCCACCGGCTTCGAGGAGGTCGGGCTGCTGTCGCTCTCCTCCGCGGACCACTCCGAGATCGGCGACATCGCCAAGGGCCTGGCCGATCGGTACGAGGAGGACAAGATCGGTCTGTCCCTCCCGTCCACCCGCGTCGACGCCTTCAACGTCGACCTGGCCAACGAGCTGACCCGCAACGGCCGCCGCTCCGGGCTCACCTTCGCCCCCGAGGGCGGCTCCGAGCGCATGCGCAAGGTCATCAACAAGATGGTCTCGGAGGAGGACCTGATCCGGACCGTCTCCACCGCGTACGGCAACGGCTGGCGCCAGGTGAAGCTGTACTTCATGTGCGGCCTGCCCACGGAGACCGACGAGGACGTCCTCCAGATCGCCGACATGGCGATGAACGTGATCGCCGAGGGCCGCAAGGTCTCCGGCCAGAACGACATCCGCTGCACCGTCTCCATCGGCGGCTTCGTCCCCAAGCCGCACACCCCCTTCCAGTGGGCCCCGCAGCTCTCCGCCGAGGAGACCGACGAGCGCCTGGCGAAGCTCCGCGACAAGATCCGCGGCGACAAGAAGTACGGCCGCTCGATCGGCTTCCGCTACCACGACGGCAAGCCCGGCATCGTCGAGGGCCTCCTCTCCCGCGGTGACCGCCGAGTCGGCGCCGTCATCCGCGCGGTCTACGAGGACGGCGGCCGTTTCGACGGCTGGCGCGAGCACTTCTCGTACGACCGCTGGATGGAGTGCGCGGAGAAGACCCTCCCCGAGTTCGGCGTGGACGTGGCCTGGTACACCACCCGCGAGCGCACCTACGAGGAGGTCCTGCCCTGGGACCACCTGGACTCCGGTCTCGACAAGGACTGGCTCTGGGAGGACTGGCAGGACGCCCTCGACGAGACCGAGGTCGAGGACTGCCGCTGGACGCCGTGCTTCGACTGCGGCGTGTGCCCGGCCATGCAGACCGAGATCCAGGTCGGCCCGACCGGCAAGAAGCTCCTGCCGCTGACCGTGGTCAAGTAGCCCGGCCGGAAGGCCCCTCGTAACGCTCCGGTGACGGCCCGTCCCAGGTGAGAACCCTGGGGCGGGCCGTCGCGTCATGTGCGGCATGAGCATGGAGAAGCCCGCGCCCCCGCCCGCCCCGGAGGGATGCCTGACGGCGGTCGTCAGGATTCCGGTGAGGATCGTCGTGCTGGTGCTCGTCGTGCCGGTGCGGATGGTGTGGGACGTCCTCGCCGCCGGTGGGCGGTTCGTCGGCCGGTCCGTGCTGCGGCCGCTGGGGCGGGGACTCGCCGCCGCGGGGGCGTGGCTCGGACGGGCGCTGTTCGTGTGGCCGTGGGTCGCGCTGTGGCGGTACGTCCTCGCGCCGGTGCTGCGGTACGGGATCGCCGTGCCGTCCGCCTGGCTGTACCGGGCCGTCCTGACACCGCTCGGCCACGGCCTCGTGCGCCTGGCGGAGGTGCTGGTGCGGGCACCGGCCGCCTGGCTGTACCGCGCGGTGCTCACCCCGTTGGGCCAGGGCCTCGCGTGGTTCTTCTCACGACTGGGCCGCGGGCTCGCGCTCGGCGGCGGGTGGCTGCTGCGGGCGCTGTTCGTGTGGCCCTGGGTGGGGCTCTGGCGGTACGCGCTCGTGCCCCTCGTGCGGTACGGCATCGTGCTGCCGCTCTCCTGGCTGTGGCGGTACGTGGTCGTGCCGGCCGCGCGGTACGGGATCGCGCTGCCGCTCGGGCTGCTGTGGCGGTACGCCGTCGTCCTGCCGTTCGGTTGGCTCGGGCGGCGCGTGCTCCTGCCCGTGGCGCGGGAGATCGGGGCGGCGTTCGTCGTCGGCTGGCGCGTGGCGGGGTTCGTCTCGCGCGCTGTCGGCCGGGCCCTCGCCCTCCTCGCCCGGACCCTCGTCGGCCGGCCCGCCGCCTGGTTCTACCGGAGCGTGTGCACACCCGTCGGCCACTGGGTCCGTGACTCCCTGTGGACCCCCGCGCGGAAGGCGGCTGTGGAGGCGGGGCGCGCCGTCCGGGGAACCCTGGCCGCCGCGCGGATCACGGTGCGCCGAGCCCGTGCGGACGCCTGGCGGGCGCTGGTGGGCGGCACCCGGGTGCCGGAGGCCGGGGAACCGGAGGTGGCCAAGGCGCGTACTCTGGGTAGTACAAGGAATGTCCCCGGCGCGGTGCCCGCCCCCGAGATCTCCCCGCAGACGCGGGGGTGATCCGGGCAGGCCCCCCAGGGGCCGCCCCATGAGCTTCCGGGCGGTGCGCCACCCGCGCCCGCCCCGCACCGAGGAGAAGAACCACTGGGCAAGCGACAGCCCGAAGGCCCGCCGCCCGCACCGGCGGTGCAGCGCATTCGTCTGCGCTACACCAAGCGCGGCCGCCTCCGGTTCACCAGCCACCGTGACTTCCAGCGCGCCTTCGAGCGCGCCCTGCGCCGCGCCGAGGTGCCCATGGCGTACTCGGCCGGCTTCACCCCGCACCCCAAGGTGTCGTACGCCAACGCCGCGCCGACGGGCACCGGCTCCGAGGCCGAGTACCTGGAGATCGCCCTCACCGAGCGGCGCGACCCCGAGACCCTCCGGGCCCTGCTGGACGAGTCCCTGCCGGACGGGCTCGACATCACCGACGCCGTCGAGGCCCGCACCTCCGGCCTCGCCGACCGGCTCACCGCCTCCGTGTGGGAGCTGCGGCTCGACGGTGTCACCGTCGAGGAGGCCGAGAAGGCCGTGGCCGCGTTCAACGCGGCCGAGGCCGTGGAGGTCCAGCGCAAGACCAAGAACGGCATCCGCACCTTCGACGCCCGTTCCGCCGTCGCCGAACTCGTCGCAGCGCGTCCCCAGGCCGATTCCCACGGTGATAGGCCGCTGGACAGTGCCTGTGCGATACTGCGGCTGGTTGTTCGGCACGAGACACCCGCCGTACGACCCGACGACGTCCTGTCCGGTCTCCGAGCTGTGGCCGACCTGGCGCCGCCGGTCCCCGCAGCGGTGACCAGGCTGGCGCAGGGCCCCTTCGACGAGGAGTCCGGCACGGTGACCGACCCGCTCGCGCCCGACCGCGAGGCAGTCACGGCCGCTCCACCCACGGCCGCCGCGACCGCTTCAGCGACGGCGCCGAGTGCGGGCACCGCGTAGGGAGCGGTCGTCGTAGCGCCGCCCTCGTACTCGGGAGCCACCTGGGTCGGGCAGCGCACTGACCAGAAGACTTTCGCCAGGCCGTACGCATCGGGCGTACGGAACCGGCGAGCCAGACATACAGCTCCCGTGCGGCGCCCGCGCCCCGGACGGCGGCACCGCGCCCCAGGCGTGACCGTGCCGCCGGACCGGAATCCGACGCGGCGCCCGGGAGCGTGACGGGAGAACCGCCCGCATGCTCGAACACGACGAGAACAACAACGACAACGCCCCCGGGGACAAGCTGCCGCCGCGCCGCAGGCGCCGCGCCGCCTCCCGCCCGGCCGGCCCGCCGGTGACCGCCGGTGCCACCGAGGCCGTCGAGACCCCGGAGCCCGCCGCGCCGGTCGCGGAGACCGCGCCCGCCGCCGAGCCCGCCGAGGCCCCGGCCCCGCGTACCCGCCGCCGTGCCACCCGTAAGGCCACCGCTCCGGTGACCTCCCCGGCGCCCGCGGACGAGCCGGTCGCCGCCGAGGCCGCCCCGGTGGAGGAGCCGGCCGCCGAGCCCGCGCCCGCCGCCGAGCCCGCCGAGGCCCCGGCCCCGCGTACCCGCCGCCGCGCGACGCGCAAGGCCACCGCTCCGGTGACCTCCCCGGCGCCCGCGGACGAGCCGGTCGCCGCCGAGGCCGCCCCGGTGGAGGAGCCGGCCGCCGAGGCCGCGCCCGCCGCCGAGCCCGCCGAGGCCCCGGCCCCGCGTACCCGCCGCCGCGCCACCCGCAAGGCCACCGCGCCCGTCACCTCGCCGACCGCCGCCGCGGCCGCCGAGGAGCCCGTCACCCAGGTCGCCGCCGCGCCGTCCGCAGAGACGCCGGCCGCCGAGGCCGCGCCCGTCGACGCCCCGGAGGCCGAGCCCGCGCCGCGCACCCGCCGCCGTGCCACCCGCAAGGCGACCGCCCCCGTGACCTCCCCGGCGCCCGCCGCCGAGGAGCCCACCTCCGGCGAGTCGCTGCCCGGTGACACCGTCGCACAGATCGCCGCCGACGAGGCCGAGGTCACCGCCGCCGAGACCGCCGCCACCCGTGGCCGCGGCCGCCGCCGCGCCACCTCGCCGCAGTTCGCCGCCGAGCCCGCCACGGCGGCCGAGGAGACCGGCCGGCCGCGCCGCGCCGCCCGCCCCGCCGTCCCCGTCTTCCAGCCCCCGGTCTTCACCGAGCCGATGTTCCAGACCCCGGAGACGGCGGCCGCCATCGCCGCCGCCGAGGCCGTGGAGGACGACGAGGAGCTGGAGGAGTTCGAGGAGACCGCCCCGGCGCCCGAGGCCGTGGAGACCGCCGAGCGCGCCGAGTCCGGCTCGCGCCGCCGCCGTCGCCGCCGCGGTGAGCCCGTCGCCGTCGAGCCCGTCCCGGCCACCGTCGCCGACGAGCCCGAGGTCGAGTCCGCCGAGGCCGCCGAAGAGGCACAGGCGGCCGAGGAGGCCGAGGAGACCGACGAGTACGAGGACCGCCCGTCCCGCCGCCGCCGTCGCGGTGGCCGCCGCCGTCGCCGCGGCGAGCTCGCCGAGACGGAGGAGTCCGAGGAGTCGGAGGAGTACCACGCCGAGGACGAGGGCGAGGAAGCCGCCGAGGGCGAGGACGAGCACGAGGAGCACGACGGCCTGAACGGCGGCGGCTCCAGCAGCTCCCGCCGTCGCCGTCGCCGCCGCCGGCGCAGCGGTGACGCCGCCGCCGAGGCGGAGGCCGCCGAGGAGGACGGCGTCCGTACGGTCGTCAAGGTCCGCGAGCCGCGCCCGGCCCGCGAGAAGGCCGAGCCCGGCACCGGCGTGGACGAGGTCCAGTCCATCAAGGGCTCGACCCGTCTGGAGGCGAAGAAGCAGCGCCGCCGGGAGGGCCGCGAGCAGGGCCGCCGCCGCGTGCCGATCATCACCGAGGCCGAGTTCCTCGCCCGCCGCGAGGCCGTCGAGCGCGTGATGGTCGTCCGCCAGAACGGCGAGCGCACCCAGATCGGCGTCCTGGAGGACAACGTCCTCGTCGAGCACTACGTCAACAAGGAGCAGGCCACCTCCTACGTCGGCAACGTCTACCTGGGCAAGGTCCAGAACGTGCTGCCGTCGATGGAGGCCGCCTTCGTCGACATCGGCAAGGGCCGCAACGCCGTCCTGTACGCCGGTGAGGTCAACTTCGAGGCGCTCGGCATGGCCAACGGGCCGCGCCGCATCGAGACCGCCCTCAAGTCCGGCCAGTCGGTCCTCGTCCAGGTGACGAAGGACCCCATCGGCCACAAGGGCGCCCGACTGACCAGCCAGGTCTCCCTCCCGGGCCGCTACCTCGTGTACGTGCCCGAGGGCTCGATGACCGGCATCAGCCGCAAGCTCCCGGACACCGAGCGGGCCCGTCTGAAGACCATCCTCAAGAAGATCGTCCCCGAGGACGCGGGCGTCATCGTGCGCACCGCCGCCGAGGGCGCGAGCGAGGACGAGCTGCGCCGTGACGTCGAGCGTCTGCAGGCCCAGTGGGAGGACATCCGGAAGAAGGCGCAGAGCGGCAACGCCCCGACGCTGCTCTACGGCGAGCCGGACATGACCGTCCGGGTCGTCCGCGACATCTTCAACGAGGACTTCTCCAAGGTCATCGTCAGCGGTGACGAGGCCTGGCAGACCATCCACGGGTACGTCTCCCACGTCGCGCCCGACCTGGTCGACCGCCTGTCCAGGTGGACGAGCGAGGTCGACGTCTTCGCCACGTACCGGATCGACGAACAGCTGATGAAGGCGCTGGACCGCAAGGTCTGGCTGCCGTCCGGCGGCTCGCTGGTGATCGACAAGACCGAGGCGATGGTCGTGGTCGACGTCAACACCGGCAAGTTCACCGGCCAGGGCGGCAACCTGGAGGAGACCGTCACCAGGAACAACCTGGAGGCGGCCGAGGAGATCGTGCGCCAGCTGCGGCTGCGCGACCTCGGCGGCATCGTCGTGATCGACTTCATCGACATGGTCCTGGAGTCCAACCGCGACCTGGTGCTGCGCCGCCTGCTGGAGTGCCTGGGCCGCGACCGGACCAAGCACCAGGTGGCCGAGGTCACCTCGCTCGGCCTGGTGCAGATGACCCGCAAGCGGGTCGGTCAGGGCCTCCTGGAGTCCTTCTCCGAGACCTGCGTCCACTGCAACGGCCGCGGTGTCATCGTGCACATGGAGCAGCCGACCACCTCCGGCGGCGGTGGCGGCGGCAAGCGCGCGAAGAAGCGCGGCCGCGGCGGCGCCGAGCACGTCCACGAGCACGAGGCCGTCGAGACCCCGGCCGACGAGGCCGAGGTGGAGACCGAGGCCGAGGTCGCGGCGGAGATCGCCGCCCCGGTGGCCGTGGAGGAGCCCTTCCGCCCCGACGAGGAGCTGTACAGCAGCGTCGCGGAGGCCGAGGCCGCCGCCTCGCGCGGCCGTGGCCGGCGCCGCGCCTCCCGGCGCGCCACCGCCCCGGTCGCCTCGACGCCGGTCGCCGAGACCGACGCCGTGGAGCTGGTCGAGGACGTGGCCGACACCGCGCCCGTGACCCCGGAGCCCGAGCCGGTCGCCGAGACCGCCCCGGAGCCGGCCCCGGCCGAGCGGCCGGAGCCCGCCGCGGAGGAGAACGCCGCGCCCGCGCCGCGTACCCGCCGCCGCGCCACCCGCAAGGTGTCCGCGCCGGTCGTCTCCACCACCCCCGTGGCGGAGGCCGAGGTCGTCGTGGAGTCGGCCCCGGAGCCGGTCGCGGCGCCCGAGCCCGCCCCGGCGCCCGAGCCGGCCGCCGAGGAGGCCCCCGCCGCCGCGCCGCGCACCCGCCGACGGGTGGTCCGCAAGGCCACCGCCCCGGCCGGTTCGCCCTCGGGCGCCGAGGAGGCGGCCGTGGTCGTCCTGCCCGCGGCCACCGCCCAGGACGCGCCGGAGACCCCCGCCGCGGAGCCGCAGGCCGAGCCGGAGTCCGAGGCCGCCCCGGCGGCCCGGAAGACGGCCCGCAAGACGGCGAAGAAGGCGGCCCCGGCCAAGAAGGCCGCCGCGAAGAAGACGACGGCCAAGAAGACGGCGGCGAAGAAGACCACCGCCAAGAAGACCACCGCCAAGAAGGCGGCGGACAAGTCCCCGGCTCCGGCCCAGGACTGATCCGGTCCGTTCCACCGGCGCGGACCGCCCCAGCACGGGGCGGTCCGCACCCGGTCGGGCGAATTTGACCCCCCGCGTCAGCCGCCCGTACCCTAGGTCGTCGGCGTGTCTGAAGGTGCGCCGCACCTCTGAGCACCTCCCTCCCGCTCGTCGGGAGAGGCCGCTCGTCCGATCCCGGATCACCACGGACCCCTCGGGGACCGTGTGGGCGGCTGGCGTCAGAGGTTCCATCGCGAGTGAGAGAGAGATCCGCGTGTACGCCATCGTGCGCAGCGGTGGTCGCCAGCACAAGGTTGCTGTCGGCGACATCGTTGAGGTTGACAAGATTTCCACTGCCAAGGTTGGCGACACGGTCGAGCTCTCGACCCTGCTCGTTGTCGACGGCGAGGCCGTGACCAGCGACCCGTGGGTCCTGGCCGGCATCAAGGTCCAGGCCGAGGTCGTGGACCACCACAAGGGCGCCAAGATCGACATCCTGCGCTACAAGAACAAGACCGGCTACCGCCGTCGCCAGGGTCACCGTCAGCAGTACACGGCGATCAAGGTCACCGCGATCCCGACGGCCGCGAAGTAAAGAGGGACTGAGCAATGGCACACAAGAAGGGCGCATCGTCCACCCGGAACGGTCGCGACTCCAACGCCCAGCGGCTCGGCGTGAAGCGCTTCGGCGGTCAGGTCGTCAACGCGGGTGAGATCCTGGTCCGCCAGCGCGGCACCCACTTCCACCCGGGCGCGGGCGTCGGCCGTGGCGGCGACGACACGCTGTTCGCCCTGCAGGCCGGTTCGGTGCAGTTCGGCACCCACCGTGGCCGCAAGGTCGTGAACATCGTTCCGGTCGCCTGATCGGATCTTTGCGGAGGCGGACCTCACTTCCCTCACGGGAAGCGGGTCCGCCTTTCGCGTGTTACTAGAGAGACATTCCCCCCGTTTTACGCATCTGGAGGCACAGAACATGACCACCTTCGTGGACCGCGTCGAGCTGCACGTCGCCGCGGGTAACGGAGGCCACGGCTGCGCCTCCGTCCATCGCGAGAAGTTCAAGCCGCTCGGCGGGCCCGACGGCGGCAACGGCGGTCGCGGCGGTGACGTGATCCTGGTCGTCGACCAGTCGGTCACCACCCTCCTCGAGTACCACCACTCGCCGCACCGCAAGGCCACCAACGGCCAGCCCGGCGCCGGCGACAACCGCTCCGGCAAGGACGGCCAGGACCTGGTCCTGACCGTGCCCGACGGCACCGTCGTCCTCGACAAGCAGGGCAACGTCCTCGCGGACCTGGTCGGACAGGGCACCACCTTCGTCGCGGGCCAGGGCGGCCGCGGCGGCCTCGGCAACGCGGCGCTGTCCTCCGCGCGCCGCAAGGCCCCCGGCTTCGCGCTCCTCGGCGAGCCCGGCGAGGCGCGGGACATCGTCCTGGAGCTCAAGACCGTCGCCGACGTCGCCCTCGTCGGCTACCCGAGCGCCGGCAAGTCCTCGCTCATCTCCGTCCTGTCGGCCGCCAAGCCGAAGATCGCGGACTACCCCTTCACCACCCTCGTCCCGAACCTGGGCGTCGTCACCGCCGGCTCGACCGTCTACACCATCGCCGACGTGCCGGGCCTCATCCCGGGCGCCAGCCAGGGCCGCGGCCTCGGCCTGGAGTTCCTCCGCCACGTCGAGCGCTGCTCGGTCCTCGTCCACGTCCTGGACACGGCGACCCTGGAGTCCGACCGCGACCCGGTGACCGACCTCGATGTGATCGAGGAGGAGCTGCGGCAGTACGGCGGCCTGGAGAACCGGCCCCGGATCGTCGTCCTCAACAAGATCGACATCCCGGACGGCAAGGACCTCGCGGACATGATCCGCCCCGACCTGGAGAAGCGCGGCTACCGCGTCTTCGAGGTTTCCGCGGTCGCCCGCACCGGCCTGAAGGAGCTCTCCTTCGCGCTGGCCGGCATCGTCGCCGAGGCCCGCGCCGCCAAGCCGAAGGAGGAGGCGACCCGCATCGTCATCCGCCCGAAGGCCGTGGACGACTCCGGCTTCACCGTCACGTACGACGAGACCGAGGACGTGTACCGGGTGCGCGGCGAGAAGCCCGAGCGCTGGGTCCGCCAGACCGACTTCAACAACGACGAGGCCGTCGGCTACCTGGCCGACCGGCTCAACCGCCTCGGTGTCGAGGACGCGTTGATGAAGGCCGGTGCCCGCGCCGGCGACGGTGTGGCGATCGGCGCCGAGGAGAACGCGGTCGTCTTCGACTGGGAGCCCAGCATGACGGCCGGCGCCGAGATGCTCGGCCGCCGCGGCGAGGACCACCGCATGGAGGCACCGCGCCCGGCGGCGCAGCGCCGCCGCGAGCGCCAGGCGGAGCGCGACGAGGCCGACCGCGAGTTCAACGAGTTCAACCCCTTCTAGAAGGGACGCCGGGGCCGCTCCCCGGTCGCGCCGCGGAGCCCTCCGCCGCCCCGTCGGGGGTGGTGGGGGGCTCCCGTAGGATCCAGGCTGTGAGCAGCGTTTCCCCGTCCGAGCAGACCGCCGGCAGCACCGCGTCCGAGACGACCGCGGGCAAGGTGAGCGTCGTCGTCATCGCCTACGACGACGAGGCGCTCGTCGCCGAGGCGATCAGGTCCGCGCTCGACCAGGGTCCGGTCGTGGCCGAGGTCGTCGCGGTCGACGACCGCTCCGGGGACGGGACGGGCCGCGTCCTCGACGAGCTCGCCGCCCGCCACCCGAAGGTACGGGTGATCCACCGCACCGAGAACAGCGGCGGGTGCGGCACCCCCCGCAACGACGGCGTCCGGGCCGCCACCGCCCCGTACGTCATGTTCCTCGACAGCGACGACGTCCTGCCCGCCGGCGCCGCCGAGGCGCTGGTCGCCGCCGCCGAGCGGCACCGCACCCCGGTGGCCGTCGGCGTCTGCGTCCGGCGGGAGCTGCCGGAGGGCCGGGACGTCCGCTGGCAGCCGGAGCTCTACCGGGAGCCCGCCGTCCTGGAGACCGCCGAGGAGCTGCGGCCCCTGCTCCACGACACCCTGTGCGTCAACAAGGTCTACGACCGGGCCTTCCTCGCCGAGCACGGCATCCGCTTCCCCGACGGCCGGTTCGTGTACGAGGACTTCCTCTTCACCGCCCGCGTGTACGCCGCCGCGCCGCGGGTCGCCGTCGTCCCCGACACCGTGTACGTGTGGCACGTGCGCCGGGCCGCCGCCCGCCTGTCGATCTCCCTGGACCGCGAGGGCGTCACCAACTGGCGGGCGAGGATCGCCGCCCACCGCGCCGCCGTGGAGACCCTCGCCGAGGCCGGGCAGCCGGGTCTCGCCGCCGCCTGCCGCACCAAGTTCCTCGAACACGACCTGCGCATGTACGCCCGCGACCTGAGGCAGCGGGACGCGGACCACCGCGCCGCGTGGTGGGACCTCACCCGGGACCACCTCGCGGACTTCACGGAGGCGGAGATCGCCGCCGCGAGCGCGCCCGCCCGCTGGATCGCCCGGTTCCTGCTCGCCGCGCGGGAGCCGCGCGACCTCCTGCGCCTTTCCCGGCTGGCCGCCCGCCCCGCCCGGCTCCTGCCGCCGTACGCGGGGACCCGTACCGCCGCCGTCTGGTCCGAGGACCTGCCCGGGGCGGAGCTGGACGGCACGGACACCCTGCCCCTGGACGAACTGCCGCTCCTCGTGGACGCCACCCTGCGGACGACGGGCGGCGGCGAACTGGCCCTGACCATCCGGGACCTGTACGGGCGGCTCGCCGAGGCCGTGCCCCGTACCGCGGAGGTGTCGTTCCTCCCGCGCGAGGGCGGCGGCCCGGCCCGCACCGTGCCGGCCGCCCTGGCCCCGGGGGAGGGCGGCTGGACCGCCCAGGTGCCCGCCCCGCTCACCGCGCTGGCCAGGACCGGCCGCCGGCGCGGCCGCCGGGGCACGCAGCTGTGGGACTTCGGGGTCACCGTGACGTGCGCCGACGGCACCTCCTTCACCACCGCGCTGCGGCTGCCGGACGGCTCCCAGCGTCGTTCGGTCGTTCCGAGCAGCCGGTACGGTGTACTCCTGGTGCAGCAGTACGTCACGGCCAACGGGTCGCTGGCCGTACGGCTCGCACCGGGAGCACGAGACGGACTCCGGGCGGTCAGGGCCCGGCTCCGTCGGCTCTCGCGCAGTTCTCAGTGAAAGGGTTTGGGGCGCTATGACTTATCTGATCACCGGCGGCGCCGGGTACATCGGCTCGCACGTGGTCCGCGCCATGACGCAGGCGGGCGAGCGGGTCGTCGTCCTCGACGACCTGTCCACGGGCTACGCGGAGCGCGTGCCGGAGGGCGTACCGCTGGTGGTCGGGTCGACGCTCGACCGCGAGGTCCTGGACCGGACGATCGCCGAGCACGGGGTGACGGGCGTCGTCCACCTCGCGGCCAAGAAGCAGGTCGGCGAGTCCGTGGAGCTGCCGCTCCACTACTACCGCGAGAACGTCATCGGCCTCACCGTCCTCCTGGAGGCGGTCACCGCCGCGGGCGTGCGCAACTTCCTCTTCTCCTCCTCGGCCGCCGTCTACGGCATGCCGGACGTGGACCTCGTCACGGAGGAGACCCCCTGCCTGCCGCTGAGCCCGTACGGCGAGACGAAGCTCGCGGGCGAGTGGCTGGTCCGCGCGGCGGGCAAGGCCCACGGCATCTCGACCGCCTGCCTGCGCTACTTCAACGTGGCCGGCGCGGCCACCCCCGAGCTGGCCGACACGGGTGTCTTCAACCTGGTCCCGATGGTCTTCGAGCGCCTGGACGCGGGCGAGTCCCCGCGGATCTTCGGTGACGACTACGACACCCCGGACGGCACCTGCATCCGCGACTACATCCACGTCGAGGACCTGGCCGACGCCCACCTCGTCGCCGCGCGCAAGCTGGCGGAATGGGCCGAGGCGGGCGAGCCGCGCGACCTGACGGTCAACATCGGCCGCGGCGAGGGCGTCTCCGTCACCGAGATGGTCGGCCTGATCAACGAGATCACCGGCCACACGACCGAGCCCGTCGTCACCCCGCGCCGCCCCGGCGACCCGGCCCGGGTGGTCGCGTCCGCCGACCGCATCGCGGCGGAGCTGGGCTGGAAGGCCCGCCACGACGTGCGCGACATGATCAGCTCGGCCTGGGCCGGCTGGGTCGCGCGCCGCGGCGCCACCGTCTGACCGACGCGGTTCCCGCGCGGGAACACGGGAACGGGCCGGGGAGATCCTCTCCCCGGCCCGTTCCCGTACGTCCGGCCCCGTCGACGAGCGCCGTCAGCGCTCCAGGAAGGCGAACAGCGCCTCCCAGCGGTCGGTGATCTCGTCCGCCGCGAACCGCTTCACGTTCCGGAAGGCGGCGTCGCCCATCCGGTCCCGCAGCTCCTTGTCGGAGATCAGCGTGCTGATGTGCCCGCCGAGCTCCATGGCGTTGCCGAGCCGCGCGAGCAGCCCGTCCTCGCCGTCACGGATGATCTCGCGTACACCCGGGGCGCAGTCGAACGCGGCGCAGGGCACGCCGGCCGCCATCGCCTCCAGGAGGGTGATGGGGAAGCCCTCCGCGCGGGAGGCCTGCGCGAAGACCGAGGCCTCGGAGAGCGCGCCGAGCACGTCGTTGGTACGGCCCATCCACTCCACGGACCCGTCGAGCCCGAGGCTGGTGGTCCGGGCGCGCAGCGCCTGCTCCTCGTCGCCGGCGCCGTAGATCCGCAGCTTCCAGTCGGGGTGACGGTCGGCGATCTCGGCCCAGCTGTCGAGCAGCATGTCGACGCCCTTCTCGTGCGAGAGGCGTCCGATGGAGGCGACGATCTTCCCGGTGCGTGGGACCGGGTTCTCGGGCATGAACGGCAGGGCGTTCGGCATGTGGCCGACGTTGTCCATGCCGGCCCGGATCCACTGGTCCGCGTCCCCGGGAGTGAGGACGAGGAGCCGGTCGACGTCCTTGTAGTAGCGCTTCACGCGGGCGAGCCGGGAGGAGGCGGCGCTCGCGGCGTACGACTCGTGGCTCATGCCGATGACGACGAGGCCCTTGGTGTCGGCGAGGGAGACCCACTCCATCGCCCACACCTGGGTCACGATCACCACGGCGCCGGGCCGGGCGGCGGCGAAGAGGGCCGTCAGCCGGTCGGCACGCTCGCGCATCCCGGCCGCGCGGGCCGCGTGGCGCCGCCGCTCGACCGCGTTGAGCTTGCCCTTGAGGCCGCGCAGCGGCTTCACCTGCGGCGGGTGGGCGTCGTACAGCGTGGTCGTCTCGTACGGCAGCGGCTCGGGGAACTCGTGCTGCCGGCCCTCGGGGGCGGGGGTGATGCCGATGACGTGGACGCGGTGCCCGCGGCCGGTGAACTCCCGGGCCATCTGGTGCGTCCAGGTGGTCACACCGCCCATCTCGTCCACGCTGTTGGAGACGATGAAGATGTCGCGGCCGCCGGACACGGTGGTCTGGTTGGTCACTTCCCGCTCCTGGTGAAGAACTTGGCGACGATCTGACGGGCCGCGTCGCCCCGGTCGTACTCGCTGAACTCTGCGTTGAACCGCTGGCGTGCCGCCGCGTACTTGGTGTCGGCCTCGTCCTTGAAGTTGGCGATCACTCCGAAGAGTTCCTCCTCCGTGGCCACGACCGGGCCCGGGGCGCGCTCCTTCAGGTCGAAGTAGGTGCCGCGGTTCTCCTTGGCGTACTCGTCGTAGTCGTACGTGAAGAAGATCATCGGCCGGTCGAGCAGCCCGTAGTCGAACATCACGGAGGAGTAGTCCGTGATCAGACCGTCCGCGAGGGCCAGCAGCGGCGTGATGTCGTGGAGCCGCGACACGTCGACGATCCGGCCCTGGACGGACGGGGGCAGCGACACGCTGTTCAGGTAGTGGGTCCTGATGAGCAGCGTGTGGGTGTCGCCGAAGCGCTCCGCGAACTCCTCCAGGTCGAAGGGGGGCTGGAAGGCCCGCACCTTGCCGCCGGGGGCCGCGCGGAAGGTCGGCGCGTACAGCAGCACCTTCTTGTCCGGGTCGAGGCCCAGCTCCTCCGCGAGCCGGCCGCGCTCGCGCCGGCCGCTCTCGGCCTCGGCGTCACGGGCGGCGACCAGTTCGTCGTTGCGCGGGTAGCCGACGGGCAGCAGCACCTCGTCGCGGAGCCGGAAGCCCTTCGCGAGGGTGCGCCGGTCGTGCTCACCGCGGATGAGGAAGTGGTCGAACCGGTCCAGGGCGCGCTGGAAGGACTCCTGCGCGGCCAGGCCGCGGGCCTTGGTGTTGGGCTCGTCGAAGCCCATCCGCTTCAGGGCGGTGCCGTGCCAGGTCTGGATGTAGGTGGTGCCGGGGCGCTTGGTGAGGCGCAGCGGGAATCCCTGGTTGTCGATCCAGAACTCCGCCTGGGCCAGCGCCCGCAGGTACTGCCAGCTCCAGCGCTTGACCAGCGTGGCGTCCTCGGGGAAACCGGTCGGCCGGGCGCCCGCGTACGACCAGACCGCCTCGAAGGCCACGCCCTGACGGCGCATCTCCTCGTAGATGGCCTTCGGGCTGTCGCTGTACTGCTTGCCGAGGTGGCTCTCGAAGACGACGAGGCCCTTGCGGATCGGCAGCTTGCTGTAGAACTCGTGGTAGACGCGCAGCTTGGTCTCGCCCGAGTGCAGGTCCTTCTTCGCCTTGAGCAGGCGGCGCAGGCTCGTCTTCGCGAACTGCGCGGTGCGCCCGTGCATGGCGCCCTCGATCACCGCCGAGGTGTGCACGGCCGCCTTGCCCTCGGCGGACAGGACGTAGGACAGGTTGCCCTTCTTCGTGATCTCCGGGACGAAACGGTCGGAGACCAGCGTGGTGAGCTTCGGGCGGACGCGCAGGGCGCGGGCGTTGTCGAGCGAGGTGCCGCCGACGGAGACCCGGGTGCGCAGGCGCTTGCCGTCGACCGTGAGGATCACCCGCACGTCCCAGACGGCGTCGATGATGCCGAGCGGGCGCACGGCGCGGGCGATGTCCGCGGTGCCCTCCCACTCGATGAACCGGCCGGCGTGGCGCAGCGAGGACACCGGGATGTGCGCGGTCTTGCCGCCGACGCTGCGGCGGGCGGCGAACTCCAGGACGGCGCTCATCTCCGCGTCCGGGGCGATGCGGCCCAGCGGGTTGACGATCCGGCCCGCCAGCTTGACGACGCCGTCGGTGCTCTCGTACGAGGTCAGACGGTTGCCCAGGGCGAGCGCGGTGAGCGGCCGGGTGTGGAAGCCGCGCGCGGTGACGTCCAGGATGCTGCGGCCCTGCTCGGTGTCGATGTGGCGGTCGCACCAGTAGATCCGCTCGTCCTGCTCGGCGAGCGGGACGGTGAGGCGGCCCGGGTTGGTGAGCGCCTCGGTGGCCGGGAGCAGGTTCTCCCAGTCCTCCTTGCTCAGCAGGTAGGCGCAGATCGCGTGGATCGGCTGCACTTCCTCGTACGCCTGCGGGTCGATCTCGGCGAGGTAGCCGTTGGCCACCTCGGCGAACTCGCGCCGGTAGTCCTCGCCGAGCAGCGGCAGGTCGCGCAGGTGGAGGACGAGGTCGTGCTTGAGGAACTTGATGTCCTTGCGGTACTTGAGCTCGTCGTAGCCCTTGCTCTCCAGCAGGGCGTCCACGCGGCGGTGGATCTCCATCCGGTGGACGAAGTTGGCGATCTCGTGGCGCCGGTTGCTGATGGACTTGGAGGCGGCGCTCTCCTGCACGTTCCAGAAGTAGACCGTGTTGGGGATCAGCGTGATCCGGCGCGCGGCGACGTAGGCCTGCGCCGAGAACAGCAGGTCCTCGTAGTGGATGCCGACCGGGAACTCCAGGCCGTTCTCCAGCAGGAAGTCGCGGCGGTAGCACTTGTTCGTCGACAGGGTGTCGAACGTCAGCAGGTCCGAGAGCTCGGTGATCGACTCGATCGTCCGGGTCTTGGAGTAGAGCCACGGGTACCAGGCGGTCTTCTTCTGGTTGCGGCTGTCCAGGTGCACACGGACGCACAGGCCGGAGACGATGTCGGAGCCGGTGCTCTCGGCGGCGTCCAGCATGTTGCGGCAGGCGTTGCGTTCCAGCACGTCGTCGCTGTCGAGGAACATGACGTAGGCGCCGGAGCACTGCTGGACGCCGTAGTTGCGGGGCGCGCCGCAGCCGCCGCTGTTCTGCGGCAGCTGGAAGGCCCGCACCCGGTCCGGGTGCGCGGCGGCGAGCGCCTGGGCGACCTCGAAGGTGCTGTCCTTGCTGCAGTCGTCGACGATCACGACCTCGACGCCGTGCAGAGTCTGATCCAGGACCGACTGAACGGCCGTCGGGAGACGCTCTGCGTCGTTGTAGGCGATGACGACCACGGAGACGTCAGGCACTTGCACCTCGATCCACTTGTCTTTCCTCCAGACACACCCAAGCTACCTGGTGTTCCCCAGCTGGTTTGCCGCGCCTTTCGCCCGGGCGGCGAGCGCCGTGTCCCGATCGTGACGGAGCGGACGGCGCTCACGGCACAACCATTGCCCGGCGCCGGAAGTCGCCCTTCGGGGCGCCACCTCGCGACGAGCGCCGGGACGTCGGCACATGTGCCGAGAACCTACCCCAAACCCTGTTACGCCCGGTCCGGGGGTGTGAGGGGGAACACACCCCCGGAGGGGATTTGCCGCCGTCGGACCTGGGCAAAGAGGGCACCCGGACCGGTCAGCCGCGGCGCAGCCGGTCCACGCCGTAGTACGTGGCGGCGCACCGGGCCGCCCAGTCACGCGCGTACACCTCGGTGAAGAACGGCTCCGCGAGTCCGCCGATGAGCAGCGGACGGTACGTGACCTCGGTGGCGCCGTCCGCGATGCCGGCCCGGATCCGGGCGTTCTGCCGGTCCCAGGCCACGCTGCGGGACACCGTCTGGGTGGCCGTCGTGCGCACCGTGGGCACCAGGGCGGCCAGACTCGCGGCGGTGAGGCTCCCGGCGAGGACGAGGACGGTGAGACGTACGGCACGGTCGCGGCGGGCGACGGGGATGCGCGGGGTCTCAGGGGGCCTCCGGTCCGGGCCCGGCGCCTTCGCGCCCGGGGCCGGGGTCCGCTCCGGGTCCGCGTCCGGGGCCCGTCCCAGGTCCGGGGCCTTCGGGTCCGGGGAGCCGAAGCGGCGCCCGAGGGTGTGCCCGAGCCACGCCCCGTACGCGCCGAGCGCGAGCAGGAAGGGGACGAGGAAGCTGGTCCAGGTCCGCGCGTACGTCCACCCCGTCGGCCCGTAGCCACTGCGCAGCCCGTACGCCGCCACCAGGCTCGCCAGCGCGATCAGCGGCACCGGCAGCACCGCGAGCAGCCACAGCGGCGGCCGGGCCGTGCCGCCCGGCCGGGCGTGCGGGCCCCGGTCCCCGGCCGCGAACGCCACCGCGAGGCCCAGGAGCACCCCGGCGGCCAGGGCCCCCGCGTACGCCCACTGGCCGCCGATCGTCTCCCAGATCCGCAGCCAGTCCCGGACCGTCTCGCCCAGTTCCGCGGCCGTCAGCGGCTTCTCCGGCTGCTGCGCGCGCCGCCAGCGGGCGCCGGGCGAGGTGGTGAGCAGCACCAGGCCGATGCCGAGGCCCAGGCACCAGGCCGTGCACCAGGTCGCCGCGTACCGGTCGCGCGCCCGGCCCAGGCCGGGCAGGCACAGCACGCCCACCACCGCCGCGGCCGTCCCCGCCGTCACCACGAAGGGCTCGCTGAGCATGCCGGCCGCCACCCCGACCAGCAGCGCGCCCGCCACGGCCGCGGCGCGCGCCCGGCTCCCGCCGCGCGCCGCCCGTACGGCCCAGATCACCGCCCAGACGCCCAGCACGCTCGGCACCGTGTGCGAGAGGGTGGCCGGTGCCCACAGCAGGGCCTGGTACGGGCGTGTGCCGGCGAAGAACAGCAGTGCCTCGACGACGGCCACCGCCGCCGCGAGCACGACCGCCGGCACCGGCAGGCGCAGGGCCCGCAGCGCCTCACGGGCGAGGAGGAAGAGGCCCGCGCCGAGCGTGACCACGAGGAGGGTGGGCAGCAGCTTGGGGCCCGTCATGTCGTCGGCGTACAGGACGCCGGTCAGGAAGGCGTTGGTCACCCGTCCGTTCTGCGTGCGGTAGAAGTCCGCCGAGATGCCGAGGACGCCCAGGTCCCGTGCCTTCCAGAGCGCGCACCAGTCGTCGGAGACCGGGCGCACGTACAGGCCGAGGAAGGCGCCGACCGAGAGCAGCGCCCCGGCGCCCGCCATCAGTACCAGTCCGGCCCCGGCCGCCGCGCGCCGCAGCCCGCCCCCGCCGGTGCCGTTCTCCTCCGGCCGTCCGGCCGTGGCTCCGCCCTCCCGGGGGTCGTCGCCTGTACCGTCCTGTGAACGGTCCGGCGGTGTGTGCGCGCCGTCGTTCTCCGGGAAGGTCGTCCTGCTCACCGGTCATCGCTCCTGCGGCCAAGGTCGCCTCTACGGGTGACAAATGGGTGAAAATGGCATGCGACTCACTATCTGCCCCGCATGCTTTGCTCCGTGGACGACATGCCGACCGTGAGCGGTCACTCGCGCGCCGCGCGCCGGTCACCCACGCGCCGTACCGTGACCGGGCTGCTCGAAGGAGAGTTCGGTGGCGGTCCCTCAGGACGTACTCTCGCTCGGCCCTCTGGAGTGACCGTTCAATGACCAGGCTTTCCGTCGTCGTCCCCTGTTACAACGAGGAAGACGTCATCGAGCGATTCGACACACGTATGCGAGAGGTACTCGACGGCCTCCCGGTCGGCTACGAGATCTGTTACGTGGACGACGGCAGCTCCGACGGAACCCTCGAACGGCTGCGCGCGATCGCCGCCCGGCACCCGCACCGCACCCAGTACGCCTCCTTCAGCCGCAACTTCGGCAAGGAGGCCGCCATGCTCGCCGGCCTGCGCAAATCCAGCGGCGACGCCGTCGTCATCATGGACGCCGACCTCCAGCACCCGCCCGAGCTCCTCGGCCGCATGCTCGACCTCCACCACCAGGGGTACGACCAGGTGATGGCCCGGCGCACCCGTGAGGGCGACAAGAAACTGCGTTCGGCGCTCAGCCGTCTGTACTACCGGGCCGTGAACCGCTGGGTGGACGTCGAACTCACGGACGGCGTCGGCGACTTCCGCCTGCTGTCCCGGCCCGCCGTCGACGCCCTGCTCTCCCTGCCCGAGTACAACCGCTTCTCCAAGGGCCTGTTCTCCTGGATCGGCTTCGACACCGTCACCTTCGACTACCAGAACGCCGCCCGGGAGGCCGGCGAGACGAAGTGGAAGTTCGGCTCCCTGCTCAACTACGGCATGGACGGGCTGATCTCCTTCAACAACCGGCCGCTGCGCATCGCGCTCTGGCTCGGTCTCATGCTCAGCGGGCTGGCCGCCCTGTACGCGGTCTGGATCACCGTCACCGCCCTCTTCCAGGGCGTCACCGCGCCCGGTTACGTCACCCTCGTCGCCATCGTCGTCGGCCTCGGGGGAGTGCAGATGGTGATGCTCGGCCTCATCGGCGAGTACATCGGGCGCATCTACTACGAGACCAAGCGCCGGCCGCACTTCCTGGTGAAGGAGACCCACCGCTCCTTCGGGCGCGCCGCGGCCGAGCAGGCCGCCGCCGAACGGATCCGCGTCACCTCGACCGAGCGGGACCCCCGGTGAGGCGCGGGGGAGCCGCGCCCGGAGCCTCCGCGGGCGGGCGGTCCGGGTCCGGGGAGCGGCGCGGCGGCGGGCGGCGGGCACGGCTCGCCGAGATAGTCCGCTTCGCGCTCGTCGGCGGGGTCAACACCGGCACCTTCTTCGGCTGCTACCTGCTGCTCCACCCCTGGATGCCGTACTTCGCCGCGTACACCCTCGCCTTCCTCCTCAGCATGGTCGGCTCCTTCTTCCTCAACACCTACTTCACCTACCGCACCCGCCCGACCTGGAAGAAGTTCGCCCTCTTCCCCCTCACCAACGTCACCAACTACCTGGTGCAGAGCGTCGGCCTGTACGCCCTCGTCACCTGGGCCGGAATGGACGACAGGATCGCGCCACTCGTCGCCGCCGTCGTCGCGATCCCCTTCACCTACCTCATCTCCCAGCGGATCCTCGTGCCCCGCCGGCCCGGGGACGACGATCCGGAGCCGCCCGGTCCAGGGAACGGAATGGACGAGCGGCAGCCCTCCCGACTCGCGTAGATTGCCTGGCAGCCGCGACCCCGGGAGCGCGCGGCGCGTGGGACGGCCGAGTGAGGACGACGCAGGTGGCGACGCAGGTGACGACGGTGGAGACGGACGCGGCGAGGCAGTACGTGACGGAGGCCCGGAGGATCGTCGTCAAGGTCGGCTCCTCCTCCCTCACCACCGCCTCCGGAGGGCTCGACGCCGACCGCGTGGACGCCCTCGTGGACGTGCTCGCCAAGGTCCGCAGCGGCGGCGAGAAGGAGATCGTCCTCGTCTCCTCCGGCGCCATCGCCGCCGGCCTCGCGCCGCTCGGCCTGACCAGGCGGCCGAAGGACCTCGCCCGGCAGCAGGCCGCCGCCAGCGTCGGACAGGGCCTGCTGGTCGCCCGCTACACCGCCTCCTTCGCCCGCTACGGGGTCCGCGTCGGCCAGGTCCTGCTGACCACCGACGACACCAGCCGCCGGGCCCACTACCGCAACGCCTACCGGACCCTCGACCAGCTCCTCGCCATGGGCGCGCTGCCGGTCGTCAACGAGAACGACACCGTCGCCACGGACGAGATCCGCTTCGGCGACAACGACCGGCTCGCCGCCCTCGTCGCCCACCTCGTCCGCGCCGACCTGCTCGTCCTGCTCTCCGACGTCGACGGGCTCTACGACGGCGACCCCTCCAAGCCCGGCACGTCCCGGATCGCCGAGGTCACCGGGCCCGAGGACATCGCGCACGTGGAGATCGGCTCCGCCGGCAAGGCCGGGGTCGGCACCGGCGGCATGGTCACCAAGGTCGAGGCGGCGCGGATCGCCGCCGCCGCCGGGATCCCGGTCGTCCTCACCTCCGCCAGCCGCGCCGCCGACGCCCTCGCGGGCCGCGACACCGGCACGTACTTCCACCGCACCGGCCGCCGCTCCGCCGACCGGCTGCTCTGGCTCGCCCACGCCTCCACCCCGCAGGGCTCCCTCACCCTCGACGACGGGGCCGTCCGCGCCGTCGTCGAGGGCAAGAAGTCCCTGCTCGCGGCGGGCGTCGCGGCCGTCGAGGGCGACTTCGTGGCCGGTGACCCGGTCGAGCTGCGCGACACCGAGGGGCGGGCCGTGGCCCGCGGACTCGTCAACTTCGACGCCAAGGAGATCCCCCGGATGACGGGCCGCTCCACGCACGAGCTGGCCAGGGAACTGGGCCCGGAGTACGCCCGCGAGGTCGTCCACCGGGACGACCTCGTGGTCCTGGCCTGAGCGGACGCGGCCGGAAATCGCGGCGGAAGCGCTTGCGAAACCCCCTCCGAAACGGCTGAAAGTCCTGCCATCCGGAAGGGACGTTCACCAAAACCGCCCCATCCACCGCCGCGGACTGGTCAACTTTGTCTCGGGGGTAACAGCAAGGCGGGGTACAGCACCACACGCATCACACAGGAGGCCGCCGGTGAGACGAGCGCGCCCTGGGGCACCGCCCCGCGGGACTGGCGAACGCGCCCTGACCAGTGTCGAGGCCGGAGCCGACTTCGACCAGGCACGGAACAGGGCCGCGGACGGGACGACGGAAGGGGCCACCGAGACACCCGCGGCACGGGTCGCCGCCGAGGAACGGCCCGTGTCCAAGCTCTGGCACATCACCCTCAGCGTGTCCGGCGTCGAGTCGCCGCTGCAGGAGGTGCGACGGGGTCTGGAACAGCTGGCACACGACCACCCCTTCCTGCTGACCAGCCGCTACGCCGGCGACCACGCCGAGATCCGGTACTGGGAGGAGGCCCGCGACCTGCACGACGCGGCGGCCGTCGCCCTGCGCCTGTGGGGCGAGCACCGGCAGACCGCGAAGCTGCCGCCCTGGGAGATCGTCGGCCTGGAGGTCATCGACCGCGAGACCTACCACCAGCGGATCGCGGAGGGCTACGGCCCGCCGCCGGCCGCCCCGGTCGGCGTCCACCCCTACTGAGCGGCTCCCGCCGGGGGCGGACGCCCGTCTCGGAGTGCGGGACGGCCGTGAGATACGTGAGGGATGTCCGCAGAGGTACCAGTACCCTGCGGACATGACCTCGCTCACGCCCCTCGACAACCTCACCCCGGTCACCCGGGCCGCCTACCGGGCCCGTGGCGCCGCCGCGCAGATCGCGCCACTCCCGCGCGCCGCCAAGGACGACGCCCTCCTGGCGATCGCGGACGCCCTCGAAGTCCGCACCGCCGAGATCGTCGAGGCCAACGCCGAGGACATCGCCAAGGCCCGCGAGGCCGGCACCAGCGAGTCGGTCATCGACCGCCTCACCCTCACCCCCGAGCGCGTCCGGGCCATCGCCGCCGACGTCCGCGACGTCGCCGCCCTGCCCGACCCCGTCGGCGAGGTCGTCCGGGGCTCCACCCTTCCCAACGGCATCGACCTCCGCCAGGTCCGCGTGCCCCTCGGCGTCGTCGGCATCATCTACGAGGCCCGCCCCAACGTCACCGTCGACGCCGCCGCGCTCTGCCTCAAGTCCGGCAACGCGGTCCTGCTGCGCGGCTCCTCCTCCGCGTACGCCTCCAACACCGCCCTGGTGAAGGTCCTGCGCGACGCCATCGGCGACGCCGGTCTGCCCGCCGACGCCATCCAGCTCGTCCCCGGCGAGTCCCGCGACTCGGTGCGCGAGCTGATGCGCGCCCGCGGCCTGGTCGACGTCCTCATCCCGCGCGGCGGAGCCTCCCTCATCCGCACCGTCGTGGAGGAGTCCACCGTCCCGGTCATCGAGACCGGCACCGGCAACTGCCACGTCTACGTCGACGCCCAGGCCGACCTGGACACCGCCGTCGACATCCTGATCAACTCCAAGGCCCAGCGGGTCAGTGTCTGCAACGCCGCCGAGACGCTCCTCGTCCACCGGGACATCGCCGAGGCCTTCCTGCCCCGCGCCCTGGCCGCGCTCGCCGAGGCCGGGGTCACCGTCCACGCCGACGAGCGGGTCCTCGCGCACGCCGAGGGCTCCAAGGCCACCGTCGTCCCGGCCACCCCCGAGGACTGGGAGACCGAGTACCTCTCCTACGACATCGCCGCCGCCGTCGTCGACGACCTCGACAAGGCCGTCGAGCACATCCGCATGTGGTCCTCCGGCCACACCGAGGCCATCGTCACCACCTCCCAGGCCGCGGCCCGCCGCTTCACCCAGCTGGTCGACTCCACCACGGTGGCCGTGAACGCCTCCACCCGGTTCACGGACGGCGGCCAGTTCGGCTTCGGCGCCGAGATCGGCATCTCCACCCAGAAGCTCCACGCCCGCGGCCCCATGGGCCTGCCGGAGCTGACCTCGACCAAGTACATCGTCACCGGCGACGGTCACATCCGGTAAACACCCCCTTTCGGCGGGGCGGGGAGGGTTCGCACTCTCCCTGCCCAAATCTCCCTCCCCGGGCTACGCTGAGCACGTGCCGGACGACGTGGGGGGCAGGCCGTTTCCTGACGGCCGGGACCCCGAGGACTGGGACAACCGCGGAGGCGCGGACGAGGACCACGCCGCCGTGGTCTTCGACGAGGACTTCGTCCGGTCCGCGCCCGTCCACGAGCCGACCGCCGTCGAGCGGCTCCTCGCCGCCGCCCAGGCCCGCGCCGAGGCCGAATCCGCCCGGGCCCGCGCCGGCGGCGGACACGGCGACGAGGACTACTGCGAGGACGGCTACGACCCCGGCCTCACCTACGAGCCCGACGACATCGGCGACGACGCCAGCCCCTATGGTCCCCACGGCGGCGCCCTGCGGCCCTACCGGGGCAGCGCCCGCTGGCACCGGCCCGTCGCCTGGCTCCTCGCCCTCCTGATGGGCGTCGGCATGGTCGCCCTCGCCTTCAGCGCCGTCTACCGGGGCGCCACCGCCAACCGCCAGGACCGGATCACACCCCCGGCCACCACCGGCGTCGACAAGCCGAACCCGCACCCCGCTCCGCCGGCCGCGCCCGCCCTCCACGCACCCTCCGCGCTCCTCACCCCCTCGGCCGAACCGGCCCGCCCCGAGTACGCGGCGCCACCGGCCGCCCCGGGGTCGCGCGCCCGCACCCCCTGACCGGGGGCACCCTCCACACCCCTGGCCGAAGTGCGTCCGCGCCCGGCGTTTACCGGAGCCCCGACCGACCTACCCTGAAGGTATGGCAGGGCGTGGCGACCCGCCTGAGGGGACGCCCGACGGGCTCCCCGGCGGTGGTGAGGACGAGTACCGATCCGTCGTCTTCGACGAGTCGTTCGTCCGCGCTGCCCGCCTCCAGGAGTTCTCCGCCCGGGAACGGATGGGCGAGCACGCCCAGGCCGTCCGCAGCCGGTCCCCGGGGGAGGACGGCACCGCCCGGGGCGGCGGCTCCCGCCAGGCCCTCCTCCTGGTCCTGCTGATCCTCCTCGCCTTCGGCACCGCCATCTACCTGGGCGTCCGCAACCCCTACCTGCCCCCTGCCGACGAGCGGGCCGCCCCCTTGCGGACCACCGTGGTCCCGCTGGCCCCGCAGCGGACCGTTCCCGGCGGCGAACCGGCCCGGCTGTTCGCCCGCGCCCCCGCCGCCGAGCACCGCAGCGGAGCGGCCGGCATCAACCTCCCCGTCACCGGGCGCACCCCCCACTTCTCGGAGAGCCAGGTCGTCACCGCCCTCGGCATCGCCAAGGACTACCTCGTCGCCTCCTCGCTGGAACCCGGCGTCCTGTCCGGCGCCACCGTGCGGCCCGCGCGGCTCCTCCTCGACCCCGACCAGCTGGCCCAGTTCGACCGGAGCGTCGAGGCCCCCGCCGACGACGGCCGCCACGCCGAAGCGGGCTGGCTCGTCCGATTCGACCCACGGCGGGCCGTCCTCGCCGACCCCGCCGTCCGGGTACAGGGCACCCTCCGCTTCGAGGAGACCGGCCCCGAGACCTTGGACGTCACCGCCGACCACACGTTCACCTACGCCCTGCGGGCCCCCGGCGCCCCACCGGAGCGGGCCTCCCTCTTCACCGTTCAGCGGCAGACGCACTTCCGCTTCGACCGCGAGGATCTGCGCATGCACCGGACCGAGCTGCTCACCAGCACCGTCCTGGCCGGTCCCCAGGCGTGCGGCGCCGACAGCACCGGCTCCCTGGCACCGCTCCTGGCCGGAGCCGGTGTCCCCGAGGCGGGCACGGCACGGGCCACCGACCCGTACGCCACGGCCCGCCCCGCCGCCCCGTCGCTCTGCGGCGCGCTGGCGCCGGGCGCTCAGCCCTCGCCCTGACCCTCTCTGCCGGGCCCGTCCTTCTCCTCGCCGCCGCCGGAGCCGCCGTCCGGGGCCTTGCCGCCGCCCTGGCCGCCGCCGAACCGGTTGCGCAGCCGACCGCCCAGGTCGCCCGCCAGGTCCCCGGCGCCGCCCGCGATGTCCCCGACCAGCTTCATCAGCGGGTCCTTGCTGGTGCGTACCGTGTCGGCGTAGTGCCCGGCCGACTCGCGGAACGAGTCCGTGACCGAGGCGTCCTTGTCCTCGGAGCGCTTCGGGTAGTGGCCGTCCATGATCCGCTGGAAGTCCCGGCTCTCCGACCACTTCTTCAGCTCCGCCGCCCGGACGGTGGTGAAGGGGTGCGAGCGCGGCAGCACGTTGAGGATCTTCAGGACCGAGTCCCGCAGGTCACCGGCCTTCTCGTACTCGTCCGCCTGGGCGAGGAACGCGTCCACGTTCATCTCGTGCAGGTGATTGCCGCCCGCGATCTTCATCAGCCCCCGCATCGAGGCCTGCACGTCCTGCCCCACCAGCAGGCCGGCCCGGTCGGCGGACAGCTCCGACTTGCGGAACCACTCGCGCAGCGCCGTCACGATGGCCATGATCGCCACGTTGCCCAGCGGGATCCAGGCGACCTTCAGGGCCAGATTGGTCAGGAACAGCAGGACCGTGCGGTACACGGAGTGCCCCGACAGGGCGTGCCCGACCTCGTGGCCGACGACCGCCCGCATCTCCTCCTCGTCCAGGAGCTCCACCAGACCGGTGGTGAGCACGATGATCGGCTCGTCCAGGCCGATGCACATCGCGTTCGGCTTCGGGTCCTGCGTCACGTACATCGGCGGGACCTTCTCCAGGTCCAGGATGTAACAGGCGTCCCGCAGCATGTCGTTGAGGTGGCTGAACTGCGCGTCGCTCACCCGGACGGAGTCCGACAGGAAGAGGAGTCGCAGACTGCGCTCGGGCAGCAGCCCGCTGAGCGCCTTGAAGGCCGTGTCGAAGCCGCTGAGCTTCCGCAGCGCCACCAGCGCCGAGCGGTCGGCCGGGTGTTCGTAGGCCCGCGAGGAGATGCCGGGGAACCGCTTGCGCTGCCTGCTCGGCACGCTCCCCTGATGGTTCTCGGTCATGGATGCCCCCTGTTCGTACGAGTCGGTGCTCGTCCCCCTGACGACCCCAGCCTAGGCGCTGGCGTTACCGTGTGGCGGGAGCCTGTGGATAACTCGGGCACCGTGGACGACCGAGGAGCACGACCGACATGCCGGACACCGGCCACACCACCGATCCCGCGGCCGCCCTGTGGGGGCTCGCCGCCGCACAGGACGGACCGGGCGACACGCTCCGCATCGTCCTGCTCGTCTCCCTCGTCGGCGGCGCCCTGCTCGCCTGGTTCCTGCTCCGGGGCTACGGCCGCGACGACGCGGGCCGCGGGGACGACGACGCCAACGCCTGAGTCGGCGTGAGCGTGCCCGGACCGCCCGCATACGATGTGCGCGAAGTCTCCGCTCCCACCCCCGATCGATAGGTCCTGCTGAAGATGAGCCTCCACAGCACCGCCGCCAACCTGGTCACGCTCGCCTCCGAGGGCGCCGAGCACGGCGGCAACCACGACAGCCTCAACCCGTACGTCACGGGCGGCGGCGCCTTCCTCGCCCTGATGCTGCTGCTCTGGATCACCACCCGCTTCAACCGCGACCGCTGAGCCGGAAGACCGCCGATCCGGTGTCCGCCGCCGTGCCAGTAGGCTCTGCACGCATGGGAGAGCAGGAAGTGCCTACTGGCGGCCGCGGCAAGCGCCGACTCGGCGTGATGGGCGGGACGTTCGACCCGATCCACCACGGACACCTGGTGGCGGCCAGTGAAGTGGCCGCCCTGTTCCACCTCGACGAGGTGGTGTTCGTGCCGACCGGGGAGCCCTGGCAGAAGAGTCACAAGGCCGTGTCGCCGGCCGAGGACCGCTATCTGATGACGGTCATCGCCACCGCCTCGAACCCGCAGTTCTCGGTCAGCCGGATCGACATCGACCGCGGCGGCGCCACGTACACCATCGACACCCTTCGGGACCTGCGCTCCCTCAACAGCGACTCCGACCTCTTCTTCATCACCGGGGCGGACGCGCTGTCGCAGATCCTCACCTGGCGCGACGCCGAGGAACTCTTCTCGCTCGCCCACTTCATCGGTGTCACCCGGCCGGGTCACGACCTCACCGACGACGGCCTGCCCAAGGGCGGCGTCTCGCTGGTCGAGGTGCCCGCCCTCGCCATCTCCTCCACCGACTGCCGCGCGCGGGTCGCGCAGGGCGACCCCGTCTGGTATCTGGTCCCGGACGGTGTGGTCCGCTACATCGACAAGCGCCAGCTGTACCGCGGCGAGTGAGTCCCGGGGAGGGGCACCGGTGAACGATCAGCAGAACCCGTACGACCCGTACCAGCCGCAGCCGCAGATCATCGGCTACGACGCGTACGGGCAGCCGGTGTACCAGCAGCAGCTCCCGCAGCAGGCACAGCAGCAGCACTACGACCCGTACGCCGCCCAGCAGGGCTACGCCTACGACGCGTACGGACAGCCGGTCCAGCAGCCGGCGTACGACCCGTACGCCCAGCAGGCCCCCTACCAGCAGCCGGAGCAGCCGCAGGACTACGCCTACCCCGCGTACGACAGCACCGGCAGCACCCAGCAGTGGCAGGCGGCCGCCCCGCCCGAGGCCGCCCCGTACGCGAACCCCGCGCCCGAGGCGCCGGCTGCCCCCACGGCGGCGCCCCCCGGTGTCCCCGGCCAGCGGCCCGCCCCGGAAGCCCCCGGCGAGCCCGGGCGTGCCGGCGGAGCCGGGCGGACGGTGCAGGACGAGGACCGGGCCTACCGCACCGAACAGTTCTCGTTCATCGAGGAGCCCGACGAGGACTCCGAGGACGTCATCGACTGGCTCAAGTTCACCGAGAGCCGCTCCGAGCGGCGCGAGGAGGCCCGCCGGCGCGGCCGCAACCGCATCGTCGCCCTCGTCGTCGTCCTCGTGCTCGCCGCCGCCGGCGGGGTCGGCTACCTCTGGTCCGCAGGCCTGCTGCCCGGCACCTCCCGCGAGCAGGCCGGCCCGGCCCCCGCGACCGGACCGCAGAAGCGCGACACCCTCGTCATCCACCTCCACGACACCAAGAGCGGCACGACCACCACCGCCCTGCTCGTCGACAACGCCACCACCAAGCAGGGCACCACCGTCCTGCTCCCCAACTCCGTCGTCGTCGCCGACGGCGAGGGCGCCGCGACCACCCTCGGCAAGTCCGTCGAGGACGACGGCTCCAGCGGCACCCGCGAGGCCGTCGGCAACCTCCTCGGCGCCGAGATCACCGGCACCTGGCGGCTCGACACCCCCTACCTGGAGAACCTCGTCGAGTACCTCGGCGGCATCGAGGCCGACACCGACACCACGGTGCCCGACCGCAGGAAGGGCGCCGCCCCGCTCGTCGAGAAGGGCGAGAAGCAGACCCTCAACGGCGCCGCCGCCGTCGCCTACGCCACGTACCGCGCCCCGGGCGAGACCGAGGCCGACCAGAGCCGGCGCTTCGGGCAGGTCCTGTACGGCGTGCTCCGCAAGATGCCCGGTGACCCCCAGGCCGCCACCGCCGCCATCGAGTACCTCGTCCAGATCCTCGACCCTTCCCTGCCCGCCAAGGACCTCGGCGCCTCCCTCGCCAAGCTGGGCGAGTACGCCAAGGTCGGTGACTACCGCACGACGGTGCTCCCCGTCGGCGCCGACGGCACCCTCAGCGCCGGCGCGAGCGACGACGTGGTCAAGGACGTCCTCGGCGGCAAGGTCACCCCGCCGGAGAACGACGGCGTGCCGCGGGTCGCCGTGAAGGATGCCTCCGGCAGGAACGCCACCGAGGCCGCCCGGGCCGTCCTGATCAACGGCGGCTACGCCTTCGTCGGCGGGACGACGGAGACCGGCACCCGGGGGACGTCGCAGGTCGTGTACGGCGACGACGCACGGAAGGCGACCGCCGTCGAGGTCGCCAAGACCCTCGGCCTGCCGGAGAGCGCGGTCACCAAGGGCACGCCCGGCGGTGCCGCCGCGGTCACCGTGGTCCTCGGCCGGGACTACAAGGTTCCGGGCGCCTCGTAATCGTTTGCGGGTCCGTCGGCGGTCCGTGAGACCCTGGAGGGGTACTGGACCGCCGACGAAAGCCTGCCTGTGACCGCCACTGATCGCTCCATCGAGCTCGTCACCGCCGCCGCCCAGGCGGCGGCCGACCGGCTCGCGCACGACATCATCGCGTACGACGTCAGCGATGTGCTGTCGATCACCGACGCCTTCCTGCTCGCCTCCGCCCCCAACGACCGCCAGGTCAAGTCGATCGTCGACGAGATCGAGGAGCGGCTGCTCAAGGAGCTCGGTGCCAAGCCGGTCCGCCGCGAGGGCGACCGCGACGCGCGCTGGATCCTGCTCGACTACGTGGACATCGTCGTCCACGTCCAGCACAGCGAGGAGCGCGTCTTCTACGCCCTCGAGCGGCTGTGGAAGGACTGCCCCGAGCTCCCGCTGCCCGAGGACGCCGTGAAGACCCGCGGCAAGGCGGCCGAGCACGCCGCCCTCACCGGCGCCGACGGAGCGGACGGTGAGCTGAGCTGAGCACCACCACGGGCGGCAGGGGCCGCCGCATCGTTCTGTGGCGCCACGGGCAGACCTCGTGGAACCTGGAGCGCCGCTTCCAGGGCTCGACCGACATCGAGCTGACGGAGACCGGCGTCGCCCAGGCGCGCCGGGCCGCCCGTCTGCTCGCCGCGCTGGGCCCGGACGCCATCGTCGCCTCCGACCTGAAGCGCGCGGCCGCCACCGCCGCCGAACTCGCCGCGATCACCGGCCACACCGTCGCCCACGACTCCGCGCTGCGCGAGACGTACGCGGGGGAGTGGCAGGGCCTCACCCACGAGGAGATCGTCGAGCGGTACGGCGAGCAGTACGCGGCCTGGAAGCGCGGCGAGCCCGTGCGCCGGGGCGGCGGCGAACTGGAGACCGAGGTGGCCGACCGGGCCGCCCCGGTGGTCCTGGAGCACGCCGACAAGCTTCCCGACGGCGGCACGCTCGTCGTGGTCAGCCACGGCGGCACCATCCGCACCACCATCGGCCGGCTCCTCGGCCTGGAGGCCCGGCACTGGGAGAGCCTGGGCGGGCTCACCAACTGCTGCTGGTCGGTCCTCGGCGAGGGCGCGCGCGGCTGGCGCCTGCTGGAGCACAACGCCGGCACGCTGCCCGAGCCGGTCCTCGGCGACGACGACTGAGGTCCGAGCGGCCCCCGCCGGGAGCCCTGAGGGGCCTGCGGACCCGGATTTCACTTTCCGGCAGGTCACAGGCTAAAGTTCTTCTTGTTCGAAGCGCGGAGCGCGAAGAACACGAGGGGCTATAGCTCAGTTGGTAGAGCGCCTGCATGGCATGCAGGAGGTCAGGAGTTCAATTCTCCTTAGCTCCACAGACACCGGATCCCGTCCCCGCAGGGGGGCGGGATCCGTCGTTTCCCCCGCTTCGGTCGTCGTCCCGGCCGTTCCTCCGCAGGGTGTCGATCGCGCGGCGGCTCTCCTCGTCGTGCGGCGTGTAGGCCACGATCCGGCACTCCGGCATCCCGGTGACCGACAGCGAGACCGAGGTCATCCGGAGCTCGCCCACCAGCTCGTGCCGGAAGGTCCTCACCGTGGTCCCCGGCGGCACCACGTCACCGCCGCGCCAGAGCCGGGCGAAGTGCGGGCTGGCCTCCGAAAGGCGCCGTACGAAGGACTCCCACGCCGGCTCGCCGACGTGCCGCCCGTACGCGCCGCGCAGCTGGGCCACCATCAGCGGCAGCTCCACCTCCCGGTCGACCACCGGGCACTTCGCGTCGGCCACGGTGAACAGCCCCCACAGCACGTTGGGTGTCCCGGACGGGGCCGGCCTCACCCCCCGCGCGTCCTCCAGGAACAGCCGCGCGTAGGTGGAATTGGCCGCCAGCGCGTCGTACCGCGCGTTGAGGAGCACCGCCGGATGCGGGACCAGCGCGTCGAGGATGCCCTGGATCTCCGGGCTCACGGAGAGGACCTGGCCGGTCGCCGGATCCGGCTCGTACGGCACCTCGGCGAGGCGGTAGAGGTGCTCCCGCTCCGGCCGGTCGAGCCGCAGCGTACGGGCCACCGCGTCCAGCACCTGCGCGGAGGCGTTGATCGGCCGCCCCTGCTCCAGCCACGTGTACCAGGTCACGCCCACCCCGGAGAGCTGGGCGACCTCCTCCCGGCGCAGCCCGGGCGTGCGGCGGCGCAGCCCCGGAGGCATGCCCACGTCCTCCGGAGTCACCCGGGCCCGGCGGCTGCGCAGGAAGGCGGCCAGCTCCGGCCGCCGGCGCGCTCGAGTCGGTGCCACCGTCGTCACACCCCCATGGTCGAGTCCCCGTCCCACCGCTGCCAGGTTCCGCGGATGCCGGCATCGGCGGTCTCTCGTCACCCGTACGCGGCCGCGGTCACGCTCGGCGCACGACCTCGGCCACGACACGTCCCGTCCTCAGTAAAGCCCCCGGCACCGACAATCGCCCCGGACCGCTCCTCGCCACCTGGTTCATGGGGCTCCCCGGCACCTTCATCGTCGATGTCGCCGCCCCGCCATCCGCGCCGAACCGGCCGCCACGCGCGCGGGACCGCGACTCCCGGTCGCCGGACACGCCATCGCCCACGCCGAGTTACCCGTCACCGGTGCCCGCCTCGGGGACCTGGCGGGCCACCGCCGGACCGGCCTCCGGTGAGGGGACGTCAGCGCCGGCCGCCTCGCCGCCGCCGTCACCTTGCTGACCGTGCCCCTGTTCCTCGGGCAGGAGTACGACCGGGTGCTGCCGTCGTCCCGGGAGCCGGGGGGCGTGGTGGGACGGGTGTGACGAGCGCGCCACCCCTCTTGCGGTGCCATGGCAGAATCGGACGGCCGGAGGGGGACCAGGATCCGGACGGGAGGGTGGCCCAGGTGTTCGGCGTCGACGGCGGGGTGTCCTATGTGTGCGCGGCCTGCGGCCACAGCGGGAGCTGACTGATGGGTGCACACAGGCGGAAGTGCGACTGGTGCGGCAGTGGGACGCCCATCGTCCGCGACATGGATCCCGTGAACCCCGATTTCCAGTACTGGTGCGAGGAGTGCGCGCGGGCGCTGATCATAAAAGGCGACCCGATCGAGACCTACCGCGAGTTGGAGGGGGAGCCGATCTACGGCCGGCTCCTCGACGAGCACTGCACCCTCAAGCGGTTCTACTCCTTCGCCACGGCGTGATCGCGTCGGACCGCCGGCTCTCCCTCACCGGGGCCCGGGCGGCCGACGTCTTCTCCTGAGCCGCCGGCGCGTTCCCCCGCCGGCGCGTCACGCCGCCGCAGGCTCAGCGCGTACCCGGCGAGAACGGCGGTCGCCGTCAGCGGGTAGACCGCCGACAGCAGCATCTGACCCGCGTTCTGGTCCAGTTCGGGCCGGCCCGGGTCGTGCGGCACCCACCACAGCGCGAACGAGGCGAAGGCCAGCGCGACCGCGCCCGTCACCGGCCACGCGCGCGTGGAGCGGTCCGCGAGCAGGATCAGCAGCGGGACGCACCAGACCCAGTGATGGGACCAGGAGATCGGGCTGATCATCAGAGCGGTGAAGGCGCAGACGACGACGGCCACCGCCTTGTCTCCGCGCAGCGCCGCCCGTATCGCCAGCGTCATCGCCACGGCGCCGAACGCGCCGGCGGCGAGCACCCACCACACGCCGGGGGAGTCGGTGTGCATCAGCCGGGCGAGGACCCCGCTCAGCGACTGGTTGGCGGTCTCCTCGGCGTGGCCGACCCGCCCGGTCTCGAACAGGGTCCGCGTCCAGAAGGTGCGGGAGTCGGCCGGCAGGGCCACCACCGCGGCCAGGGTCGTGGCGAGGAACACCCCGGTCGCCGTCAGTGCCGTCCTCAGCCACGGGTTCGTCCCGCGGTCGCGGCGCCACAGCAGCAGACCGGCCGCGAGCAGCAGCACCACGAAGAGGCCCGGTGTGAGTTTCACCGCGGTCGCCAGGCCGATCCCGAGCCCGGCCCAGCGGCTCCCCTCGCGACGCGTGAGGTCCCACAGCACCGCCACCGCCACCAGCAGGTTGATCTGTCCGTAGCGCAGCGTCGTCCACACCGGCTCGCACCACACCACGACGGCGGCCACCCACAGCGTCGTACGCCACAGGTCCGTACGGGCCTCGGCGCGCGCCAGGGCCGGGCGCACCAGCTGGAGCGACAGCCGGACCAGGGCGATCACGAGCAGCAGGTTCCCCGCCGTCGACAGCGTCCGCATCACCGGAACGCTCACCCAGGTCAGCGGCAGGAACAGCACGGCGGCGATGGGCGGGTACGTCATGCCCAGGTTCGCCGAGGTGGCGCGCATCGCGTACAGGTCGCCGCCGGCCCGCAGCGTCTCGGCCTCGGCGCGGTAGACCATCACGTCGAGCATGTTCACGTGGGCGAGGCGTTGCGCCACCCAGAAGGCCGTGAAGGAGAGCAGGCAGACCGCCGCGGCGGTGACCAGGGGCCAGGGCCGGGCGCGGGTTTTCGACAGCACGGAGACGGACACAGTCGGCGACCCTACCCGCTGGTCAGAGGCCCCCGGAGAACCGATTTGGAGATCTGCCGGGGAGCCGGTTAATGTTCTGTCTGTCGCCGCGAGGGAAACCGGAACGGAGACGGAAACAGCAAGGGGCTATAGCTCAGTTGGTAGAGCGCCTGCATGGCATGCAGGAGGTCAGGAGTTCAATTCTCCTTAGCTCCACAGTGAAGAAGCGGGCCACCCGGATCGGGTGGCCCGCTTCTTCGTGTGCCGTCCTCTGCGCAGGTCGCGCCCCTTCGCGTGCCGCGCCGTGGCCGTCCGGGCGGCGGACATTCGGTGCGGCCGTTGTGGGCCCTGCGGTACCCTGGCGCCATGCGTGCCGTACGCCTCCTGCTTATCGAGCCGCGCTGATCAGTCCCGGCGGTCACAGACATCCGTCGGATCGGCGCGGCGTCCCCTCCTGTGCGAGGGGATTTTTCATTTCGTGGCAGTTCGTGGCAGTGGGCAGAGACGATCGATGGAGCTTCAAGGACCATGACCGAGACCAATACGGCCGCCGAGACGGCGGCACCGCATCGCTACACGGCGGCCATGGCCGCCGACATCGAGGCACGCTGGCAGGACTTCTGGGACGCCGACGGCACGTACGAGGCTCCGAACCCCACCGGTGACCTGGCGGGCGACCCCGAGATCGCCGCCCGGCCCAAGAAGTTCATCATGGACATGTTCCCGTACCCCTCGGGCGCGGGCCTGCACGTCGGTCACCCCCTGGGTTACATCGCCACGGATGTTTTCGCCCGCCACGCGCGCATGAACGGGCACAACGTTCTGCACACCCTGGGCTTCGACGCCTTCGGCCTGCCGGCCGAGCAGTACGCCGTGCAGACCGGCACGCACCCGCGTGTCTCCACCGAGGCCAACATGGAGAACATGAAGGCCCAGCTGCGCCGGCTGGGCCTGGGCCACGACAAGCGCCGGTCGTTCGCCACGATCGACCCGGACTACTACAAGTGGACCCAGTGGATCTTCCTGCAGATCTTCAACTCCTGGTACGACACCGAGGCCCGCAAGGCCCGGCCGATCGCGGAGCTGGTCGAGCAGTTCGAGAACGGCACCCGCGAGGTTCCCGGCGGCCGTGAGTGGAGCGCGCTGACCGCGGCCGAGCGCGCCGACGTCCTGGGCGAGTACCGCCTGGCGTACGCCTCCGACGCCCCGGTCAACTGGTGCCCCGGCCTGGGCACCGTCCTGGCCAACGAGGAGGTCACCGCCGACGGCCGCTCCGAGCGCGGCAACTTCCCCGTCTTCAAGGCCAAGCTGCGCCAGTGGAACATGCGCATCACCGCCTACGCGGACCGCCTGCTGGACGACCTGGACGGCCTGGACTGGCCCGAGGCCATCAAGCTGCAGCAGCGCAACTGGATCGGGCGCTCCGAGGGCGCCCGCGTCGACTTCCAGGTCGGCGACGCCGGTGCGATCACCGTCTTCACCACCCGCCAGGACACGCTGTTCGGCGCGACCTACATGGTGCTGGCCCCCGAGCACGACCTGGTCGAGAAGATCGTCCCGGCCGCCTGGCCCGAGGGCACCCACGAGGTGTGGACCGGCGGTCACGCCACCCCGGCCGAGGCCGTCGACGCCTACCGCAAGCAGGCCGCCTCCAAGTCCGACGTCGAGCGCCAGGCCGACGCCAAGGAGAAGACCGGCGTCTTCACCGGCGCGTACGCGACCAACCCGGTCAGCGGCGAGCGGGTCCCCGTCTTCATCGCCGACTACGTCCTGATGGGCTACGGCACCGGCGCGATCATGGCGGTTCCGGCGCACGACTCCCGCGACTTCGCCTTCGCGCGCGCCTTCGAGCTGCCGATGCGCTGCGTCGTGGAGCCGAGCGACGACCGCGGTACCGACCCGGCCACCTGGGACGACGCCTTCTCCTCGTACGAGGCGAAGCTGATCAACTCCGCCAACGACGAGGTCTCCCTGGACGGCCTGGGCGTCGTCGAGGCCAAGGCGAGGATCACCGCCTGGCTGGCCGAGCGCGGCATCGGCGAGGGCACCGTCAACTTCCGCCTGCGCGACTGGCTGTTCAGCCGCCAGCGCTACTGGGGCGAGCCCTTCCCGATCGTCTACGACGAGGACGGCGTCGCCCACCCGCTGCCCGAGTCGATGCTGCCGCTGGAGCTGCCGGAGGTCGAGGACTACTCGCCCCGCACCTTCGACCCGGACGACGCCGACACCCAGCCGGAGACCCCGCTGTCCCGCAACGAGGACTGGGTCAACGTCACGCTGGACCTGGGCGACGGCCCCAAGCGGTACCGCCGCGAGACCAACACCATGCCCAACTGGGCCGGATCCTGCTGGTACGAGCTGCGCTACCTGGACCCGCACAACGACCGGGAGCTGGTCGACCCGGCCATCGAGCAGTACTGGATGGGGCCGCGGGAGGGCATGCCCACCGGCGGTGTCGACCTGTACGTGGGCGGCGCCGAGCACGCCGTGCTGCACCTGCTGTACGCCCGATTCTGGTCCAAGGTCCTGTTCGACCTGGGCCACATCTCCTCGGCCGAGCCGTTCCACAAGCTGTACAACCAGGGCATGATCCAGGCCTACGTCTACCGGGACGCGCGCGGCATCGCCGTCCCCGCGGCCGAGGTCGAGGAGCGTGACGGCGGCTTCTGGTACCAGGGCGAGAAGGTCAGCCGCGTCCTGGGCAAGATGGGCAAGTCCCTGAAGAACGCGGTCACCCCGGACGAGATCTGCGCCGAGTACGGGGCCGACACCCTGCGCCTGTACGAGATGGCGATGGGCCCGCTGGACGTCTCGCGGCCCTGGGACACGCGCGCCGTGGTCGGCCAGTACCGGCTGCTGCAGCGGCTGTGGCGCAACATCGTCGACGAGGCGACCGGCGAGGTCACCGTCGTCGACACCGCGCCCGACGAGGACACGCTGCGCGCCCTGCACAAGGCGATCGACGGCGTCTCCCAGGACATGGCCGCGATGCGCTTCAACACCGCCATCGCCAAGATCACCGAGCTGAACAACCACCTGACCAAGTCCGGTGGCGCGGTCTCCCGCACGGTCGCCGAGCAGCTGGTGCTGCTGGTCGCCCCGCTGGCCCCGCACATCGCCGAGGAGCTGTGGCACCGCCTGGGCCACGGGGAGTCGGTCGTCCACCAGGACTTCCCGGTCGCCGACCCGGCGTACGTCGTGGACGAGACGGTGACCTGCGTCGTGCAGATCAAGGGCAAGGTCAAGGCTCGCCTGGAGGTCCCGCCGTCGATCACCGACGCCGACCTGGAGAAGCTGGCCCTGGCCGACCCGCACGTGGTCAACGCGCTGGGCGGTGCCCAGATCCGCAAGGTGATCGTGCGCGCGCCGAAGCTGGTCAACATCGTGGCCGGCTAGCCACCCGCGGACCGACCCAGGGGTTTCCCCTACGGGCAGGTTGGGGGTTCCGATGGAACCTCCGGCCTGCCCGTTCCGTTTACCGTGGAGGAACCACAACCGTGGAAGCCGACGGACACCGGAGGGGCGCACATGGATGCCGCGATTGTCACGATCCTGGCGCTGTTGTTCTTGGCGTTCGTGGCGCTCGGGGTCTACGCCACCGTCAAGGTGGTCAAGGCGACCAAGCGCGGGGTGGACCGCACGATCGACCAGGCGCGACGGACCGTCGAGGACACGACGCTGCGCGCCAAGAGCATCGGCCAGGCGGGCGTCGCGGGCGAGCTGGCCCGGCTGAGACTGTCGCTGCGCACGTCGATGAGGGCCACGCAGGAGGCGCTGAAGGCCGGTGCCGTCGAGGACGCCTCCCTGCGGGAGTCCCTCGATCTCTTCCAGCGGCTGAGCGCTCACGGCCTCGAACTGGACGAGGACCTCAAGCGGCTGGAGAAGGAGCCCGACCGGGCGTGGGTGGCCGCACAGCTCCCCGATCTGAGCGCGCGGACGGAGCGGATCACGGGCTCGGCCGAGGCCCTGCGCCGGGCCGCCCGGGAGCGGGCCCGGAAGTTCGCCGAGGACGACTTGTCGACGCTGTCCGCGCAGATCGACATGGAGGCGGGCGCGCTGCGCCACTGGGACGGCGTGGAAGGCGGACCGCGGGCCGCCGCCGGCGGTGCGGCCGCGTCCGCCGCCCCCTGGGGGGAGCCGGGACCGGCGGCCACCGGACACTCGACGGCCGGTTCCGGCGGGACGGGGGCGGCCGAGGGGCCGCAGGCCCTTCCGCCGCGCGATCCGCGGCCGACCGCCTACCCGTGGGAGAAGTCGGCCCGCCCGGAGAGCACCACCTGACGGAGCGGACGGGGCCCGTCGGACCCGCCGGGGAAGGGTGACCGGGCCGTCGGTGCCGTGCTGTCCGGCGGGCCCGCGCCGTCCGGGCCCGGGCTGCGCAGGGGGCGGACTGCCGCGCGGCGGCCGTGACGGGTAACCTCCCGCTCATGTCCCGGCATGTCGCGATCGTCACCGATTCCACGGCCTACCTGCCACCCCAGACGATGGAGCGGCACGCGATCACCGCGGTCCCGCTGACCGTCGTCATCGGTGACCGCGCCTATGAGGAGGGCACCGAGATCTCCGCCAGATCCCTGGCCGAGGCCCTGCAGAAACGGCGACACGTCACCACCTCGCGCCCGGCGCCCGAGGTCTTCGCGGAGGCCTACCGGGAGGCTGCCGCGGCCGGTGCAGGGGGCATCGTCTCCCTGCACCTGTCCTCCGAGGTCTCCGGCACGTACGACGCGGCCGTCCTGGCCGCGAAGGAGGCACCCGTCCCCGTGCGGGTGGTCGACACCCGCATGGTCGGCATGGCCCTGGGCTTCTGCGCGCTCGCGGCGGCCGAGGTCGCGGAGGCCGGCGGCTCTCTCGACGAGGCCGCCGCGGCGGCCGAGAAGCGGGTGGCGAACACCTCCGCCTACTTCTACGTCGACACCCTCGACTATCTGCGCAAGGGCGGCCGCATCGGGGCCGCCCAGGCCCTGCTGGGTTCCGCCTTCGCGGTCAAGCCGCTCCTCGCACTCGACGGCGGTCGCATCGAGTTGCGGGAGAAGGTCCGCACCGCCTCCAAGGCCATCGCACGCCTGGAGGAGATCGCCGTCGAACGGGCCGGAACGGGCCCCGTCGACGTCGCCGTGCACCACCTCTCCGCACCCGAGCGGGCCGCCGTGCTCGCCGACCGTCTGCGAAAGCGCCTACCGGCCATCGAGGACCTCCAGGTCAGCGAGGTGGGTGCGGTCATCGGCGCCCACACGGGGCCCGGTCTGCTCGCGGTGGTCGTCTCCCCCCGCTGATCGCCGGCCCCTCACCCGGAAGAGTGAGGGAGTTTTCCACAACCGGGCGATTGTCCACGGAACATGGCGCGGACCGGCACGGCGAGGCGGTGATCCCTACCGTCACGAGCATGGTTCTTCACACAGACATCGCCACGACCGCGTTCGGCACCGGCAGCGCCCCGGCGGCCCCGACGAGCGGGCCCGGCCGTGCGCCGGGTTCCGACGGACGGAGCAGGACGGGCGGCCGGGGGTCGCCTCCCGGACGGGCCCGGCGACGTTCCCGCGTCGGCGGGACGGGGGTGGCGGCGGGCGCGGGCTCGGTGCCGCCTCCGGTCCGGGACGCCGCGACAGCCCCGGACCCGCTTCCGATCGGCGGGGACGCCGTACGGGTCAGGGGAGCCGCCCTGTTTCCGGAGGCCCGGCTGCCGGGGGTGACGGAGGTTCGGGAGACGGGGGGCCGGGAGGAGGTGACGGCCCGCCGTTCACCGCCGGGACGGCGGGAGCGGTTCGCGGAGGCGGTCCGGGAGCGGATCCCGCTGTGGGTGCGGACACGGTGCGGTCTCGAACCGAGGACGCTGGCCGCGCTCGCGGTGGTCCTCGCGGTGGCGACCGTGATCGCGGGCGCCTTCTTCTGGACGGGACGGCCCGAGCCGATCCGGGCGCCCGAAGTGGTGCGTGCCGTCCCGCCACCGGTGGCCGCCCCGGCGTCGGAGGTGTCCACACCGCTTCCGGCGCAGGCCGCTCCGCCGAGGGCCGTGGCGAGCGCGGCGAGCCAGGCGAACGTCGTCGTGGACGTCAGCGGCAAGGTGCGCCGCCCCGGGGTGCTGACGCTGCCGGCGGGGTCACGGGTGGCGGACGCCCTGAGCGCCGCGGGAGGGGCGCAGCCGGGAGCGGATCTGACCGGTCTCAACCGGGCGAGGGTGCTCCTGGACGGTGAGCAGGTCCTCGTCGGTACGCCGGGGCCGCCGGGCGGCGGCCCGGGACCGGGCGCCGCCCCGGGATCCGCCGGTGGTTCGGCACCCGGGGCTGCCCCGGGCCCTACGGCACCGCTGAGCCTCAACGCGGCCACGGCGGAACAACTCGACTCGCTGCCGGGCGTGGGGCCGGTCCTGGCGCGGCACATCGTGGACCACCGCAGCCGGCACGGCGGCTTCCGCACGGTCGCGGAGCTGCGGGACGTCGACGGCATCGGTGAGCGCCGCTTCGCGGATCTCGAACCGCTGGTCCGGCCATGAGCCCGGGAGGCCGTCCGGCCGGGCCCGTGGCTGAGCCGTCGGCAGGTCCAGGTGCGCGGACACACCCGGAGCCCGACAGGGAGGCGGGCGCGCGGGTGGAGAAGGAGGGGCCGTCCGATCTGCGGCTCGTGCCGCCGGCCCTGGCCGCCTGGGCGGCGGCGGCCTGGGCCGTGGGCACGACCGGGTGGCGGACAATGGCCGCTGTGGCGTTCTGCCTGGTGGCGGCGGCCTTCCTGCTGGTTCCGGCGGTGCGGCGGCGTGCCGCGCGGACGGCGGGGCGCGGACTGCGGGCGACGGCGATGGCCGGAGTGCTGCTGTGCGCGGCGGCGGGTGCGGCGTCGGCGGGGCTGCACGCGGCGGACCGGGTGCGTGGTCCTGTGCCGGGTCTGGTGGAGCGGTACGGCCGGGCGCAGGTGGAGGTGACGGTCACCGCCGATCCCCGGCTCACCCGGCCCAGGGTGCGGGGCAACGCGATGGCGCCCGTCTCGGTCGTCCTGGACGGGGAGGTGACCCGGGTCGAGGGCGTGGACGGCTCCGTCCACCGGACCAGGACCCCGGTGCTGGTGATCGTGCCGCCGGGGGAGGGGCGGGAGGCGTGGCTCCGGCTCCTTCCCTCCACCCGGCTGCGGGTGGAGGGACGGTTCGCGCCGCCCCTGAACCCGGCGGAGCGGTTCGCCGCGGTCCTGAGGGCGGACCGGTCGGGTCCGCCCCGGGTCGTCGGGCGGCCGAGCGCGCCGCAGCGCCTCGCGGGGAAGCTGCGGGCCGGGCTGCGGACGGCGTCCGACGATCTCGCCCCCGACCCGCGGGCTCTGCTGCCGGGCCTGGTCGTCGGCGACACCTCCAGGATCGGGCCCGAGCTGCGGGAGGCCTTCGTGGCCACGGACCTCACCCACCTGCTGGCGGTCTCCGGGAGCAACCTGTCGGTCGTCCTGCTGCTGCTCGTCGGCCGCCCGGGCAGGGCCCACCGGGTGGAGCGGGGCGGGCTCGCGCCCCGGCTGGGGATGTCCCTGAGAGCCACGGCGCTCGCGGGCGGGGCGCTGACGCTGGTCTTCGTCCTGGTCTGCAGGCCCGATCCGAGTGTGCTGAGGGCCGCCGCCTGCGGTCTGGTCGTGCTCCTCGCGATCGGCACGGGCCGGCGCCGGTCGCTGATCCCGGCGCTCGCGGCGGCCGTGCTGGCGCTGGTGCTCATCGACCCCTGGCTGGCGCGGAGTTACGGGTTCCTGCTCTCGGTCCTGGCCACCGGGTCGCTGCTCACGGTGGCGCCGCGCTGGAGCGCGGCCCTGCGACGGCGCGGGATGCCGGACCGGATCGCGGAGGCGCTCGCGGCGGCTTTGGCGGCGCAGGCGGTGTGCGCGCCGGTCGTGGTGGTGTTCGCGGCGCGGGTGAGCCTGGTCGCGATCCCGGCGAACCTGTTCGCGGAGTTCGCCGTCGCCCCGGCGACGGTGCTCGGCTTCGCCGCGCTCGCCCTGGCGCCGCTGTGGGCGCCGGCCGCGGAGGGCGTGGCCTGGGTGGCGGGGTGGCCGGCCGGGTGGATCGCCACGGTGGCGCGGACGGGTACGGCGCTGCCGGGTGCGGAGGTGCGCTGGCCGGGCGGTTGGTGGGGCGGTCTGGGGCTCGCGGTGCTCACGGCCCTGGTGGTGTTCGGCGCCCGCCGGTTGCCGTACCGGGGGGTGATCGGCGCGGTCCTGACCGTCGTGCTGGTCCTGGTGGTCGTACGGCCGGCGCCGCTGGCGCGGTGGGCCACCGGATGGCCGCCACCGGGCTGGGCGCTGGCCCTGTGCCAGGTGGGGCAGGGGGACGCCGTGGTGCTCGCGGCGGGCGGGGACGCGGCCGTCGTCGTGGACGCGGGCCCGGAAGCGGGGCCGGTCGACCGCTGTCTGCGCGAACTCGGGGTGAAAGAGGTGCCGTTGATCGTCCTCACACACTTCCACGCGGATCACGTGGCGGGGCTGCCGGGGGTGCTGCGCGGTCGCGCGGTGGGGGCCATCCAGACCACGGGGCTCCAGGAGCCGCCGGGGCAGGCGGCGTTCGTCCGGCGGACGGCGGCACAGGCGGGGGTGCCGCTGGTGCGCGCCGTGGCGGGGGAGCACCGGAGGATCGGTGCCCTGCAGTGGTGGGTGCTCTGGCCGGCCGCCGGGCCCCCCGCGCCGGGGACCGGGGCGAACGACTCCAGCGTCACCCTGCTCGTCCGGACCGCGGCCGGTGCGAGGGTGCTGCTGCTCGGGGACCTCGAACCACCGGCGCAGGCGGCCCTGTTGCGCAGCCGTCCGGAGCTGGGTCCGGTCGACGTGCTGAAGGTGGCCCATCACGGCTCGGCGCACCAGGACCCGGGGCTGATGCGGGCGGTGCGGCCACGGCTGGCACTGGTCTCGGCAGGGGCCGACAACCCGTACGGGCATCCCTCGCCCCGCACCGTGGCAGCGCTGGGCGCGGGCGGGGCGAGGGTGCTGCGAACGGACCGGGACGGGGCGATCGCGGTGGTGGGCGCGGGACGCGGGCTGGCCGCCGTGGCGAAGGGCGGGTGAGCGCCACAGGAAGCTTGTAAAGGAATCTTTCTAAAGATATCTTTACATCATGTCGGAGAACAGCGAACCCCGCCCCAGCGAAGTCCGCCCCGGAGAGGAGCAGCCCCGCAGCATCCGACTGACCGACCCCCGTGCCCTGCGGGCCTACGCCCACCCCCTGCGGCTGACCCTGGTCGGCCTGCTCCGCAGCAACGGCCCCTTCACCGCCACCCGGGCCGCCGCTCTGACCGGGGAGTCCGTGGCCAGTTGCTCCTACCACCTGCGCATACTCGCCAAGTACGGCCTCGTGGAGGAGGCGCCCGGCGGGCGCGGGCGGCAGAAGCCCTGGCGGGCCACCGCCCAGTACACGGAATGGCCGGAGTACAGCGAGGACCCGACGGTCGCGGAGGCCGCCGACGCGCTGAGCGCCGCCGTCGCCGAGCGCTACTTCGAGCGGTTCACCCGCGCCATGGAGAACCGGCGCGGCACCCCGAAGGAGTGGCGCGAGGCCGAACAGCTCGGCGACTCCCTGCTCCACCTCACCCCCGGGGAGCTGGCCGACCTGGGGAAGCGGATCGAGGAGTTGCTCCGGCCCTACGAGGAGCGGGAGAGCGACCGTTCGCTCCGACCCGAGGGGGCCCGCCCCGTCAGCATCATGCGCATCGCCTACCTGGACCAGGACGTCCCCACCGACGAGAAGGAGTGACCGAGGTGCCCTTCGCCGACCGCGTTCCCGCGCTGCTGCGCGAACGTGTCTTCCGCCGGTACTGGACGGGACAGACCGTCTCCCTCGTCGGCGACCAGATCTCCCTCATCGCCATCCCGCTCGCCGCCGTCCTGGTCCTCGGCGCGGACGCCGCCTCCATGGGCTGGCTCAAGACCGCCGAACTGCTCCCCGCCCTCCTGCTCAACATGCCGCTCGGCGCCTGGGCCGACCGGCAGGCCCGCCGCCGGCACGTCATGATCGCCACCGACCTCGCACGGGCAGCGCTGCTCCTGACGCTCCCCGTCGCCTACGCCTTCGACGCCCTCACGCTGGTCCAGCTGTACGTGGTCGCCTTCGCGGTCGGGGCGCTCACCGTGCTGTTCGAGGTCTGCAACAGCACGATTCTCGTCGCGCTCGTCCCCACCGACCGCTATGTGCAGGCCAACTCGCTGGTGAACGGCAGCCGGTCGGCGTCCTGGCTGGCCGGGCCCGGCATCGGCGGCCTGCTCGTGCAGTTCCTCACCGCCCCCTTCGCCCTGGTGGCCGACGCCCTCACCTACCTGGTGTCGGCCGGATACCTGGCACGGATACGCCCCGAGGAGCCCCCGGCCACCCCCGCGGGCAAAGGCCACTTCACCGAAGGGCTCCGCTGGGTGATCCGGGAGCGCTCCATGCGCGTGCTGTTCGCGGCCTCCGGCACCGTGCAGTTCTTCAACTACATGTTCCACACCCTCTTCGTGCTCTACGCGACCGCCGAACTCGGCCTGAGCGCGGGAGTGCTGGGCGCGGTGCTCGCCGCGGGTGCCGTCGGCGGACTGCTCGGTGCCGTGCTGAGCGGCACGGTGGTCCGCAGGATCGGCATCGGCCCCTCCATCGTCACCGGCTTTCTCGGCTTCACCGCGCCGCTGGTCCTCATACCCCTGGCCGACGGTCCGTTCCCGCTGGTCGTCGGCCTGCTGTTCGTCGCGGAGTTCCTCTCCTGCGTGGGTGTCATGCTCGTGGACATCGCCGCCGGCTCCTTCCAGATGGCGGTGATACCCGACGGGATCCGGGCCCGGGTGATGGGCGCCTTCCGTACCCTCAACCACGGGTTCCGCCCGGTCGGCGCGCTCGCCGGCGGTCTGCTCGGCACCGCCCTCGGTCTTCGCCCCACGCTGTGGATCGCCACCGTCGGAGCCATGCTCGCCGTCCTGTGGATCCTGCCCTCCCCCCTGGCCAGGCTGCGCCAACTCCCCTCCAGGGAAAGGGAACCGGCACCCGTCACGTGATCTGCCGGGTCGGGCAGACTGGCCGTATGACCACTCAGCAGACCGGGGGCGAACCAGCCCCGACCGCCATCCCGCCGACCGGGGCCCACGAAGCCCCGGCCGGCCTCCTGCCGGCCGCCACCGTCGACGCGTACCTGAGCCGTATCGGGGCGGACCGGCCCGACCGCGCGGACGCCGACGCCCTGGGTGACCTCCAGGTGCGCCACCTGCGCAGCGTCCCCTTCGAGAATCTCTCGATCCACCTCGGCGAGCCCGTCGTGCTGGATGAGAGGGCGCTGGTCGACAAGGTGGTGGAGAGGCGCAGGGGCGGCTTCTGCTACGAGGTCAACACCGCGTTCGCCGCGCTCCTGCGGTCACTCGGCTTTCAGGTCTCCCTCCTCCAGGGACGCGTCTTCGACCCGGCGGGGCGGCCCGGCATCCCGTACGACCACATGGCGCTCCTGGTCGTGACGGAGGACGGGCGGCGGTGGCTCGCGGACGTCGGCTTCGGCGAGCACAGCCACCACCCGCTCGCCTACGACGAGCGCGGCGAGCAGAAGGACCCGGCCGGAACCTTCCTCGTACGGGAGACGGCCGAGGGCGACCTGGACGTGCTGTACGAGGGAAAGCCGCAGTACCGGCTGGAGACGCGCCCGCGCGAACTCGCCGATTTCGCCGCCGGTGCCTGGTACCACCAGACCTCGCCCGCGTCGCACTTCACGGGCTCCCTCGTCTGCTCGCGTCTCACCGACGACGGACGGGTGACCCTCAGCGGTACGAAGCTGATCACCCGGTCCGGAGGGCGGCGGACCGAGCGGGAACTCGACGGGGAGGAGGAGGTCCGCACGGCGTACCGGGACCTCTTCGGGATCGTGCTGGACGCGCTCCCGGTGGTGAGGAATCCGGCCGTAAAGAACCGGACTCCCTAAAACGGACCCTCGGTAACACTTGCCCCCGTTTGCCTCGAACACCGCAACGGTGATCGAATGCCACGTCGTCGCATGGTGAACGAGTCGCACGGGGGTGCGTGAAGGATGTTCGGTGGTCTGTTCGGAAAGCGTCAGGCCGGTGCCGCCCGAGGCGGTCCCCTCTCCGGCCTCGCCGTACCCGCCTCGGCGGGCGTGCTGAGCTGCCGGGTGCTCGACCCCGTGCACGAACCGGTACGGCAGGCCGAGTTCACCCTCAGCGACACGGCCGGGCGCAAGGTGCTGGGCGGTGAGACCGACCCGTACGGCACCGTCCTCGCCACCGTGCCCGCCGGTGAGTACCGACTCGCCGTCACCTCCGACGGCTACACCCCGTACCACCGCACCGCCGTCGTCACCGAGGGCCGGCACGCAGGCCTCGGCGACGTCCTCCTCCAGGTCGCACCGCAGCCCCAGCTCCCCGAACCCGGCGACTGGGAGATCGACCCGCTGCATTCGCAGATCGGTTTCACCGCCCGCCACATCGGCCTCGCCCGGATCCACGGACGGTTCAACAGCTTCGCCGGCGCCCTCCGGATCGCCGACCGCATGGAGCACTCCGCGATGCACGTCGTCATCGACGCGGCCTCCATCGACACCGGGGTCCGGATGCGCGACGACCACCTGCGTTCCGCCGACTTCCTGGAGGTCGGCGCCTACCCCACGATGGAGTTCTACAGCGACCGCTTCGTCCACCGGGGCGGCAGCCGCTGGGCCGTCACCGGCGCGCTGACCCTCCACGGGGTCAGCCGCACCGTCACCCTCGACACCCAGTACCTCGGCCTCGGCAACGGCCTGGAGGGGGAGACCCGCGGCGCCTGCCGGGCCACCACCGAGCTGCACCGCGAGGACTTCACCCTGACCTGGCAGACGCTCCTCGCCCGCGGGATCGCCGCCGTCGGCTCCAGCATCAGCATCGACCTCGACGTCCAGATCCTGCCCAAGGCCGGCACGGCGGTCGTGGACGAAGCGCCGGCCCACGCCCACGCCTGACCCGGGCGGGCCCCGGGCGGGCGGCGGGGGGACGGACCCCTACGGGGCCTCGAGCCATCCCTCGTACTCGGCGGCCAGGGCGTCCAGGGCCGCCGGGTCGAACCGGCCCTCCGGATCCTCGACCACCACCAGCCACTGCGCGTCCTCCGCGTCGTCCTCCCCGGCCAGCGCGTCCCGGACCAGCTGCGGCTCCTCCCCGACGCCGAAACGGTCCGGCAGCTCCTGGGCGACCTCCTCGGCCGCGTCCCGGTCGGGCAGTACCAGTACGTGTCGTTCACTCACCCCGCCATTCTCCCGTCCCGTGCGGCCACGGTTGTCAGTGGCCCATGGGATGCTGAAGGGCGATGGCCACCAGAAAGACATCCCCCGACGACCTGCTCGGCCCCGTGACGCTCGCCGTGGGGCAGGAGGACCTGCTCCTCGACCGCGCCGTCCAGGAAGTGGTCGCGGCCGCCCGCGCCGCCGACGCCGACACGGACGTACGCGACCTCACCCCGGACCAGCTCCAGCCCGGGTCCCTCATGGAGCTCACCAGCCCCTCCCTGTTCGCCGAGCGCAAGGTGCTGGTCGTGCGCAACGCCCAGGACCTCACGGCGGACACGATCAAGGACGTCAAGGCCTACCTGGACGCGCCCGTCGAGGACATCACCCTCGTCCTCCTCCACGCGGGCGGCGCCAAGGGCAAGGGCCTGCTCGACGCGGCGCGCAAGGCCGGGGCGCGTGAGGTCGCGTGCCCGAGGACGACGAAACCGGCGGAGCGGCTGACGTTCGTACGGCAGGAGTTCCGGCGGCTCGGGCGGGCGGCCACGCCCGAGGCGTGCCAGGCGCTCGTGGACGCCATCGGCAGTGACCTGCGGGAGCTTGCCTCCGCCGTCGCCCAGCTCACCGCCGACGTCGACGGGACCGTCGATGAGGCGGTCGTCGCCCGCTACTACACCGGGCGCGCCGAGGCCTCCTCCTTCACCGTCGCCGACCGCGCCGTCGAAGGGCGGGCCGCCGAGGCTCTGGAGGCCCTGCGCTGGTCCCTGTCCACCGGTGTCGCACCCGTCCTCATCACCAGTGCCCTCGCGCAGGGCGTCCGGGCCATCGGCAAGCTCTCCTCGGCGCGGGGCATGCGGCCGGCGGACCTCGCGCGGGAGCTCGGCATGCCGCCCTGGAAGATCGACCGCGTCCGGCAGCAGATGCGGGGCTGGACCCCCGACGGCGTCTCCCAGGCGCTGCGGGCCGTCGCCGAGGCGGACGCGGGTGTGAAGGGCGGCGGGGACGACCCCGAGTACGCCCTGGAGAAGGCGGTGGTGGCGGTGGCCCGCGCGGCGAGGGGGCGGCGCTAGCGGGACCGTGCGGGGCGCGTTCCCGCGCGGGCGCGGGGCCGGTCCGTCGGCCCCCACCCGGGCCCCTCCCGAAACCCTGCGGGGGGCTGGGCTCCCGCCCCGGGCGGACCCCGGCCCGTTGGTCGGGCGAGCGGGCGCGGGCCCGCCCCGCCGGTGCGGTGGGGTCGGGGCCCCGTCCGGCGGGACGCGGGTGAACGCGACCGCCCGCGCGGCCGGACCGCGTACGGTACGGCGGCCGTACCCGCCGTACCGGGTCCGGGCCGAAGGTGTCCGTCCCGGTGCTTCGGCCGTACGCGGCGTCGCCGCGTTTCGATCGGGGCGTGGTTCGCCGGCCACGACCGGCCTGCGAACGTCCCGGACCGTCCGCCCAGCGGTGCGTCTCCTCGTGCGGTGAGCCGCCCCCATCACCGGACGAACGCCCTCGCTCCCAGCCCTCCAGGGCAGCGCCCACCCACGACATCGCCCAGGGCCCTTTCCCCCCGGTCCCGGGCACGGCGAAGGCCCCGCCGCCCCCTGGGGAAGGGGGAGGCGGGGCCTTCGGCGTCGTGATGTGGGCTCGCACACGCGTGGCGAACGCGTCTCGCGTGCGGGTCCGGGGGGCCGGGTGGGAGCGGTAGAGAGGGTCCGCTGGGTCCCGTGCGGCCGGTGGAGCGCTAGATCAGAGCTCAGCCCTGGAGGGACGCGACCTTGACCGCCAGCGCCGACTTCTTGTTGGCGGCGGCGTTCTTGTGGATGACACCCTTCGAGACAGCCTTGTCGAGCTGACGCGAGGCGGCACGAGCGGCAACGGTGGCCTTCTCGAGGTCGCCGGCGGCGACAGCCTCACGGGCCTTGCGGATCGCGGTCTTGAGCGACGACTTGACGGCCTTGTTGCGCAGGCGCGCCTTCTCGTTGGTCTTGTTCCGCTTGATCTGGGACTTGATGTTCGCCACGAAAGAGCCTTTACAGGTTCGATGTTTCTTCAGGATGTGCCTCTCCCCCGTAGCCCTCCGGGCACGGGAGGCACCCCCGGAAGAGGGCACACGAGACACAGCTGTCCACGGTATCAGCCGCTCTCCGTACCGCCCAAACCGAGCACAGGCCCGCAGTCATGGGACCATGGAGCCTACGTATCCGTTCTGAACATCGCCCGAGACGAGAACCCTGCGTGCCCGCGACTCCTACCAACGTGCCCGAGCCGAGCCGAACCGACCCGGCTCTGATCCGCAACTTCTGCATCATCGCGCACATCGACCACGGCAAGTCCACGCTCGCCGACCGGATGCTCCAGCTGACCGGTGTGGTCGACCAGCGGCAGATGCGCGCCCAGTATCTCGACCGGATGGACATCGAGCGTGAGCGCGGCATCACGATCAAGTCCCAGGCGGTCCGTCTGCCCTGGGCCCCCAACGAGGGGCCCGACCAGGGCACGACGCACATCCTGAACATGATCGACACCCCCGGGCACGTCGACTTCACCTACGAGGTCTCGCGGTCGCTCGCGGCCTGCGAGGGCACGATCCTGCTCGTGGACGCCGCGCAGGGCATCGAGGCGCAGACCCTCGCCAACCTGTACCTGGCGATGGAGAACGACCTCACCATCGTCCCCGTCCTGAACAAGATCGACCTGCCGGCCGCGCAGCCGGAGAAGTTCTCCGAGGAGCTGGCGAACCTCATCGGCTGCCAGCCCGAGGACGTCCTCAAGGTCTCCGCCAAGACCGGCATGGGCGTCGAGGCGCTGCTCGACCGCGTGGTCAGGGACGTTCCGGCCCCGGTCGGCAACGCGGACGCCCCCGCCCGCGCGATGATCTTCGACTCGGTCTACGACTCGTACCGCGGCGTGGTGACGTACGTACGAGTGATCGACGGGCAGCTGAACAAGCGCGAGCGCATCAGGATGATGTCGACCGGCGCGACCCACGAGCTGCTGGAGATCGGCACGAACTCGCCCGAGATGCTGCCGGCCGACGGCCTCGGCGTCGGTGAGGTGGGCTACCTCATCACCGGCGTGAAGGACGTCCGCCAGTCCAAGGTCGGCGACACGATCACCTCGCAGGCGAAGGGCGCCACCGAGGCGCTCGGCGGCTACAAGGACCCGAAGCCGATGGTCTTCTCCGGTCTGTACCCGCTGGACGGCTCGGACTACCCGGAGCTGCGCGACGCGCTCGACAAGCTCCAGCTCAACGACGCCGCGCTGGTCTACGAGCCGGAGACCTCCGCCGCGCTCGGCTTCGGCTTCCGCGTCGGCTTCCTCGGCCTGCTCCACCTCGACGTGATCCGCGAGCGCCTGGAGCGCGAGTTCGGGCTCGACCTGATCGCCACCGCCCCCAACGTGGTCTACCGCGTGGTCATGGAGGACGGCAGCGAGCACACGGTCACCAACCCGAGCGAGTTCCCCGAGGGCAAGATCAGCGAGGTGTACGAGCCGGTCGTCCGCGCCACGATCCTCGCGCCCAGCGAGTTCATCGGCTCCATCATGGAGCTGTGCCAGAACCGCCGGGGCACCCTCATCGGCATGGACTACCTCTCCGAGGACCGGGTGGAGATCCGCTACACCCTGCCCCTCGCCGAGATCGTCTTCGACTTCTTCGACCAGCTGAAGTCGAAGACGCGCGGATACGCCTCCCTCGACTACGAGCCCACCGGCGAGCAGTCCTCCAGCCTGGTCAAGGTGGACATCCTCCTGCACGGCGACAAGGTGGACGCCTTCTCGGCGATCACCCACAAGGACGCCGCGTACGCCTACGGTGTGCGGCTCGTCGCCAAGCTGCGCGAGCTCATCCCGCGCCAGGCCTTCGAGGTGCCCATCCAGGCCGCGATCGGCTCCCGTGTCATCGCCCGCGAGACCATCCGCGCCATCCGCAAGGACGTCCTCGCCAAGTGCTACGGCGGTGACATCTCCCGTAAGCGGAAGCTGCTGGAGAAGCAGAAGGAGGGCAAGAAGCGCATGAAGATGGTCGGCTCCGTCGAGGTGCCGCAGGAGGCCTTCATCGCCGTCCTGTCGAGTGACGAGTCCTCCGGCAAGGGCAAGAAGTAGTCACCCCCGGGTAGCTTCCTCATGCACCGAAGGGGCCCACGTGCGCACGGCACGTGGGCCCGTTCGTTATCCACAGACCCTTACGTGACGGCTTTCCGGCCTCTACTCTGAAGCCGGTTCGAAGGTTACTCGCCAGTTAGTTACGCACCACCCGTAGGCACCGCCGCCGCCCGGAGGACGTCGTGAGCGACACACAGACCCTGATCGAGAACCGGCCGCCGTCCGTGGCGACCCTCTTCCTTGAGCGCGTCGAGCGGACTCCCGACGCGGAGGCCTACCGCTATCCGGTGCCCGCCGCCTCCGGCCAGGGGCCCGACGACTGGAAGTCGCTCAGCTGGGGCCAGGCCGCCCAGCGGGTCTACGCCATCGCCGCCGGCCTCGTCGACCTCGGCGTGCAGCCCGAGGAGCGCGTGGCCCTCGCCTCGTCCACCCGCGTCGAGTGGATCCTCGCCGACCTCGGCGTCATGTGCGCGGGCGCGGCCACCACCACGGTCTACCCGCAGACCAACGCCGAGGAGTCGGCCTTCATCCTCTCCGACTCCGAGTCCAAGGTCCTCATCGCGGAGAACGCCGCGCAGCTCGCGAAGGCCGTCGAGCGCCGTGCCGACCTGCCCGGCCTGCACCACGTGGTCGTCGTCGACCCCGAGGGCGCGGACACCTCCGACGACTGGGTCCTCACCCTCGCCGAGCTCGAGGCGCGCGGCGCCGCCTACCTGGAGAAGCACCCCGAGGCGGTCAAGGAGCGGGTCGCCGCCATCACCCCCCGGCAGCTCGCCACCCTCATCTACACCTCCGGCACCACCGGCCGCCCCAAGGGCGTCCGCCTCCCGCACGACAACTGGTCGTACATGGCCAAGGCCATCGCGGCCACGGGCCTCGTCACCCAGGAGGACGTCCAGTACCTCTGGCTGCCGCTCGCCCACGTCTTCGGCAAGGTCCTCACCTCCGGGCAGATCGAGGTCGGCCACGTCACCGCCGTCGACGGCCGCGTCGACAAGATCATCGAGAATCTGCCGGTGGTCCAGCCGACCTACATGGCGGCCGTGCCCCGCATCTTCGAAAAGGTCTACAACGGGGTCGCCGCCAAGGCCCGGGCCGGTGGCGGCGCCAAGTACAAGATCTTCCAGTGGGCGGCGGAGGTGGCCCGCGAGTACGCCAAGGTCACCCAGGACAACTTCCGCCGCACCGGCACCGCCTCCGCGCCCTTCGGCCTCACCGCCAAGCACAAGGTCGCCGACGCGCTCGTCTACGCCAAGATCCGCGAGGCCTTCGGCGGCAACCTGCGCGCCTGCATCTCCGGCTCCGCCGCCCTCGCCCCCGAGATCGGCTACTTCTTCTCCGGCGCCGGCATCCACATCCTGGAGGGCTACGGCCTCACCGAGTCCTCCGCCGCCTCCTTCGTGAACCCGGGCGAGGCCTACCGCACCGGTACCGTCGGCAAGCCGCTGCCCGGCACCGAGGTCCGCATCGCCGACGACGGCGAGATCCTGCTGCGCGGCCCCGGGATCATGGAGGGCTACCACGGCCTGCCCGAGAAGACGGCCGAGGTCCTGGAGTCCGACGGCTGGTTCCACACCGGCGACATCGGCGAGCTCTCCGCCGACGGCTACCTCAAGATCACCGACCGCAAGAAGGACCTCATCAAGACCTCCGGCGGCAAGTACATCGCGCCGGCCGAGGTCGAGGGCCAGTTCAAGGCCGTCTGTCCGTTCGTCTCCAACATCCTCGTCCACGGCGCCGACCGGAACTTCTGCACCGCGCTCATCGCCCTCGACGAGCCCGCGATCCTCGGCTGGGCCGCCGAGCACGGCCTCGCGGGCAAGACGTACGCCGAGGTCGTCGCCGCCCCGCAGACCGAGAAGATGGTCCAGGGGTACGTCGACCGCCTCAACCAGAACCTCCAGCGCTGGCAGACGATCAAGAAGTTCCGCCTCCTGCCGCGTGACCTCGACATCGAGCACGGCGAGCTCACCCCGTCCCTGAAGCTCAAGCGCCCGGTCGTCGAGCGGGCCTACAAGGACCTCATCGAGGACATGTACGCCGGGTCGCGCGAGGCCTGATCCGCGCGGCGGCCGTTCACCCGGGCGGTACGGGACAATGGACCCCATGCCTTCCGTACTGCCCGATGGTGAGCCCATGCCCGAGGACGGGGCGCTGCCCGCACGCGCCCTGGAAGGGGCCGGGGAGCGTCCGCTCGGGTTCTATCTGCACGTGCCGTACTGCGCCACGCGGTGCGGTTACTGCGACTTCAACACCTACACCGCGAGCGAGCTGCGCGGCGAGGGCGGCGTGCTCGCCTCCCGCGACAACTACGCCGGACAGGTCGGCGAGGAGATCCGCCTCGCCCGGAAGGTGCTCGGCGACGACCCCCGGCCGGTCAGGACCGTCTTCGTCGGCGGTGGCACGCCCACGCTGCTCGCGGCCGGCGACCTCGTCCGGATGCTGGGCGTCGTCCGCGAGGAGTTCGGGCTCGCGGACGACGCCGAAATCACCACCGAGGCCAACCCGGAATCGGTGGACCCGGAGTACCTGGCCGAGCTGCGGGCCGGCGGCTTCAACCGCATCTCCTTCGGCATGCAGAGCGCCCGGCAGCACGTCCTGAAGGTCCTCGACCGCACGCACACCCCCGGCCGGCCCGAGGCGTGCGTCGCCGAGGCGCGGGCGGCCGGCTTCGAGCACGTCAACCTGGACCTGATCTACGGCACGCCGGGGGAGTCCGACGACGACTGGCGGGCCTCCCTGGAAGCGGCGATCGGCGCCGGCCCCGACCACGTCAGCGCCTACGCCCTCATCGTCGAGGAGGGCACGCAGCTCGCGCGCCGCATCCGGCGCGGCGAGGTGCCCATGACCGACGACGACGTGCACGCCGACCGCTACCTCATCGCCGAGGACGTGCTCTCCCGGGCCGGATACTCCTGGTACGAGGTCTCCAACTGGGCCACTTCCGACGCCGGGCGCTGCCTCCACAACGAGCTCTACTGGCGCGGCGCCGACTGGTGGGGCGCCGGGCCGGGCGCCCACTCGCACGTCGGCGGGGTGCGGTGGTGGAACGTGAAGCACCCCGGGGCGTACGCGGCGGCCCTGGGCGCCGGGAAGTCACCGGGCGCCGGGCGCGAGGTCCTGTCGGACGAGGACCGGCGCGTCGAGCGCGTCCTGCTGGAGCTGCGGCTCCGGGAGGGCTGCCCGCTGGACCTGCTGAAGCCCGCCGGCCTGGCCGCCTCGCGGAAGGCCCTCGCGGACGGACTCCTGGAGGACGGGGCGTACGGGGCGGGGCGGGCGGTGCTGACGCTGCGCGGGCGGCTCCTCGCGGACGCGGTGGTCCGGGACCTGGTGGACTGACGCGGCGCGCCCCGTTCGCGCGGGCCCGCGCCGGCCGGGCGCGTGCCCCTGCTCCGTGCGGGCGCGAGGCGCCCGCCGCCGCCCCGCTACGGCGCCGTCACGAAGTCGATCAGCTCCTCCACGCGGCCCAGGAGCGCCGGCTCCAGGTCCTTGTAGGAGTGGACCTTGGAGAGGATGTGGCGCCAGGCGGCGCCGGTGTTGTCGGCGGGCCAGCCGAGGGCGCGGCAGACGCCCGTCTTCCAGTCCTGGCCGCGCGGGACCGCCGGCCACGCGGGGATCCCGACCGAGGAGGGCTTCACGGCCTCCCAGACGTCGATGTACGGGTGGCCGACCACCAGCACGTGCGGCGAGGTCACCCGGGCCGCGATGCGGGCCTCCTTGGAGCCGGGCACGAGGTGGTCGACCAGTACGCCGAGGCGGGCGTCCGGGCCGGGCCCGAACGCGTCGACGATCTCCGGGAGGTCGTCGACGCCCTCCAGGTACTCCACCACGACGCCCTCGATCCGCAGGTCGTCGCCCCAGACCCGCTCGACCAGCTCGGCGTCGTGCCGGCCCTCCACGTAGATGCGGCCCGCGCGGGCCACCCGGGCCCGCGCGCCGGGGACCGCGATCGAGCCGGAGGCGGTGCGGGCGGGCCGGGACGGGGCGGCGGCCGGGGGCCTGACCAGGGTGACGGCCTTCCCCTCCAGGAGGAAGCCGCGCGGCTCCAGCGGGAAGACCCGGTGCTTGCCGAACCGGTCCTCCAGCGTGACCGTGCCGGCCTCGCAGCGGATCACCGCCCCGCAGAAGCCGGTCGTGACCTCCTCGACGACCAGGTCGCGTTCGGCCGGCACCTCGGGCACCGGGGCCTGCTTCTTCCACGGGGGCGTCAGATCCGGGTTGTAGCTGCGCATTGACCGGACGTTAGGCGACGGAGAAGCGCCGTGCCAGTTCCGCGCGCTGGCGTCGGACGAAGGCGGCGTCCACCACCGCCCCGTGCCCGGGCACGTACAGCGCGTCCTCGCCGCCGAGCGCGAGCAGCCGGTCCAGGGCGTCCGGCCAGCGGGAGGGGATCGCGTCCGGGCCGGCCTGCGGCTCGCCGGACTCCTCCACCAGGTCGCCGCAGAACACGGTCTCGCGCTCGCCCGGCACGAACAGGGCCAGGTCGTGGCCCGTGTGGCCGGGCCCCACGTTGGCCAGGAGCACCTGGCGCCCGCCCAGGTCGAGCGTCCACTCGCCGGACACCAGGTGCCCCGGGGCCACCAGGGCCCCGGCCGCCTCCTGAGCCGCCCGCGCGTCGAGACCGTGCCGTACCGCGTCCCCGCGCATCTCCCGCGCCGCCCGCTCGCCCGCCAGCAGGCGGTCCGAGCCGACGGCCCCGAAGACCTCGGCCCCGGGGAAGGCCGCCGTGCCGAGCACATGGTCGAAATGGGGATGACTGAGTGCGATGTGCGTCACGTCCCGGCCGCCCGTCAGCGCCCGCGCGTCGGCGCGCAGCGCCGCGCCCTCGGCGAGCGAGGCGCCCGTGTCGTACAGCAGCACGCCCAGCTCTCCCACCACCAGGCCCACCGTGGCGTCCCATCCCGGCAGCCGCCGCCGGCCCACACCGTCGGCGAGCCGCTCCCATCCCCGCGCCGTCCAGTCGATCTCCGAAGCGTCCATACCGAGACGCTAGCGGTTCGGCCTCCTTGCCAGGAGCGACCGGCCCGGCCGTACACTGGCCGGGGATTCCTGGCACTCGAACAGGGCGAGTGCCAAATGCGGAGCAACCGGAACGACCACAGCTGGAGGTGTGCGCATGCTCAGCGAACGCAGACTCGAGGTGCTCCGCGCCATCGTCCAGGACTATGTCGGCACGGAGGAGCCCGTCGGCTCCAAGGCGCTCACCGAACGCCACAAGCTCGGCGTCTCGCCCGCCACCGTGCGCAACGACATGGCGGTGCTGGAGGAGGAGGGCTACATCGCCCAGCCGCACACCAGCGCCGGGCGCATCCCCACCGACAAGGGCTACCGCCTCTTCGTCGACCGGCTGGCCGGCGTCAAACCGCTGTCCACCCCGGAGCGGCGCGCCATCCACAACTTCCTGGACGGCGCGGTCGACCTGGACGACGTCGTGGGCCGTACGGTGCGGCTGCTCGCGCAGCTCACCCGTCAGGTCGCCGTCGTCCAGTACCCCTCGCTGACCCGTTCGACCGTGCGGCACGTGGAACTGCTCTCGCTGGCCCCGGCCCGCCTGATGCTGGTCCTGATCACGGACACCGGCCGGGTCGAGCAGCGGGTGATCGACTGCCCCGCCCCCTTCGGCGAGACCTCCCTCGCCGACCTGCGGGCCCGGCTCAACAGCCGGGTCGTCGGCCGCCGGTTCGCCGACGTGCCGCAGCTGGTGCAGGACCTCCCCGAGTCCTTCGAGGAGTCGGAGGACCGGGCCACGGTCTCGACCGTGCTCGCCACCCTCCTCGAAACGCTCGTGGAGGAGCAGGAGGAGCGGCTGATGATCGGCGGCACCGCCAATCTCACCCGCTTCGGCCATGACTTCCCCCTGACGATCAGGCCCGTCCTGGAGGCGCTCGAGGAGCAGGTCGTGCTCCTCAAGCTGCTCGGCGAGGCCAAGGAATCGGGCATGACCGTACGTATCGGGCATGAGAACGCCCATGAAGGACTGAACTCCACGTCCGTCGTCTCGGTCGGCTACGGTTCGGGCGGCGAAGCAGTCGCCAAGCTCGGCGTGGTCGGACCGACCCGCATGGACTACCCCGGAACGATGGGAGCGGTACGCGCAGTGGCACGTTACGTCGGACAGATCCTGGCGGAGTCGTAAGTGGCCACGGACTATTACGCCGTACTCGGCGTGCGCCGAGACGCGTCCCAGGACGAGATCAAGAAGGCCTTCCGCCGCCTGGCCCGCGAGCTTCACCCGGACGTGAATCCGGACCCGAAGACGCAGGAGCGGTTCAAGGAGATCAACGCGGCCTACGAGGTCCTCTCGGATCCGCAGAAGAAGCAGGTCTACGACCTGGGCGGCGACCCGCTGTCCTCCTCCGGCGGAGGCGGCGCGGGCGGCTTCGGGGCCGGGGGCTTCGGCAACTTCTCCGACATCATGGACGCGTTCTTCGGCACGGCCTCGCAGCGCGGGCCGCGTTCGCGGACCCGTCGCGGCCAGGACGCCATGATCCGCCTGGAGATCGACCTCAACGAGGCGGCCTTCGGCACCACGAAGGACATCCAGGTCGACACGGCCGTCGTCTGCACCACCTGCTCGGGCGAGGGCGCGGCCCCCGGCACCTCCGCGCAGACCTGTGACATGTGCCGCGGCCGCGGTGAGGTCTCCCAGGTCACCCGGTCCTTCCTCGGCCAGGTCATGACCTCGCGGCCCTGCCCGCAGTGCCAGGGCTTCGGCACCGTCGTCCCGACCCCGTGCCCCGAGTGCGCGGGCGACGGCCGGGTCCGCTCCCGCCGCACGCTCACGGTCAAGATCCCGGCCGGTGTCGACAACGGCACCCGCATCCAGCTCGCGGGCGAGGGCGAGGTCGGCCCCGGCGGCGGCCCCGCCGGCGACCTGTACGTCGAGATCCACGAGACCCCGCACGAGACGTTCCAGCGGCGCGGGGACGACCTGCACTGCACGGTGACGATCCCGATGACGGCGGGTGCGCTCGGCACGAAGGTGCCGCTGCAGACCCTGGACGGGGTGGAGGAGGTCGACATCCGGCCCGGCACGCAGTCCGGCCAGTCGATCCCGCTGCACGGCCGGGGCGTCACGCACCTGCGCGGCAACGGGCGCGGCGACCTCATCGTCCACGTCGAGGTGCAGACGCCGAGCAAGCTCGACGCGGAGCAGGAGCGGCTGCTGCGGGAACTGGCGAAGCTGCGCGGCGAGGAGAGGCCGACCGGCCAGTTCCAGCCGGGCCAGCAGGGACTGTTCTCCCGGCTGAAGGACGCGTTCAACGGGCGCTGACCCGTACGGTCGAAGGGGCGGCGCGGTGCGCCGCCCCTTTCCCGTACGGTCCGGCGCACGGCGGCGGCGCGCGCCCGTCCGCGCGGCCGGGCGGCACCTCGCTGCCGCCTCGCCCTTTTCCGGTGGGGCGCCCGGGGCATGACACGATGCCCGTATGTCCACCACCGCACTGAACGATCTCTCCCGGGTCCCGATCGTGCAGGCCCCCATGGCGGGTGGCGCCTCCTGTCCCGAGCTCGTCGGGGCCGTCTGCGAAGCCGGGGCGCTCGGTTTCCTCGCCGGCGGCTACAAGACCGCCGGCGGGCTCTACCAGGAGATCAAACGGGTCCGCGCGCTGACCTCGCGGCCCTTCGGCGTGAACGTCTTCATGCCGCAGACCGGCCGGCCCGGTGACCCGGCCGCCGTCGGGCTCTACCGGCACCAGCTGGCCGGCGAGGCCACCTGGTACGACACGGCGCTCGGCGACGCCGACGACAGCGGCGACGACTTCTACGACGCCAAGCTGGCCATCCTCCTGGAGGACCCGGTCCCCGTCGTCTCCTTCACCTTCGGCTGCCCCGCGCCCGAGACGCTCCAGGCCTTCGCGCGGGCCGGTACGTACACGGTCGTCACCGTCACCTCCGCCGACGAGGCCCTCGCCGCCGAGCGCGCGGGCGCCGACGCCGTCTGCGTCCAGGGCGTCGAGGCGGGCGGCCACCAGGGCACGTACCGCGACGACCCGGCCGGCGAGGGCCCGTCCGGCACCGGGCTGCTCACCCTCCTCACCCTGGTCCGCGAGGCCGTCGGGCTGCCGATGATCGCCGCGGGCGGCATCATGCGCGGCGCGCAGATCGCGGCCGCCCTCGCCGCCGGCGCCGTCGCCGCGCAGCTCGGCACCGCCTTCCTCGTCTGCCCCGAGTCCGGCGCCCACCCGCTGCACAAGCGGGCCCTGACCGACCCGCTGTTCCACCGCACCGAACTCACCCGGGCCTTCTCGGGGCGCCCGGCGCGCGGGCTCGTGAACCGCTTCGTCCGCGAGCACGGGCCGTACGCCCCCGCCGCCTACCCCGAGGTCCACCACCTGACCGCCCCGCTGCGCAAGGCCGCCGCGACCGCGGGGGACGCCCAGGGCATGGCCCTGTGGGCCGGACAGGGCCACCGGCTCGCCCGCGAGCTGCCCGCCGGGGACCTGGTGGAGGTCCTCGCCGCCGAACTCGACACCGCACTCACCGGCCTCGCCGGCGCCCACGTTCCCAGGAGCTCCCCATGACAGCCCCCGTCTTCGTCGTCGACACCCTCCCCGACACCCGGCAGTTCGTCCTGGACGGGCCCGAGGGCCGGCACGCGGTCTCCGTGAAGCGGCTGCGCGCCGGGGAGGGCGTGGTCCTGACGGACGGGCGGGGCCGCTGGGCCGAGGGCCTGGTCCTCGCGGCGGAGGGCAAGGACCGGCTGACCGTGGAGCTCTCGCCGGTACGCGAGGACCCGGAGGAGGAGCCGCGCGTCACCGTCGTCCAGGCCCTGCCCAAGGGCGACCGGGGCGAGCTGGCCGTCGAGACCATGACCGAGACGGGGGTGGACGCGATCGTCCCCTGGGCCGCCTCCCGCTGCATCACCCAGTGGAAGGGCGACCGGGGCGAGAAGGCGCTCGGCAAGTGGCGTTCCACCGCGCGCGAGGCGGGCAAGCAGTCGCGCCGCACCCGCTTCCCCGAGGTGGCGGGACCGATGACCACCAAGCAGGTGGCCGCGCTCCTCGCCGGGGCCGACTTCGCGGGCGTCCTGCACGAGGACCGTGACCACCCGAGCGAGGCGCTCGCCACCGCCGAGCTGCCCGCGAAGGGGTCGATCGTGCTGGTCGTCGGCCCCGAGGGCGGGGTGTCCCCGGAGGAGCTGGCCGTCTTCGAGGCGGCGGGCGCCAAGCCGTACCGGCTGGGCCGCAGCGTGCTGCGCACCTCCACGGCGGGGACGGCGGCGACGGCCCTGGTGCTGGGCAGGACCGGCCGCTGGAGCTGACCACCGTCCGGGTGGGGGGCCTCGGCGGACCGCCCGCCGGCTTGTCATGCAAGTGAACACTTGCCTATGTTGAGGGTATGGCCGAAGACGTCTTCAAGGCACTGGCCGACCCCACCCGCCGGCGCATCCTCGACGAGCTGGCGGACCGGGACGGCCAGTCCCTGTTCGAGATATGCGCCCGGCTCTCGACCCGGCACGGCCTCGGCCTGTCCCGGCAGGCGATCAGCCAGCACCTCGCCGTCCTGGAAGCCGCGGACCTCATCCGCACCCGGCGCGAGGGCCGCTACAAGTTCCACGACCTGAACGCCGCACCGCTCGAGCGCATCGTGACCCCATGGCTCAGGCCCGACGCGCCGGAGGACACCCCATGAGGATCCACCTGACCAGTGTTTTCGTCGACGACCAGGACAAGGCCCTGCGCTTCTACACCGACGTCCTCGGCTTCGTGAAGAAGCATGAGGTGCCGCTCGGCGAGCACCGCTGGCTGACCGTCGTCTCGCCCGAGGACCCCGACGGCACCGAACTCGTCCTGGAGCCGGACGCCCACCCCGCCGCGAAGCCGTATCAGACGGCGCTCGCCAAGGACGGCATCCCGGTGACCTCCTTCGCCGTGGACGACGTACGGGCCGAGTTCGAGCGGCTGCGCGCGCTCGGCGTCCGCTTCACCCAGGACCCCACGGAGATGGGCCCGGTCACCACGGCCGTCCTCGACGACACCTGCGGCAACCTGATCCAGATCGCCCAGTACGCGTAACCGCGCGCGGGCCCCGGCCGCCTCAGCCCCTCCCGGCCCCCGTGAGGGCGTCGAACAGCGGCCAGCCGTCCACCTCCCGCGCCCCGTGCGCGACGGGCAGGAGACCGCGGGCGGCGGCCAGGTCCAGGAAGCGGCGCACCACGCCCGGTTCGTGGAGGTTGAGGTGACCGCCGTCCACGGCGGCCACCTCACCGGCGCCCATCGGGAACCCGGCCACGATCCGGCCGGGCCCGTCCCGGAAGACCAGCCGCAGCGCGCTGTGCCGGGCCTCCACCCGGCGCAGGGTCAGATACGTCCGGCAGTCCGGGTGCGTGTGCCCGACGTTCCACAGCCAGACCTGTCCGTCCACCGTCAGCCGGCGTACGCGTGCGCGTCCCATCCGCCGCAGCCTACGCGGGCGGAACCCGGTGGACGGGCTCCCGGGCGCCTTTTCTAGGCTGACCCGCATGGCCGACGAGTCCCCCCTGATCCGCAGTCTCCGCGCCGCCGTCGCCGGCGCGCCCGGTGACGTGCCCCTGCGCCTCCATTTCGCCGAACTCCTCCTCTCCGAGGGGCGGAACGACGAGGCCGTCGCGGAGGCGGCCGCGGCCCTTCAGCACGTGCCCGGCGACGCGGACGCCCGCGCCCTGATGATCCGGGCGATGGGCATGCCCCCGGCCCCGCCGGCACCTCCCGCACCCCCGGCCCCCGCGCCGCCCGCCCCCCAGGCCCCGGCCCCCGTACCGCCGCCGAACGAGCGGAGCGAGACGGAACCCCCCGCCCCCGCGACGCCCGAGGAGCCGCCCGCCTTCGACTGGGCCGCCGCCGAGCAGCAGGTCCAGGACCTGGTGGGCCCGCGCTTCCTGGAGGACCCGCAGGCCGCCGACGGCGACGGCACCGCCGGGGACGCCGCCGCCTGGGACGTCGACGCGCCCGGCGCCGTACGCCTCGCCGACGTCGGCGGCATGAGCGAGGTCAAGGAGCGCCTGGAGGCCGCCTTCCTCGCCCCCATGCGCAACCCCGAACTCCGCCGCCTCTACGGCAAGTCGCTCCGCGGCGGCCTCCTCCTCTACGGCCCGCCCGGCTGCGGAAAGACCTTCATCGCCCGCGCGGTCGCCGGCGAACTCGGCGCCAACTTCCTCACCGTCTCGCTCTCCGACGTCCTCGACATGTGGATCGGCGCCTCCGAGAAGAACATCCACGACATCTTCGAGACCGCCCGCCGCCAGGCGCCCTGCGTCGTCTTCCTCGACGAGCTCGACGCGCTCGGCGCCAAGCGCTCCCGCACCCACCACAGCGGCCTGCGCAACGTCGTCAACCAGCTCCTCACCGAGCTCGACGGCATCGCGAGCGGCGCCGGCAACGAGGGGGTCTTCGTGCTGGCCGCCACCAACGTGCCGTGGGACGTGGACATCGCGCTGCGCCGCCCCGGCCGCCTCGACCGCACGCTGCTGGTGCTGCCGCCGGACGCCGCCGCACGCGAGGCGATCCTCCGCTACCACCTGCGTGAACGCCCGATCGAATCCGTCGACCTCGGCAAACTCGTCAAGGTCACCGAGGACTTCTCCGGCGCCGACCTCGCCCACGTCTGCGAGACGGCCGCCGAGGCCGCGCTCCTCGACTCCGCCCGCACCGGCTCCGTACGGCTCATCACCACCAAGGACCTGCTGGCCGCCGCCAAGCAGCTCCGCCCGTCCACCGAACCGTGGTTCGCCGCGGCCAAGAACGTCGCCATGTTCGCCAACGAGGGCGGTCTCTACGACGACCTGCTCGCCTACCTCAAGCGGAAGCGCAAGCTGTGACCACGCCCGGCACCCCCCACGCCCCCGGCGCGCCCACCGCCCTCGACCGCGCCGAGGCGCTGTACGAGGCGGGGCGGTTCGCGCAGGCCGGCGCCCTCGCCGCCCAGCACCTCGCCTCCGACCCGGAGGACGCCGAGGCCCTCGTCCTGCTCGCCCGCTGCCACCACCGGGCCGAGGAGCACCCCGCCGCCCTGACCGCCGTCGACCGGGCGCTCGCCGCCCGGCCGGAGCTGCTCATGGGCTGGCTGATGCGGACCCAGATCCTGCTCGCCCTGCGGCGGTACGCGGAGGCCGAGGCCGCCGCCCAGCAGGCGGTGGCGCTGGCCCCGCAGTACTGGGGCAGCCACTACGCGCTCGGCACCGCGCTAGCCGAGACCGGCGAACGCACCCGTGACCGGGCCCGGCTCGCCACCGCCTACGAGGCGGCGCGGGCGGCGGTCACCCTCGCCCCCGAGGAGGACGCGGCCCATTTCCTGGTCGGCCTGACCGCCCAGCGCCGGGGCGACCACGCCACCGCGCAGCGCGCGTACGAGACGGCCCTGCGGCTCAACCCGCAGAGCAGCGAGGCGCACAACAACCTGTCCCTGCTGCGGCTGCGGCGCCGCTGGTTCCGGCGCGGGGCCTGGACGCAGGCCGCCGAGGGCTTCGTCGCCTCCGCCGCGCTCGACCTCCAGGACCGCAAGGCCCGCTACAACCTGGAGGCGATGGCCTGGAACACCGCCGCCGGCGCCCGCTGGGTCGCCCTCGCCGGCTTCGTCGCCGCCGCGATCGGTTCGGCCCCGCTCCGTACCGGCTCCACCGGCGCCGAGGCGGTCGTGCCCTTCCTCGTCGGCGCCGCCGTGCTCGCCGGCGCCTGGGGCGGCTGGTTCCTGTGGATGGCGCGCCGGGTGCCGCCCCGGCTGCGGCGCCCCCTGCTGCTCGTGGCCCGCGCCTGCCCGCCGGTCCTCGCCATGGCCGGGGCGGTGGGGCTGCTCGGCCTGTACTCGGTGCTCACCATGGCCCTGTGGACCTTCGACGCCGGGATCGTGGGGGCGCTCGGGACGCCGCTGTTCTGGGCCGTCGTCCTCACCTACTGGGTGAGCCGGGCGCGCCTGAACCGGCGCGCGCCCCGGGACTGACCGGCTCCCGCGCCCGTCCCCGGGCCGGACCGGCCGCGCACGCCCCGCGGGCCGGTGCCGGATAGCATGCCCGGGTACCGATCCACGACGGCGAGGAGGCCCGGGCCATGGCCGGAGAGCCGCAGAGCGACTGCCTGTTCTGCAAGATCGCGCAGGGGGAGGTGCCCGCGACGATCGTGCGCGAGACGGAGACCACCGTCGCCTTCCGCGACATCAACCCGCAGGCGCCCACGCACGTGCTCGTCATCCCGCGCCTCCACCACCCGGACGCCGCCTCGCTGGCCGCCGCCGCGCCCGGCGTCGCCGCCGACGTGCTGCGCGAGGCGGGCGAGGTCGCCGTCCAGGAGAAGATCCAGGACAGCGGCTACCGCATCGTCTTCAACACCGGCACCGGAGCGGGCCAGACCGTCTTCCACGCCCACGCGCACGTCCTCGGCGGACGCGGCCTCAACTGGCCCCCCGGATAGGCCGGGACAGCTCCGTGTCCGTACGCGAACTGGTCGTCCTCGGCACCGCCAGCCAGGTCCCCACCCGGCACCGCAACCACAACGGCTACGTGCTGCGCTGGGACGGCCAGGGCATCCTCTTCGACCCCGGTGAGGGCACCCAGCGGCAGATGCTGCGCGCCGGGGTCGCCGCCCACGACCTGCACCGGATCTGCGTCACGCACTTCCACGGCGACCACTCCCTCGGCCTCGCCGGCGTCATCCAGCGGATCAACCTCGACCAGGTCCCGCACCCCGTCACCGCCCACTACCCGGCGAGCGGGCAGCGCTTCTTCGACCGGCTGCGGTACGCCACCGCCTACCGCGAGACCGTCGACCTCACCGAGGCGCCGGTCACCGCCGACGGCCCGCTCGCCGTCACCGCCGACTTCACGCTCGAGGCCCGCCGGCTCTCCCACCCCGTGGAGTCCTACGGCTACCGGCTCGTCGAGCCCGACGGCCGCCGCCTGCTGCCCGAGAGGCTGGCCGCCCACGGCATCAAGGGACCCGACGTGGGCCGGCTCCAGCGCGAGGGCGTCCTCGGCGGGGTCACCCTCGACGCGGTGAGCGAGGTACGGCGCGGGCAGCGCTTCGCCTTCGTCATGGACACCCGGCTCTGCGACGGCGTCCACGCCCTCGCCGAAGGCGCCGACATGCTCGTCATCGAGTCCACGTTCCTCGACGAGGACGTCCGGCTCGCCACCGACCACGGTCACCTGACGGCCGGTCAGGCAGCCGCCGTCGCCCGGGACGCGGGCGTACGCCACCTCGTCCTCACCCACTTCTCGCAGCGCTACTCCGATCCCGCCGCCTGCGAACGGCAGGCGCGGGCAGCGGGGTTCGACGGCGAACTGAGCATTGCCCAGGACCTCACGCGGGTCCCCGTACCGAAGAGATAGAACCCCCCATGCCTGTACCCAAGGCCGAACTGCACCTCCACATCGAAGGGACCCTCGAACCGGAGCTCGCCTTCGCGCTCGCCGCCCGCAACGGCGTGACCCTGCCGTACGCGGACACCGAGGCGCTCCGCGAGGCCTACCGCTTCGAGGACCTCCAGTCCTTCCTGGACCTGTACTACGCCCTCATGGCGGTCCTGCGCACGGCCCGGGACTTCACCGACCTCGCCGACGCCTACCTGGAGCGGGCCGCCGCCCAGGGCGTGCGGCACGCCGAGATCTTCTTCGACCCGCAGGCCCACACCGCCCGGGGCGTGCCCTTCGGCACCGTCGTCGAGGGCCTGACCGCCTCGCTCGACCGGGCCGAGGAGCGGTACGGCGTCTCCACCCGCCTCATCATGTGCTTCCTGCGCGACGAGTCCGCCGAGTCCGCGATGGCCACCCTGGAGGAGGCGAAGCCGTACCTGGACCGGATCACCGGCATCGGCCTGGACTCGGCGGAGGCCGGCCACCCGCCGTCGAAGTTCCGCGCGGTGTACGAGGAGGCGGCCCGGCTCGGCCTGCGCCGCGTGGCCCACGCGGGCGAGGAGGGTCCGGCCGCCTACGTGGCGGAGGCCCTCGACGTCCTCGGCGTGGAACGCGTCGACCACGGGCTGCGCTGCATGGAGGACCCGGAGCTCGTCGCCCGGCTGGCGCGCGAGCGCGTCCCGCTCACCCTCTGCCCGCTGTCGAACGTACGGCTCCGCGTCATCGACACCCTCGCGGACCACCCGCTGCCCGCCATGATGGAGGCGGGCCTGCTGGTGACGGTGAACTCCGACGACCCCGCCTACTTCGGCGGCTACGCGGGCGACAACTACGACGGCGTGCGCGACGCCCTCGGCCTCACGGCGGACCAGCTGCGACAGCTCGCCCGCAACTCCTTCGAGGCGTCCTTCCTGGAGGACGACGAACCGCGCCGGGCGCGCTGCCTCGCCGAGGTGGAGGCCTACGCCTTCCCGGCCGGCGCACCGGGGGAGTGACGGGCATGGAACCGGTCTGGCGCGTCGTCCTGGTCCTCGGCGGCCTCACCTCGCTCAGCGTCCTGGCCTTCCTGGCCTCTCTCGCCGCCCCACGCCTCCGCCGCTCCCGGCCGCCGGCCACCCGGCGCGGGGTCTGAGGGCCGGGGTCGCCGTTCGGGCCCCGGCTACCCCCGGTCCGACGGCCGCGCGAGCCCGAAGGCCGACCGCGCGCGGCGGCGTGCCGGGACCCGGATCGGGGTGACGTCCTGTTCCGGGGCGCCCACCTGGGGGACCAGCGCCGTCGTCGCGGACGCCGAGCCCGCGAGGACGGCGGCGGGGGCGCCGCCGCGGCGCCGCACCGAGCCGGGGACGAGGGGACGGCCGGAGGCGTGCAGGGCCACCGCCGTCATCGGGCCCGCCACCGCGAGCAGCAGTCCGCACAGGACCGCGCCCATGCCCGGATAGCCGGCGGCCTCCGAGAGGAGGCTGCCGGTCACCGGGCCGCAGGCCACGCCCAGCGAGGACGCCGAGCCGACCAGGACCGCCCACCGGCCCCGCGGGTCCAGGGAGGCGGCCAGACCGAGCAGGTACGACAGGACCACCGGGTAGACCGCGTTCCACAGGATCTCGCCGGTCGCGAAGGCGGCCAGGTTCCCGGCCGCCGAGCTGAGCAGCACACAGCCCGCGATCAGGACCGTGCCCGCCCCGATCGGCACCGCCCGGCCCAGCCGCGCGCCGAGCGCCCCCGCCGCCGCGACCCCGGCGAGCCCCGCGCCGAGCGCCGCCGCGAAGACCGCGCCGACGGTGACCTCGGAGAGCCCGGCCTGGGTGAGCCCGATCCGGCCGCTCACCCCCCACAGCGCGTTCTGCGCCATCGACCAGCACAGGATGCCGCCGGCCAGGACGGCCCCGGCCCGCCGGTACGGCAGCGGCCCCGCCGCTCCCCCCGGGACGCCGCGCGACTCCGCCCGGGCGCCCGCCACCGGCCCCGGCAGCCGCCCCGTCACCGTCCACACCAGCGCCGCCGCGCCCGCCAGCGCGAGCAGCGGCAGCCGGTGGCCGCCGCCCAGGTGCGGCAGGGTGAGGTACAGGGCCCCGGCGGTGGCCGAGACGCTGAGCAGGCCCAGTGCCGACGCCCGGTGCGGATCCCGCTGCCCGGCGATCCCCGAGGCCGCGACCGCCGTCGCCGTACCCGAGCCGCAACCGCCGAGGACGGTGCCCGCGATCACCAGCGGCACCGCGCCGCTCACGGCGGCGGAGCCGTACCCGGCCACCATGGCGAGGAGGCCGGCGCGGGCCGCCCGGCGCGGCCCGATCCGGTCCACCCGGGCGGCGAGCGCGAAGCCCGCCGCGGCGGAGCCGAGAAGCAGGGCGGAACCGGCCAGACCCGCCTGCGACGGGCCGAGACCGAGCCCGGCGGAGAACCGGCCGACGACGGTCGGCAGCAGGTACGGGGCGAGATAACCGGCGGTGAAGAGGGCGACGAGGGCGACGAGGGCCCCCGGGTCGCGCGGCCGCGCAGACATGGGCGTTCCCGGAGACGAGCAGAAGGGAAAGGGAGGGAGGAGCGCCCGGTGGTGCACGCGGGTGCGCGGGACATGTGTATCAACCGCGGCCGGGCCCGGAGAAGGCGGTAGGCCCCGGCACGGCCTGTGATCCGCGCCACCTTCGGTTTGGACCCGGCGGGCCCGGGTAGCGGACCTGACTCACCCCGTGCCGTCCCCGCCCGCCCGGCGCGCCCGTCGGGCAGACTGAAACGAGTCCGCACCGCGACCGGGGAGCCTGCCGTGACCACCACCAGGGGAGAGCAGCCGCACCACGACACCGACGTCGACCCGTTGGTGTGCCTGCGGGAGCCCACCGACCCGGCCTGCGACGTCTTCCTGACCGGCACGGTCTTCCTGGACATCATCTTCACCGGCCTCGACAGCGCCCCCGTGCGCGGCACCGAGTCCTGGGCCCGGGGCATGGGTTCCAGCCCCGGCGGCGTCGCCAACATGGCCACCGCCCTCGCCCGCCTCGGCCTGCGCACCTCCCTCGCCGCCGCCTTCGGTGACGACCACTACGGCGAGTACTGCTGGGACGCCCTGGAGCAGGGCGAGGGCATCGACCTGTCGCTGTCCCGGACGGTCCCCGGCTGGCACTCCCCGGTGACCGTCTCGATGGCCTACGAGGGCGAGCGGACGATGGTCTCCCACGGCCACGAGGCCCCGCTGGACGACGCCGTGCCCGCCTCCCCGCCGTACGCCCGCGCCGCCGTCGCCTCCCTGGTCCCGGGCCGTCCCGAGGAATGGGTGGAGCGGGCGGCCCGCTCCGGGGCCAAGGTCTTCGCCGACGTCGGCTGGGACGACACCGGCCGCTGGGACCTGGCGGGCCTGACCGACCTGGAGCACTGCGAGGCCTTCCTGCCGAACGCCGAGGAGGCCATGCGCTACACCCGCACCGACTGCCCGCGGGCCGCCGCCCGCGCCCTCGCCGACAAGGTCCGCTACGCCGTCGTCACCCTCGGCGCCGAGGGCGCCTACGCCGTCGACGGCGCCACCGGCGAGACGGCCGAGGTGCCCGCGATCCAGGTCAGGGCGCTCGACCCGACCGGGGCCGGGGACGTCTTCGTCGCCGGGTTCGTCACCGGCACCCTCGCCGACTGGCCGCTCGCCGACCGGCTCGCCTTCGCGGGCCTGACCGCCGCCCTCTCGGTCCAGGAGTTCGGCGGCTCCCTGTCCGCCCCCACCTGGGGCGAGATCGCCGCCTGGTGGCAACACGTCCAGGGCCACGCCCGGCAGGACCCGGCCGCGCTGCGCGCCCGGTACGCCTTCCTTGAGCGGCTCCTGCCCGCGCCCGCCCGCCCGTGGCCGCTGCGCCGGGCGGTGCCGACCATCGGCTTCCGCGCGGCCGCTTCGTAAACCGCTTCGGGCTTGTCCCCGTCAAGTCGTAGGCTTGGTGACCGAGAGGTTGTCGAGCAGCGAGAACCCCGCAACGGGAGGTATGCGCAGGCCCCAGTGCCGGCCCATGACTCACACACCCACAGCCCACAACGGAGCGCCCCAGGACGGGGCGCCGGGACAGGCCCGTGCCCACTTCGCCGTCCCCGCCAAGCATCCGATGGTGACCGTCCTCGGCTCCGGCGACGCGCTGCTGCGCGTCATCGAGAAGGCCTTCCCCGGCGCGGACATCCACGTCCGGGGCAACCAGGTCAGCGCCGTCGGTGACGCGGCGGAAGTCGCCCTGATCCAGCGCCTGTTCGACGAGATGATGCTGGTGCTCCGCACCGGACAGCCGATGACGGAGGACGCAGTGGAACGCTCGATCGCCATGCTCAGGGCGAGCGGGAACGGCACGCCGGAGAGCGGCCAGGAGACCCCGGCCGAGGTGCTCACGCAGAACATCCTCTCCAGCCGAGGCCGGACCATCCGTCCCAAGACGCTGAACCAGAAGCGGTACGTCGACGCGATCGACCAGCACACGATCGTGTTCGGCATCGGCCCCGCCGGTACCGGCAAGACGTACCTCGCCATGGCCAAGGCGGTCCAGGCCCTGCAGTCCAAGCAGGTCACCCGGATCATCCTGACCCGCCCCGCCGTCGAGGCCGGCGAGCGCCTCGGCTTCCTGCCGGGCACGCTCTACGAGAAGATCGACCCCTACCTGCGCCCGCTCTACGACGCCCTGCACGACATGCTCGACCCGGACTCCATCCCCAAGCTGATGGCGAGCGGGACGATCGAGGTCGCGCCGCTGGCGTACATGCGCGGCCGCACGCTCAACGACGCGTTCATCATCCTGGACGAGGCGCAGAACACGAACCCCGAGCAGATGAAGATGTTCCTCACCCGCCTCGGCTTCGACTCGAAGATCGTCATCACCGGTGACGTGACCCAGATCGACCTGCCGAACGGGACCAAGAGCGGCCTGCGCCAGGTCCAGGACATCCTCGAAGGCCTCGACGACGTGCACTTCTCCCGCCTCACGTCGCACGATGTCGTCCGGCACCGGCTCGTCGGCCGTATCGTCGACGCGTACGAGCAGTACGACAGCCGTAACGGCCGCAACGGGAAGTAGAACGCAGAGCACATGGCGATCGACGTCAACAACGAGTCCGGCACCGAGGTCGACGAGCAGGCGATCCTCGACATCGCCCGCTACGCGCTCGCGCGCATGCGCATCCACCCGCTCTCCGAACTCTCGGTGATCGTGGTGGACGAGGCGGCGATGGAGCAGCTCCACATCCAGTGGATGGACCTGCCCGGGCCCACGGACGTCATGTCCTTCCCGATGGACGAGCTGCGTCCGCCGTCCCGGGACGACGACGCCGCCGAGCCCCCGCAGGGGCTCCTCGGCGACATCGTGCTCTGCCCCGAGGTGGCCAAGCGGCAGGGCGAGGAGGCCCCGACGCAGCACTCCATGGACGAGGAGCTCCAGCTGCTCACCGTCCACGGGGTGCTGCACCTCCTCGGCTACGACCACGAGGAGCCCGACGAGAAGGCCGAGATGTTCGGCCTCCAGGCGGCCATCGTGGACGGCTGGCGCGCGGAGAAGGGCCTGACCGGCCCCTCCCCGGCGCCGACCGTCTCCTGACCCCGCCGCAGCATGAGCACATCGCTGATCTTCGGTGCCGTCGCGCTGGTCGTCGTGGCCTGGCTGGCCGCGTGCGCGGAGGCCGGTCTCGCCCGCGTCTCCAGCTTCCGCGCCGCCGAGGCCCTGCGGTCCGGCCGGCGCGGGGCCGAGAAGCTGGCCCAGGTCGCCTCCGACCCCACCCGCTACCTCAACATGGCGCTGCTCGTCCGGGTCGCCTGCGAGACGGCGGCCGGCGTCCTCGTCACGTACGCCTGCCTGACGGAGTTCCCCGAGACCTGGGAGGCGCTGACCGTCGCCATCGCGGTGATGGTCCTCGTCAGCTACGTCGCCGTCGGGGTCTCCCCCCGGACCATCGGCCGCCAGCACCCGCTGAACACGGCGACGGCCGCCGCCTACGTGCTGCTGCCGCTCGCCCGCGTCATGGGGCCCGTGCCGCAGCTCCTCATCCTCATCGGCAACGCGCTGACCCCGGGCAAGGGCTTCCGCAAGGGCCCCTTCGCCTCCGAGGCCGAGCTGAGGGCCCTGGTCGACCTGGCCGAGCAGGAGTCGCTCATCGAGGACGAGGAGCGCCGCATGGTGCACTCCGTCTTCGAGCTCGGCGACACCCTGGTCCGCGAGGTGATGGTGCCGCGCACGGACCTGATCTGCATCGAGCGGTACAAGACCGTCCGGCAGGCCCTCACCCTCGCGCTGCGCTCGGGCTTCTCCCGCATACCGGTGACCGGCGAGAACGAGGACGACATCGTCGGCATCGTGTATCTGAAGGACCTGGTCCGCAAGACGCACATCAACCGGGACGCCGAGGCGGACCTGGTGTCGACGGCGATGCGTCCGGCGGCCTTCGTCCCCGACACCAAGAACGCGGGCGACCTGCTGCGCGAGATGCAGCAGGAGCGCAACCACGTCGCCGTCGTCATCGACGAGTACGGCGGCACCGCCGGCATCGTCACCATCGAGGACATCCTGGAGGAGATCGTCGGCGAGATCACCGACGAGTACGACCGGGAGCTGCCGCCCGTCCAGGAGCTCGACGCGGGGCGGTACCGGGTCACGGCCCGCCTCGACATCGGGGACCTGGGCGAGCTGTACGGCCTCGGCCCGGACGAGTACGACGACGAGGACGTGGAGACGGTCGGCGGACTGCTCGCCAAGGCGCTCGGCCGGGTGCCGATCGCCGGCGCGAAGGCGGTCGTGGACCTCCCGGACGGGCGGGCCCTGCGGCTCACCGCCGAGTCCCCGGCCGGCCGCCGCAACAAGATCGTCACCGTGCTCGTGGAGCCCGTGGAACCGGCGGAGGCCCCGGAGTGACCCCCGAGCGGCTGCGGGCCCTCTGCCTGGAGTTCAACGGTGCCTCCGAGGAGTTCCCCTTCGGCCCGGACGTCTCCGTCTTCAAGGTGGCGGGGAAGCTGTTCGCCCTGTCCTGGCTGGACGCCGAGCCGCTCCGGGTCAACCTCAAGTGCGATCCGGACGAGGCCGTACGGCTCCGGGCCGAGCACCCGGCGATCGCCCCCGGCTACCACATGAACAAGCGGCACTGGAACACCGTGACCGTGGGGGAGCTCCCGGAACGGATGGTCCGGGAGCTGGTCGAGGACTCGTACGACCTGGTGGTGGCCGGCCTGCCGAAGGCGGTACGGCTCCGGCTCGACCGGCCCTGACGGGCCCGGGGCGCGGGACCGTACCGCCGCTCGCGTCACGCCCGGCGGCGCAGCCCCACGGCCACCAGGACCGCCGTCGCGAGCACCAGGCCCGCGTCGAGGACGAGAACCGTGCGGACGCCGCCGAACAGGTCCGGGCCCGTCGTGGCGAGCACCCCGAGCAGCGGGATGCCGACGGTGAGGCCGACCTGCTGCGTCGTCGTCACCAGGCCCGTCACCAGCCCCTGCTCCCCGTCGGGGACGCCGGACGTGGCCGTGAGCCCGTACGCGATGATCGCCCCCAGGTGGCACATCGACGCCACCGAGACGGCGACCGTGGCGAGCACCGCCCCCGAGGTGGGGCCGACGCCGAGGAGGGCCGCCGTGCACAGGCCCTGCCCGGCGAGGCCGAGGACCAGGGTGCGGCGGGCGCCGAGGCGGCCGATCACCCGGGGCGCGAGCGTCCCCGCGAGGACCGACAGCGCGCCCTGCACGCCGAAGACCAGACCGGTGGCGAAGGACGACAGCCCCAGCGTCTCCTGGAGGTACAGGGTCAGGACGAAGACGACGGTCGACATCATCGAGAAGGTCACCAGACCGCCGAGGTTGCCGAAGGCGACCGTGCGCCGCCGCAGCATCGTCAGCGACACCAGCGGTGCCGCGTGCCGCGACTCGACCAGCACGAACGCCCCGAGCAGCACCACGCCCGCCACCAGCGTCAGCAGGACGTCGGCCCCGCCGAAGCCGCGTTCGGCCGCCGTGGACAGGGCGTAGATCAGCGCCAGCAGACCGCCGGTGACGGTCACCGCCCCCGGCACGTCGAGCCGGGGCCGCTCCGGCGTCCGGGACTCGGGCAGCAGGCCCGGCGCGAGCGGCAGCACGACCAGGGTGAACAGGGCGAGCAGGCCCATCGTGGAACGCCAGCCGAGGGTGTCGGTCATGACCCCGCCGAGGACCATGCCGCAGGTGAACCCCAGCGAGAGCAGGGTGCCGGAGATGCCCAGCGCCCGGTCGCGCTGCGGCCCCTCGGGGAAGGTGGTGGTCAGCAGCGACATGCCGGTGGGCACGATCGCCGCCGCGCCGAGCCCCTGGAGCGCGCGACCGGTGAGGAAGGACGCCGGGTTCCAGGCGAAGGTGGCCAGCAGCGAGGCCGCGCCGAAGACGGCGAGCCCGGCGAGGAACAGCTTCTTGCGCCCGTACAGGTCGCCGAGCCGCCCGGAGATCAGCAGGAAGCCGCCCGACGGCAGGGCGAACGCGGTCACCGCCCACTGGAGCGCCGAGTGGCCGAGGCCGAGGTCGGCGCCGAGCGCGGGCAGCGCGACGTTCAGGACGGAGAAGTCCAGCGCCACCATGAACTGGGCGGCGCACAGCACGAAGAGGATGAGCCGGGAGCGGCCGGTGAGGGCCGGGACCGGGGCGGGAGCGAAGGGCGCCCCGGGCGTTCCGGGCAGATCGGGGGTCTCGGGGGGAGAGGACAGGGTGGTCATGGCCCCAGCCTCGGCGCGGGCGGCCCGGCCTGGGGAGCGGGAACTTATCCTGTTGGTCGCACCACCAGGCAGCCAGGGGGAGGAAGCAGACGTGGCCACGGCTCTCGAGAGCACCACCGCCAAGGCGCACCGGCTCGCCGAACTGCGGGAGTTCCTCCGGAGCCGGCGGGCCCGGGTGAGCCCCGCCGAGGCCGGCCTGCCGGAGGGCGGCGCCCGGCGCCGCACCCCGGGCCTGCGCCGCGAGGAGGTCGCCGTCCTGGCCGGGGTCGGGGTGTCCTGGTACCAGTGGCTGGAGCAGGGACGGGACATCACCGTCTCCCCGCAGGTGCTCGACTCGGTGGCCCGGGTGCTGCGGCTCGGCCCGGCCGAGCGGCGCCATCTGTACGTCCTGGCGGGGCTCAACCCGCCGGCCGCCGAAGTGGACCCGGCGGCACGGGACATGTGCCAGGGCCTGCGGCGGCTGATCGATGCCTGGATGCCGTTCCCCGCGCACATCATGGACGCCTACTGGAACACCGTCCTGTACAACGAATCGGCCTCGATCGTGCTCGGCATGCGGCCCGAGATCGTCCAGAACTGCCTGATCTCCTTCTTCACCGACACCCTCCACCGGTCCCGCTCGGCCGACTGGGAGGAACTCGCGCCGAAGGTCGTCGCCCAGTTCCGGGCGGCCTGTTCCGAGCGCCCGGACGACGAGGGATTCCGCGCGGTGGTGGAGCAGGCCAAGGCCGCGAGCGAGGAGTTCACCCGGCTCTGGGAGCGGCAGGACGTCATGCCCGGCGGCCTCAACCGCAAGGTCCTCACCCATCCGCTGGTCGGCCCGCTCCACATGGAGGCCACGCAGCTGCGGGTGCCGGCCCGGCCCGATCTGGTGGTGGTGCTGCACACGCCGCTGCCCGAGGTGGACACGGCCGCCAAGCTGGAGTGGCTGGTCTCCCCGGAGGGCCGGCGCGGCGCGATGTACCCGGTCGCGGGCTGAGCCGCGACGCGGGCACCGGCCGGTCCCTGAGGGGGTGCGCGGTCCGGGGACGCCGGCGGGGCCGTATATCCTCCTCGCCGGTCGGGCTCCGCGTGCGGGCATCCCGGTCTTCCGCTCATCTCCCCACCCTCAAGAGGCAGTTCTCATCATGCGCACTCGCATCCGCCGCGGCCTGACCGTGGTCCTCGCCGTCTCGGCGCTCTCCCTGACCGCCGCCTGCGGCGGCTCCGCCGACGAGTCCGGCACGTCCGGCAAGGGTTCCGGCGGCAAGGCGGCGCCCTCCGCGGCTCCCGCCACCCCCCTGACCGCCGCTCAGATGAAGGCCGGCGCCCTCCAGCTCAAGGACCTGCCCGCGGGCTGGAAGGTCAGCAAGGCGGAGGACGACAAGACGGTCTACAAGGCCGACAAGCCGGAGTGCGCGCCCGTCGCGACCCTCCTGGCGGACGAGGTCGCCGGTGCCACCACGGGCGCCGACGTGGACTACGAGCGCGGCAACTCCGAGTCGCTGCTGAGCCAGCAGGTCATGACCTTCCCCGGCACCGGCGCCGCCGACTACGTCACCTCCCTCGGCACCGCGCTCGGCAGCTGCAAGGGCTTCACCGCCGAGATGGAGGGCGTGAAGATGAACATCGCCCTGGAGAAGCTCACCGCGCCGCAGGGCGCCGAGAAGGCGGAGGCCTTCCGGCTGAAGATGAACATCGCCTCCCTCGGCGTGGACCTGGAGTCCAACATGCTGGTCGCCTCGCAGGGCACCGGCCTGACCCGCTTCGCCCACGTGCCCGCCGACGCCTCCGGCCACAAGGACTTCGACGGCTTCGCCAAGCTGGCCGTCACCACCTTCGTCAAGGGCGCCACGAGCTGACCCCGTGCCCCGACCTATGCTCGGGGCATGACACTCAGCAAGGAGCACGGCGACCTCGGCGCCGAGGACCTGAAGATCATCACCCTCGCCCGCAGCGCCCGCGCCCGCAACGGCGTGGCCGAGGGTGCGGCGGTACGGGACGAGACCGGCCGCACGTACGTGGCGGGCACCGTCGAGCTGGAGTCGCTCAGGCTGAGCGCGCTGCAGACCGCCGTCGCGATGGCCGTCGCCAGCGGCGCCGAGTCGCTGGAGGCGGCGGCCGTCGTCTCGACCGCCGAGGCCGCCTCCGACGCGGACCGCGCGGCCGTCCGGGACCTCGGTGGCCCCGGGACCCCGGTGTTCCTCGCGGGTCCGGACGGACAGCTGCGCGCGGCGGTCACCGCCGGCTGAGCGGGACCGGGACGGGGGAGCGGCCGGGGCGGCGGTACGGCTCCGCGCGGGCCCTCACCGCCCTGCGGATCCGGCCGCGCGGGCCCGCCCCGGCGCACCGGGTACGTGAGGGGGGCGCTCATCGGGGACAATGGCCCCCATGAGCGCTCGCAACCAAGAAACCGAAGCCGTCCACCGGGCCGGCTTCGCCTGCTTCGTCGGCCGCCCCAACGCGGGCAAGTCCACCCTCACGAACGCTCTGGTCGGCCAGAAGGTGGCCATCACCTCGAACCGGCCGCAGACCACCCGGCACACCGTCCGCGGCATCGTGCACCGCGAGGACGCGCAGCTGATCCTGGTCGACACCCCTGGCCTCCACAAGCCGCGGACCCTCCTCGGCGAGCGCCTCAACGACGTCGTCCGCACCACCTGGGCCGAAGTCGACGTGATCGGCTTCTGCCTGCCCGCCGACCAGAAGCTCGGCCCCGGCGACCGCTTCATCGCCAAGGAGCTCGCGGAGATCCGGAAGACCCCCAAGGTCGCCATCGTCACCAAGACCGACCTGGTCGACTCCAAGACGCTCGCCGAGCAGCTCATCGCCATCGACCAGCTCGGCCGGGAGCTGGGCATCGAGTGGGCCCAGATCGTGCCCGTCTCGGCCGTCGGCAACAAGCAGGTCCAGCTCGTCGCCGACCTGCTCATCCCGCTCCTGCCCGAGTCCCCGCCGCTCTACCCGGAGGGCGACCTCACCGACGAGCCGGAGCAGGTCATGGTCGCGGAGCTGATCCGCGAGGCCGCGCTCGAAGGCGTACGGGACGAACTGCCGCACTCGATCGCGGTGGTGGTCGAGGAGATGATCCCGCGCGAGAACCGCCCGGCGGACAAGCCCCTGCTCGACATCCACGCCAACGTGTACATCGAGCGCCCCAGCCAGAAGGGCATCATCATCGGCCCCAAGGGCAGCCGCCTGAAGGAGGTCGGCATGAAGTCCCGCAAGCACATCGAGGCGCTGCTCGGCACGCCGGTCTTCCTGGACCTCCACGTGAAGGTCGCCAAGGACTGGCAGCGCGACCCCAAGCAGCTCCGCCGCCTCGGCTTCTGACCCCGGGGGCGTCCCTCCCGGCCCCGCCGGAAGGGACGCCTAGGCCGTGTCTTTTGGATCAGGCCGGATCAGGGAGCGGCGTCTGGCGCCGTGCATCGCAAGGCGGAGGAGGGAGTCCATGCGGAGCATCGGCGACCGACGACAACGCTGGGGGCACCTCCCGTGCCCGAAGGGCCACGGGGGAGGGGCGCGGTGCCAGACGCCGCGAGCCCGGCAAGATCCGGAAGACACGGCCTAGGCGCCTTCCTTCAGCACCCGCTTCACCAGGGCCCGCTGCGCCTCCGACAGGTCCGGGTCCGCGCAGTGGATCGTCAGGCCGTCGATGACGATCTCGTACGTGAAGCCGTCGGGCACGCCCCGGGCCCCCGGTTCGCCGCCCTCGTCGATCACGGCCGTCGCCAGGGAGCGCCATTCCCCGGCGTCCGGCCGGCCGGTGGTGTCCACCTCGGCCGACCGCTCGATGCCCGCGAAACCACCCGTGCGCCGCACTCGAATCCGCATGCGCCCTGTCTACCAGCCGGTCAGTCGGTCGGCACCCCCACCGAGGACCAGGCCTTGAGGACGGCCTGGAGCTCCGCGCCGTCGCGGTACCGCGCCCGTGCCGCCGCCACCGTGGCCGCGGCGAACTCGGCGAACCGGGTCTCCGGCGTGAGCGTCCCGCCCGTCATCACGTCGTACCAGATCTGCCCGGCCCGCTCCCAGGCGTTGCCGCCCAGCTCGGTCGCCGCGAGGTAGAAGGCGCGGTTGGGGATGCCCGAGTTGATGTGCACGCCGCCGTTGTCCCGGCTCGTGCGCACGTAGTCGTCCATGTGGGCCGGCTGCGGGTCCTTGCCGAGCACGTCGTCGTCGTAGGCCGTGCCGGGGGCCTTCATCGACCGCAGTGCCTTCCCCTGCACGTTCGGGTGGAAGAGACCCTCGCCGATCAGCCAGTCGGCCTGGTCGGTGCTCTGCCCGAGTGCGTACTGCTTCACCAGGGAGCCGAAGACGTCGGAGACGGACTCGTTGAGCGCCCCGGACTGGCTGAAGTACTCCAGGTTGGCCGTGTACTGGGTGAAACCGTGGGCCAGCTCGTGCCCGATGACGTCCACCGGCAGGGTGAAGTCGAGGAAGATCTCGTCGTCCCCGTCGCCGAAGACCATCTGCCGGCCGTCCCAGAACGCGTTGCCGTAGTCGCGGTCGTAGTGGACGGAGGCGGTCAGCGGCAGGCCCGCGCCGTCGATCGAGTTCCGTCCGTACACGCCGTGGAAGAGTTCGAAGGTCGCGCCGAGCCCGGCGTAGGCCCGGTTGACGGTGGCGTCGCCGGTCGCCTCCTGTCCCTCCTCGCGGACCCGCCTGCCCGGCAGGTCGGTCCCGCCTTCGCAGTCGTGGACGGTGCGGCGCGGGCGGGCCTCCGCCGCCGGGGCGTCCGCCGGCGCGGTCGTGGGGCGCGGGTGCCGCAGGGCGCGGGCCGCGCGGGCCGAGGCGTCCGCCGCGAGGGTGCGGCGGGCGGTGGCGGCGACGGCGGCGTCGGACGAGCGGGCCAGGTGCTCCAGGAGGTGGGGCGGGACGATCGTGCAGAAGACGGACGTGTGCGGTGTCATGTCCGCAATGTGGCACCGTGTGAGCCCGCTGTCACGAGAAGTGACGAGGATTGGCGAAATGGAGTGATGGGTCACGTTTCGGTCTTGACGACGGGGCCGTCCCGCATACTGAAACGGGACGTCCGCCCCCGTCGGTCCTGGGCTATGGTGACGCACATCATGCGTTTCGGGCTGCTTCTCCTTAGCTGCCGCGGCGAGGGCCTGTAGTCGTAGGCCGACTCCCTCCCCGCGGGTTTCGGTGTTGCGCTTCGACAGTCGGCCGTCCCTCCCGCAGGACCCCCGAGGAGCCCTACGCAATGTCCCCGCACCAGTCGCAGTCTCCGTTCGTCGACCGCCCGACGCCCGTCACCAACGCGACGCACCTGCAGAAGCCGTCCGGGATGCCCATCCACAAGTACGGGCAGTACGAAGCCGTCGACATCCCGGACCGCACCTGGCCCGAGAAGCGCATCACCAAGGCGCCCCGCTGGCTGTCGACCGACCTGCGCGACGGCAACCAGGCCCTGATCGACCCGATGTCGCCCGCCCGCAAGCGCGAGATGTTCGACCTGCTGGTCCGCATGGGCTACAAGGAGATCGAGGTCGGCTTCCCCTCCTCCGGCGAGACCGACTTCGCGTTCGTACGCTCCATCATCGAAGAGGGCGCGATCCCGGACGACGTCACCATCTCCGTCCTGACGCAGGCCCGCGAGGACCTGATCGAGCGGACCGTGGAGTCCCTGGTCGGCGCGAAGCGCGCCACCGTCCACCTGTACAACGCCACCGCCCCCACCTTCCGCCGGGTCGTCTTCCGCGGCTCGAAGGAGCAGATCAAGCAGATCGCCGTCGACGGCACCCGCCTGGTCATGGAGTACGCGGAGAAGCTGCTGGGCCCGGAGACCACCTTCGGCTACCAGTACAGCCCGGAGATCTTCACCGACACCGAGCTGGACTTCGCCCTGGAGGTCTGCGAGGCGGTCTGCGACGTCTGGCAGCCCGGGCCCGGCCGCGAGATCATCCTGAACCTGCCCGCCACCGTGGAGCGTTCGACGCCCTCCACCCACGCGGACCGCTTCGAGTGGATGTCCCGCAACCTGACCCGCCGCGCGTACGTCTGCCTGTCCGTCCACCCGCACAACGACCGCGGTACGGCCGTGGCGGCGGCCGAGCTGGCCCTGATGGCCGGCGCCGACCGCGTCGAGGGCTGCCTGTTCGGGCAGGGCGAGCGCACCGGCAACGTCGACCTGGTCACCCTGGGCATGAACCTGTTCAGCCAGGGCGTCGACCCGCAGATCGACTTCTCGCAGATCGACGAGGTCCGCCGGACCTCCGAGTACTGCAACCAGATGGAGGTCCACCCGCGCCACCCCTACGCGGGCGACCTGGTCTACACCGCCTTCTCCGGCTCCCACCAGGACGCCATCAAGAAGGGCTTCGACGCCATGGAGGCCGACGCGGCCGCCCAGGGCAGGACCGTCGACGAGATCGAGTGGGCCGTCCCGTACCTGCCGATCGACCCCAAGGACGTGGGCCGCTCCTACGAGGCCGTCATCCGGGTCAACTCCCAGTCCGGCAAGGGCGGCATCGCGTACGTCCTGAAGAACGACCACAAGCTGGACCTGCCCCGCCGGATGCAGATCGAGTTCTCGAAGATCATCCAGCAGAAGACGGACACCGAGGGCGGCGAGGTCACGCCGGCCGCGATCTGGTCCGTCTTCCAGGACGAGTACCTGCCCAACCCGGAGAACCCCTGGGGCCGCATCCAGCTGCGCTCCGGCCAGACCACCTCCGACACGGACGGCACGGACACGCTGACCGTCGAGGCGGTCGTCGACGGCGTCGACACCGTTCTGACCGGGTCCGGCAACGGCCCGATCTCGGCCTTCTTCGCCGCCCTGCAGTCCATCGGCGTCGACGCCCGCCTGCTGGACTACCAGGAGCACACGATGAGCGAGGGCGCCTCCGCGCAGGCCGCCTCCTACATCGAGTGCGCCATCGACGGCAAGGTGCTGTGGGGCATCGGCATCGACGCCAACACCACCCGCGCCTCCCTGAAGGCGGTCATCTCGGCGGTCAACCGCTCCGCCCGCTGACCCGGCACGACCCGTCCGCCGCCCCGCTCCCTCCCGCAGGGGGCGGGGCGGCGGTGCCCCCGGGGCCGGTCCGGCCACTCCGGAGAGTGATCTCACGCTCACCGCTTCGGCCGGCGGGCCGGGCGCCGCACGGCCTCTCCCGCACCCCGTTCCCGCCGCGCAGGGCCTTGCGGGCGCGCTCGGAACACCGTCGCCGGACCCCGCGAGGCGGTGACGTGTCTCGGCCATCTCCGGGGCGAAGTGCTGACGAGGTGCTGACGGCGGATCGAGGATGTGGCTAACATCACGCCAACGCCGGCAGTGCAGCCGGGCCGTTGAGGAGGTGCGTGTGCGGTCTGCCCGGAATTCAGGTGGGGGAAAGGTGACCGTGTGCGGGATCCGGACCTCCTGGAACACCGTCGGGGACGGTGAGTTCTTCTGCGAGGAGTGCGGAGGCGACCGCAACTACCGACGCCGTACCGGCCGCCGCAGGTTCGCCGTCCTGGGCGTCCCCGTGCTGCCCCGCGGTTGTACGGGCCCCGTCATCGAGTGCGCCTCCTGTCAGACGCACTTCGGCACGGAGGTGCTCGACCGGCCGACGACGAGCCGGTTCTCCGGGATGCTGCGCGACGCCGTGCACACCGTCGCCCTCGCCGTCCTCGCGGCCGGCGGCACCGATTCGCGCGAGGTCCTGGACCGGGCGGTGTACGCGGTCCGCGCGGCCGGCTACGTGGACTGCACGGCCGTCCAGCTGGTCGACCTGGTCGAGGCCCTGGAGGCCGACACCGGCCGCTTCATGCCCCAGGTGAACCCCGAGGGCGCGCTGCTCGCGATCGAGATCCACGAGGCCATCGACCCGCTCACCCCGCACCTCCTGCCCTCGGGCCGCGAGTCGATCCTGGTCCAGGCGGCCCGGATCGCCCTGGCCGACGGCCCGTACACCCCCGCCGAGACGGAGGTCCTCGGCACCGTGGGCGACGCCCTCGCCCTGGACCCGGCCGACACCGCCCGCCTCCTCAGCACGGCCCGCACGGTCCCGTAACGGCCGCGTCAGCGCAGAGCGGGAGTACCGGCCGCCGGCTCCGGGGCCGGTGCCCGCCCGGCGTCCACGGCCTCCTCCTGCCCCTCCGGCGCGCCGAACCACGCCACCGCCACCGCGCCGACGACCGCGAGCACGAAACCGAGGACGGCGAGCCAGGCGAGACCCGGGCGGGAGGCGTCGCCCAGCCACCACACCCCGACCATGCCGGGCAGCACCGTCTCGCCGACCACCAGCGCCGCCGTCGCCCCGTTCACCGAGCCGATCTGCAGCGCGACGGTGTGCAGGTACATGCCGCCGATCCCGGCGACGAGGATCGCGTAGAGCGCCGGGTCCGCGAGCAGCACGCCGGGGTCGAAGGGGTCGACGCCGCCCAGGATCCGCACTCCCACACCCAGCGCGCCGAACCCGAGCCCGGAGAGCAGACCGGCCAGGATCGCGGCCCGCGCCCCCAGCAGCCGTACGAGCACCGTGCCGCCCGCCATCAGGAGCAGGGAGACCGCGAGCAGCCACCAGTGCGTCGCGACCGGGGTGTGTCCGCCGCCCTCGGCGCCCGCCGCGCTCGCCAGGAGCACCAGCGCGGAACAGACCACGCCGATCGAGGTCCACTCCGCGCGGGTGAGCCGGATCCCCAGCAGCCGGACGCTCAGCACCGCCGTGACCACCAGATTCGCGCTGATCACCGTCTGGGACAGGAACAGGGGCAGCATCCGGGCCGCGAGCGCCCCCAGTCCGAAGCCGACGAAGTCCAGGATCGTGCCCACGACGAACTCCCAGGTCGTCGCCGCCTTCGCGGTGGAGGCGAGGCTCGGCCCGCCCCGCTCCGTGAGCCCCCCGGAGGCGTCCGGCTCCCGCCGCGCGGACTTGCGCGACCCGACGGCCTGCAGGACGGAGCCCGTGCCGTAACAGACAGAGGCGGCGATGGCGGTCAGCAGTCCTACGAGCACCGGCAGGCTCCGTTCCAGGGGGAGGGGTACGGACTGCCAGACGGGGGATCGGGCCGCGAAGTTGCCTCGCGGGGTCGTCCGGACCGATCAGCCGGTGCGGCCTCCGCCCGGAGGACGGGTGCGCGGGTGCCGGAGCAGGGCGGCCGCGCGGTCGGCGTCGGGGCGGGCGCCGAGGTGGTGGAAGGCGTCCCGCGCCGAGGTCAGTTCGTGCCGGGCCGCCGCTGGATCGCCGGCCGTCCGGTACGCCGCCGCGAGCAGGGTGCGGGTCCGCGCGGCCTCGTAGGGGACGCCGGCCGCCAGCCAGGCGTCGCGGGCCCGCCGCAGCACGGCGACCGCCTCCGCGGTGCTCCCGGAGGCGGTACGGGCCAGGCACACCGCGCCGTACGCGGTGCCGGCCAGGGCGCGGGGGAGGGGGGCGTCCCCGGCGAGGGCGTGCAGGGCCGCCGCCGCGCGGGCCGCGCCCCGTACGTCTCCGGCGGCGAGGCCCGCCTCGGTGCGGGCGGCGAGCAGGCGGGAGCGGCCCAGGAGGTCGCGGCGGGGATCGTCCTGGTGGGCCAGGGCGAGGTCGAGCCCGGCGACGGCCGCGTCGGGCCGCCCCTGGGCGAGGCGCAGCAGTGCCAGGCCGGGCTGCGGCAGGTGGTCCAGGTCGTGGACGCGGGCGTAGGAGCGGGCGGCCTCGGCGAGGCGGCCCTGCCGTCGCTGGACGTCGCCGATCGTGCGGTACGCGGCGGCGGCGGCCTCCGGCTGGTCCGCGGGGATCTCGTGGCAGGCCTGCCGGGCCTCGGACTCGGCGCGCGTCCAGGCGCCGAGCAGGTCGAGCACCTCGGCCCGCCGGGCCCGGAACACCCCGCGGAAGGGGTTCTCGCAGGACGGGGCGGCGAGCGAGGCGGAGGCCCGGGCGGGGCGGCCCGTCCAGGGAGCGGCGGCCCAGGCGGTCGCCGCGTCCGTCCACGCGACCGCGCGGGGCAGGTCGGCCGCCCGGAGGCAGCGGGTGAGGGCCAGGGAGAGGAGCAGCCCGGTGAACCGGCCGCTGAGCGCGCCCGAGGTGGCCGCGCGGACCGCCTCGTCCAGGAGGGCGAGGGCCTCGGGGCGGCGGCCCTGGGCGAGGAGGACCGAGGCCGCGGTCTGCCGGGCGAGGGCGATCAGGTCGGGGCTGCCGGAGCAGGCGGCGAGCGTCGTCATGAGGTGGCTCGCCGTCAGCGCCGTGACGGCGTCACCGTGGGCGGCGGCCCGCTCCGCGTCGGTCCAGGCGAGGAAGCACTGCTCGGGGCAGGGCGGCAGGCCGTCCAGGTGGTGCCGGGCCCGGCGCAGCCAGCCGGCCGCCGCCGCGGGCCGGTCGAGACCGGCGTAGGTGTGGTGGAGCCACCAGGCCTCCAGACCGGCGCCCCGGTGGTCGCCCGCCGCCACGTGGGCCGCGTGCGCCCGCAGCCGGGCCGCGGCGGACTCCTCCACGTGCCCCGCCCACCAGGCCGCCTCCGCCAGCGCGGACAGGTCCCGGGCGGCCACCGCCCGGGTGGGACGGGCGTCGTGGGCGTGCAGCAGCGCGTACGCCTCGGCCCAGGACTCCCGGGCCGCCGCGTCCCGTGCCCGCGCGACCGGGTCCGTCGTGGGTGCGGACATGGCCTCACCTCTTCCGGGCCTTCCAGCGTATCCGCGGGTCCGCCGCCCGGCCGGGCGGCGCGGTGCCGGACCGGAGGGGGCCACCCGGAGGGCGGATCCGGGGCCGGGCCGACCGCCTGAGCACCGCCGGAACGCCGGAACCGCCCGGCACGGCCCCGGGGCGGGGCGTGCCGGACGGTTCCGGCCGGATCGGTCGGGCGCTCGGGGGTCAGTCGATGGCGCCGCTCGCGCGCAGCATGTCCTCACGCTCGACGATCTTCACGCGCTCGCGGCCCTGCGGCTCGCCGAGCGCCTTCTCGGCGGCGTCGAGGGCGTACCAGCCCTCCCACGTCGTGTACGTGAGGCCCTTGCCCTCCAGGAAGGTGACGACGGCCTCCGGCTCCGGGGTCTCGGGGGTGAGCAGGCGGCCGTGCGCGAAGTCGTCCAGCAGGTTCGCCACGGTCTCGTTGGCGTCGCCCTTGGTGTGGCCGATGAGGCCGACGGGGCCGCGCCGGATCCAGCCGGTGACGTACGTGGAGGGCATCGGCGCGTCGCCCTCCATGACCCGGCCGCCCTGGTCCGGGACGGTGCCGCTGGCGGTGTCCCAGGGAAGCTTGGGCAGCTCGTCGGAGAGGTAGCCCACCGCTCGGTAGACGGCCTGGACGTCCCAGTCGGTGGTCTGCCCGGTGCCCTTGACGTTGCCGGTGCCGTCCAGCTCCGTGCGCTCGGTGCGCAGGCCGACGACCTTGCCGTCCTCGCCGAGGATCTCCACCGGGGACTCGAAGAAGTGCAGGAACAGCTTGTGCGGGCGGTCGCCGATGTCGCGGATCGCCCAGTTCTCCAGGGTCTTCGCGACCATGTCGGTCTGCTTGTTCTTGCGCCGCTCCGCGATGGAGCCCTCGTCGTAGTCGATGTCCTCGGGGTTGACGATGACCTCGATGTTCGGCGAGTGGTCCAGCTCGCGCAGCTCCATCGGGCTGAACTTGGCCTGGGCCGGGCCCCGGCGGCCGAAGACGTGGATCTCCACGGCCTTGTTGGCCTTCAGGCCCTCGTGGACGTTCGGCGGGATCTCGGTCGGCAGCAGCTCGTCGGCCGTCTTCGCGAGGATGCGGGCGATGTCCAGGGCCACGTTGCCGACGCCGAGGACGGCGACCTTCTCGGCCGACAGGTCCCAGGTGCGCGGGACGTCCGGGTGGCCGTCGTACCAGGAGGCGAAGTCGGCGGCGCCGAGGGAACCCTCGAGCTCCACGCCGGGGATCTTCAGCTCGCGGTCGGCCATGGCGCCGGTCGAGAAGATCACGGCGTCGTAGAAGGCGCGCAGGTCGTCCAGGTGCAGGTCGGTGCCGTAGTCGACGTTGCCGAACAGGCGGACCTGCGGCTTGTCGAGCACCTGGTGGAGGGCGGTGATGATGCCCTTGATACGGGGGTGGTCGGGGGCGACGCCGTAGCGGATGAGGCCGAAGGGGGCGGGCATCCGCTCGAAGATGTCGATGGACACGCCCGGCTCGGTGGCGGCCTCGGACTTCAGCAGCGCATCGGCGGCGTAGATTCCGGCGGGGCCGGCGCCGACGATCGCGACCCGGAGGGGGCGGGGCATGACTGGGTTCCCTTCGCAAACGACGTGGCGGCGAAGCCGCCGACACTTAGGTCACCCTAATTAACGCGCCGCGCCCAGCGGTACCCGCCCCCGGTCTATGGACTCATAAGGCAGGCTTATGGCTACTCAAAGGGCATGAGGAGGATGAGAACCGTCAGCGCCACGCCGTCGAGGCCCAGGAACAGCAGGAACCATCCCATGAAGGTGTTGAAGCGCTGGGTGAACGACGGCTTCACCGGGTGGACCTCCGCCGGCTCCTCCGGGTCGTAGCACACCTCGGCGTACGAACCGTGGGAGTCCGGGAAGACGACCCGGGTGACGTTCCGGTCGTCCACGTAGAGGTACGCCCCCGGCGAGTCCGCGGGCCGGGCGAAGACCCTGGTGCCGTGCTTGCGGACGCGCCGCACGTGCAGCCACTTCCCGACCTCGTACACGCCGAAGCCGAGGGCCGCGGTGGTCAGGAACCCGACGGGGACGACCGCGATGGCCCGTCCGACGTCACCGACCAGCACGGAGAGCACGCTCACGCCCACGACCGCACCGACGCAGGCCAGCACGAACCGCTTCATCCGGCGCAGGTACCGCTCGCGCCAGAGCGTCCTGCGCGTCCGCACGATGACGAGCGCGGCGCCGTCGATCTCCTCCGCCGGTTCGAGCAGCAGCGCGTTCACCCCGGCGGCGAAGGTCGCCGCGGCCGTCTCGTCCACGTCCTCGACCCGGTGCACGACCGGCTCTGCGCCCGATCGCGCCCGCAGCTCCACGGCTATGGTCCGCCCCTCGGTCCAGACGCGGGCGACGGCCTCGCCGGGGACCGTCAGCACCTCGCGGGGGCGCTCCAGGACCAGCCCGCGCCCGACGGCGCTCAGGACGACGCCGTCACGGCCGGGGAGGATGGGCAGCGACGCGATGATCGACATGCCGGTGATGGTAGGGGCGGGGGCCCAGCGGCGTCAGCCCTTCACCGTCACGAACAGGATGGCCCCGAGGGCGTAGAGGCTGCCGCCGGCGATCCCGCACCCCAGGAGGGTGACGAACGCGATCCCGATCCGCTCGTACGGCCCGGCCGGGTGGACGACCCGCCGCGGGTCGCGCGGGTCGTAGGCCAGCTCGATCCGGTCGGGACCCGAGGTCGTCGTGTACGTGTGCCGGCCGCCCGTGGCGTCCGTGAACCGGTACACCTTCCGGTTGTTCGTGTAGTGGCTGAACTCGCCCATGACCGTGATGCCGTGCCTCGGCAGGTGCCACTGGCGGTACGTCTCCACGCCCGCGAGATGGATCATGAAGGCGCCGATGCCGCCGAAGACGAGGGCCATCAAGAAGCCGAAGGCGTACTCGCCCTCCGGAGCCCTCAGTGCGATGAACACGTCCACCGCGACCAGCACCGCCGCGACGACGCCGCCCACGATCCAGTTCCTGGTGGCGCGGGGCGGCGGGTCGGCGAGGGCGAAGGTGGTGACGAGCGCGGCGCCGTCGGGCGCGGGCTCCGCCGGCAGCGCGGCGGTCACGGCATCGGCGAACGCGAGGGCGGCGGCCTCGCTCACGTCCGTGACCCGGTAGATCCTCGGCTCGGTCCCCTCCGGCGCCGACAGGACGATCGCGACGGACCGGCCCTCCGCGTGGACGAGCTGGATCGCCGCCAGGGGTATCCGGTGCTCCTTGTCCGTCCGGCGGAGGGTGACCGGCCCGCCCCCCTCGAACCGGAGGACGGAGCCGGCGCCGCCCCGCAGGAGGAGGGAGGGGGTGGTCGTCATCCCTTGACGCCCGCGACGAAGACGGCCCAGGCGGCGGCGGGGACGACGAGGACGGGACCGGTGGGGTTCTTGCTGTCACGGACGGGCACGACGCCGGGGCGGTCGTCCAGGACTTCGAGGCACGATCCGCCCTCGCCGTTGCTGTACGAACTCTTGCGCCACGCGCCGACGAAGTCGTGCGACACCTCGACGCAGTCGCCGCCCTCACCGTTGCTGTAGCTGCTCTTGAACCAACGGGCGTTGTTCAGGTCGTACTGGCGCATCGTCTGAAGTCCTCCGCCGCCGATTCGATCAGGGCCAGGGACACCTCCGGCGACAAGGCGGTGACCCTCAGCAGATCGTAGGCCCGCTGTGCGCGCTTCACCACCGCCGGATCGTCGAGGAGCGTCCCTGAAAACGACGTCTCCGTATAGGCCGTTGGCGGTTGGTCCGCGTACTCCATGAGCTTCAGCGTCCCGTTCATGGAGGCGTGCGCGCCCGCAGCGCGCGGAAGCACCGTCACCAGTACCCACCGCTGTCGGATCATCGCCGCGATGTGGTCCAGTTGCGCGGCCATCTCCGCCTCGCCGCCCACCGGGGTGAGCACCGCGTTCTCGTGCAGGATCACCCAATACTCGGGCCTTGTAGCGTCCTGGAGGATCGCCGCGCGCTCCATCCGCGCGCTGACCTTCTCCTCCACGTACGCGTCCGTGGCGAACGGGTTCGCCGCGACCGTCACCGCCCGCGCGTACTCCGCCGTCTGGAGCAACCCGGGTACGACCAGCGGAGCGAACTCGCACAGCTTCGTCGCCACCGCCTCCAGCTCCGCCACCTCCGTGAAATACGAGGCGTACGGTGACTTGTCGATGAGCTTGCGCCACGTTCGTTCGAAAATACCGCCGGTTTGTAGGACTTCGTCGATTCGCTGGGCCACGTCTTTCTGTGGCTTTCGAATTCCCTGCTCGAACAGTCCGATGTAGGCGCCCGATACGAACACCCGTCTGCCCAGTTCCTCCTGGGAGAGCCCCGCCGCCTCCCGGCGTTCCTTCAGGAGCTCGCCGAAGAAGACCCACGCGTCCTGCTGCTTGCCTCTGGCCATGGATTAACTCCCCCACCCGACCTCGCAGTTGTATGGCCTGCGCGTCTGTCGATTCTACGGATCGGACGCCACCCTGGAGTGGGGAAGCCGGAAATGGATTCAGAAAGGCATACGTTGGTGAAGGAAGACATCAAACGATCGACCACCGGGACGGTACGCGTGGCACAGGAGGTCGTGACGGAATTGCGCGAGGCGCTGGCGCGAGCGGGAATCACCCTTCCCTCGCTGGGGCTCGACGTCGTCACCCTCGCCGCCGAGCCCCCGAGGCCGCTCGTGGAATTGGGATGCTGCACGGTGGAAACGGCCCGGCTCCTCGCCGCCGCTGTACTGCCGGGGGAGGAGGACCGGTCATGACCCTGCCCATCGGGGCGTACGTCGTCGAGATCCGTACCGGACGGGTCGCGAGAGTCATGGGGCACGAGGGGCCCTACATCCAGGTCCGGCCGCTCGGCGGCGGCCGGGAGTGGGACGTCGAGCCCGACGGGGTGCGCGAGGCGACCTCGGCGGAGCGGCTGAGCGCGGCCACGGCCCACGTGAACGCGCGGAGCCGGGGCGAGGTGCCCTGAGCTCCGGCGGGGTCCCCGCCCTCCCGCAGGGGGCCGCCCGGCGCCGTACCCGGTCCGGGCGGCCCCCGCCGTACGGGAGAATGGGGGCATGAGTCTGTTCCGCGACGACGGCATCGTGCTGCGCACCCAGAAGCTGGGTGAAGCGGACCGCATCATCACCCTCCTCACGCGCGGTCACGGCCGCGTACGCGCCGTGGCGAGGGGCGTGCGGCGCACGAAGTCCAAGTTCGGGGCCAGGCTCGAACCGTTCTCGCACGTGGACGTGCAGTTCTTCGCCCGGGGGAGCGACCTGATCGGCCGCGGGCTGCCGCTCTGCACCCAGAGCGAGACCATCGCCGCCTACGGGGGCGGCATCGTCACCGACTACGCCCGCTACACGGCGGGCACGGCCATGCTGGAGACGGCGGAGCGCTTCACCGACCACGAGGGCGAGCCGGCCGTCCAGCAGTACCTCCTGCTCGTCGGCGCCCTGCGGACCCTCGCCCGGGGTGAGCACGCGCCCCACCTCATCCTGGACGCCTTCCTGCTCCGCTCCCTCGCCGTGAACGGGTACGCGCCCAGCTTCGAGGACTGCGCCAAGTGCGGACTCCACGGGCCGAACCGGTTCTTCTCGGTCGCGGCGGGCGGCGTCATATGCGGCGACTGCCGGGTGCCCGGAAGCGTCGTACCCTCGGCGGAGGCCATCGGCCTGCTCAGTGCGCTGCTCACCGGCGACTGGGCGACGGCGGACGCGTGCGAGCCGCGTCACGTCAGGGAGGGCAGCGGACTCGTGTCCGCCTATCTGCACTGGCATCTGGAGCGCGGCCTGCGCTCCCTGCGCTACGTAGAAAAGAGCTAGGAGATCCATCGCATGGCCATCGCACGACGCGGAATCCTCGGGCGGCAGCGCCGGGAGTACAAGACCCCCGAGCCGCACCCGTCCGGCGCCCGCCCGCCGAAGCTCCCGGCCGAGCTGGTGCCGAACCACGTCGCCTGCGTGATGGACGGCAACGGCCGCTGGGCCAAGGAGCGCGGCCTGCCCCGTACCGAGGGCCACAAGGTCGGCGAGGGCGTCGTCCTCGACGTGCTCAAGGGCTGCCTGGAGATGGGCGTGAAGAACCTCTCCCTCTACGCCTTCTCCACCGAGAACTGGAAGCGCTCGCCCGAGGAGGTCCGCTTCCTCATGAACTTCAACCGGGACGTCATCCGCCGCCGCCGCGACGAGATGGACGAGCTCGGCATCCGCATCCGCTGGGTCGGCCGGATGCCCAAGATGTGGAAGTCCGTCGTGGAGGAGCTCCAGATCGCCCAGGAGCAGACCGTCGGGAACGACGCCATGACGCTGTACTTCTGTGTCAACTACGGCGGCCGGGCCGAGGTCGCCGACGCGGCGCAGGCCATCGCCCGGGACGTGGCGGCCGGCAAGCTGGACCCGTCGAAGGTCAACGAGAAGACCTTCCAGAAGTACCTGTACTACCCGGACATGCCGGACGTCGACCTCTTCCTGCGGCCCAGCGGCGAGCAGCGCACCTCCAACTACCTGATCTGGCAGAGCAGCTACGCCGAGATGGTCTTCCAGGACGTGCTGTGGCCGGACTTCGACCGCCGTGACCTGTGGCGGGCCTGCGTCGAGTACGCCTCCCGCGACCGCCGCTTCGGCGGCGTCGACCCGGCCGACATGGCCGTCCTCGACAAGGCCTGACGCGTACGGGAAGGGCCCGCACCGGACACGTCCGGTGCGGGCCCTTCCCGTACGCGTCAGGCCTACTTCTCCGCGCACTCCGCGCAGGTGCCGAAGATCTCGACCGTGTGCGCCACGTTCACGAAGCCGTGCTCCGTGGCGACCGCCTCGGCCCACTGCTCGACCATCGGCCCCTCGACCTCGACCGCCTTGCCGCACAGGCGGCACACCAGATGGTGGTGGTGGTCCTCGGTCGAACAGCGCCGGTAGACCGTCTCACCGTCGCTGGTGCGCAGCGCGTCGACCTCGCCCGCGTCCGCGAGGGACTGGAGCGTGCGGTAGACCGTGGTGAGGCCGACGGAGGCGCCGCGGTGCTTGAGCATGTCGTGCAGCTCCTGGGCGCTGCGGAACTCGTCCACCTCGCTCAGCGCCGCCGCGACCGCGGCCCGCTGCTTGGTCGAGCGGCCGCGTACGGGGGGTCCTGCCGTCGTCACGGGGCCTCCTTGATTCCTTGACTGCCCCCGCCATTCTGCCAGCCCCCCGCCCCCGCCAGGTCAGACCTTCACGTCGTCCGACGGACGCCGGGTGGCCGGGACCGGGGCGTCGCAGTCCGCCGCGCCCGCCTCCGCCGTCCGCGCGCGGCGCCGGGCCAGCGGCGCGGCGAGCAGCGTCAGCAGGACGAAGACGCCGATCGCGTACAGGACGATGGTCGCGCCGGGGGGTACGTCCTGGTAGTACGAGGTGACCGTGCCGGCCAGGGTGACCGTGACACCGGTCGCCACCGCGAGGACGAAGGTCGCGCGGAACGACTTCGTCAGCTGCTGGGCGGCGGCCACCGGCACCACCATGAGCGCGCTGACCAGGAGCAGGCCGACGACCCGCATGGCGACCGTGACGGTGACCGCGGCCGTGACCGCGATCAGCAGGTTCAGGGCGCGCACCGGCAGGCCGGTGACCCGGGCGAACTCCTCGTCCTGGCTGACCGCGAAGAGGTGCCGGCGCAGCCCGACCGTGACGAGGACCACGAACGCGGCCAGCAGGCTGATCGCGGTGACGTCCTCGGGCGAGACCGTGGTGAGGGAGCCGAAGAGGTACGAGCTGAGGTTGGCGTTGGAGCCGGTCGGCGAGAGGTTGATGAGCAGCACACCGCCGGCCATGCCGCCGTAGAACAGCAGGGCCAGGGCGAGGTCGCCGCGGGTCTTGCCGTACGCCCGGATCAGCTCCATGGCGACGGAGCCGGCGACGGCGACCAGGGTGGCCATCCAGACCGGGCTGGAGTTCAGCAGGAAGCCGAGGCCGACACCGGTCATGGCGACGTGGCCGATGCCGTCGCCCATGAGGGCCTGGCGGCGCTGGACCAGATAGATGCCGACGGCCGGGGCCGTGATGCCGACCAGGACGGCGGCGAGCAGCGCGCGCTGCATGAAGGCGTCGTGGAGGAATTCCATGATCAGGCCAGCTTCCTCAGGTCAGCAGACCCGTACGGAGCGGCTCGCCGGCCGCGTGCGGATGGACGTGGTCGTGGCCGGGCAGGGCGTGCTGCCCGACGGCCTCGGGCGGCGGGCCGTCGTGGACGACACAGCCGTCGCGCAGCACGACGGCCCGGTCGATCAGCGGCTCCAGCGGACCCAGCTCGTGCAGGACGAGGAGGACCGAGGTGCCGCCGCCGACCTGCTCGCGCAGGGTCGAGGCCAGCACCTCCTGGCTGGCGAGGTCCACGCCCGCCATGGGCTCGTCCATGATCAGGAGTTCGGGTTCGGAGGCGAGGGCGCGGGCGATCAGGACCCGCTGGTGCTGGCCGCCGGAGAGGGCGCTCACCGAGTCGCCCGCCCGGTCGGCCAGGCCGACGAGGTCGAGGGCGCGGGCGGCGGCCGCCTTGTCCGCGCGGGAGAAGCGGCCGAAGCGGCGGCGGGCCAGCCGCCCGGAGGAGACGACCTCGCGGACGGTGGCGGGGACGCCGCCTGCGGCGGTGGTGCGCTGCGGCACGTAGCCGATCCGCGCCCAGTCGCGAAAACGCCTCCGCTCGGTGCCGAAGAGTTCGATGGTGCCGCCGGTCAGCGGGACCTGGCCGATGACCGAGCGGACGGCGGTGGACTTGCCGGAGCCGTTGGCGCCGAGCAGGGCCACGACCTCACCGCGGTGGACGGTGAGGTCGACGCCGCGGAGGACGGGCCGGCCGCCGAGGGCCGCCGTGGCCCCGCGGACGGAAATGACGGGTTCCAGGGCCATGGCTCGTGCCTCCGATACGTGCGTGGGTGTCACTTGGCGCCGAGGGCCTTCTTCAGCGCGGTGAGGTTGGACCGCATGACCTCGAAGTAGTCATCGCCCCGGGACCGGTCGGTGATTCCCTCCAGGGGGTCGAGGACGTCGGTCTTCAGGCCGGTGTCGCCCGCGAGGGTCTTGGCGGTCCTGTCGCTGGCGAGGGTCTCGAAGAAGACGGTGGTGACCTTCTCGCGGGCCGCGACCTGCTGGAGCTCCTTCATCCGGGCGGGGCTCGGCTCGGACTCGGGGTCGATGCCGGAGATGCCCTCCTGGTCGAGGCCGTAGCGCTCGGCGAGGTAGCCGAAGGCGGAGTGGGTGGTGATGAACGTCCGCGTGGTGGTGTTCTTCAGGCCGGTCTCGAACTCGGTGTCCAGGCCTTCGAGCTTCTTCACCAGGTCGGCGGTGTTCTTCTTGTAGTCGGCGGCGTGGGCCGGGTCGGCCTTCTCGAAGGCGGCCCCGACGCCCTTGGCGACCTCGGCGTACTTCACGGGGTCGAGCCAGATGTGCGGGTCGGCGCCGGCCTCGGAACCGTGGTCGTGGCCCTCGTGGCCCTCCTCGGCGTGACCCTCTTCGGCGTGGGCCGCGTGCTCCTCGGGGGACTCGCCCTCGTGGGCGCCGTCGACCCCGGTGCCGTGCTCCTCGAGCTCGGTGAGGGTGGCGGCGTCGATCGTGTTCTCGACGCGGGCCTGGGCGATCGCCTTGTCGACGGCGGGCTGGATGCCCTTGAGGTAGAGGATCACGTCGGCGTCGCCGAGCGCGCCGACCTGGCGCGGCTTGAGCTCCAGGTCGTGGGGCTCGACGCCGGGCTTGGTGAGCGTCTCGACGGCCACGTGGTCGCCGCCTATCCGCTCCGCCAGGAACTGCACGGGGTAGAACGACGCCACGACGTCCAGCTTGCCGCCGCCGCTGCCGCTGTCACCGCCTGCCGCGTCCGAGGAACCGGCGCAGGCGGAGAGCGAGACGAGGCCGAGCGCGACGGCTCCGGCGAGGGCGGTGGGGGGTATCAGACGGCGTACGTTCATGACACTCATTTTCAACAAATATGGAAACGATTGTCAATTGTCGTATGTGTGGCCCCGGCCACGCGGCCCCGTGATCGTCCCGCGACCGAACCGATTTGATACGGGGGGTGCGGGCGCCGGTAACCTGAGGCATTCGCACTTCGTCGTCGTAATGAAGAGAGCACCGTGGCCGCCGACAAGATCGACACCATCGTCAGCCTGAGCAAGCGCCGTGGCTTCGTCTACCCGTGCAGCGAGATCTACGGCGGCCAGCGTGCCGCCTGGGACTACGGGCCGCTGGGTGTCGAACTCAAGGAGAACATCAAGCGCCAGTGGTGGCGTTACATGGTCACCGCCCGCGAGGACGTCGTCGGCATCGACTCGTCGGTCATCCTGGCCACCGAGGTCTGGGAGGCCTCCGGTCACGTCGCCACCTTCACCGACCCGCTGACCGAGTGCACCTCCTGCCACAAGCGCTACCGGGCCGACCACCTGGAGGAGGCGTACGAGGAGAAGCACGGCCGCCTCCCCGAGAACGGCCTGACCGACCTCAACTGCCCCAACTGTGGCAACAAGGGCACCTTCACGGAGCCCAAGCAGTTCTCCGGCCTGCTCTCCACGCACCTCGGCCCGACCCAGGACAGCGGCTCCGTCGCGTACCTGCGTCCCGAGACCGCGCAGGGCATCTTCACCAACTTCGGCCAGGTGCAGCAGACCTCGCGCAAGAAGCCGCCGTTCGGCATCGCGCAGATGGGCAAGTCCTTCCGGAACGAGATCACTCCGGGCAACTTCATCTTCCGCACCCGCGAGTTCGAGCAGATGGAGATGGAGTTCTTCGTCAAGCCGGGCGAGGACGAGCAGTGGCACGAGTACTGGATGGAGCAGCGCTGGAACTGGTACACCGGCCTGGGTCTCCGTGAGGAGAACATGCGCTGGTTCGAGCACCCGCAGGAGAAGCTCTCCCACTACTCCAAGCGCACCGCCGACATCGAGTACCGCTTCCAGTTCGGCGGCAGCGAGTGGGGCGAGCTCGAGGGCGTCGCCAACCGCACCGACTACGACCTGGGCGCCCACTCCAAGGCCTCCGGCACCGACCTGTCGTTCTTCGACCAGGAGGCCGGCGAGCGCTGGACCCCGTACGTCATCGAGCCCGCGGCCGGTGTCGGCCGCACCATGCTCGCCTTCCTGCTCGACGCGTACAACGAGGACGAGGCCCCCAACGCCAAGGGCGTCATGGAGAAGCGCACCGTGCTGCGCCTCGACCCGCGCCTGGCCCCGGTCAAGGTCGCGGTCCTGCCGCTCTCCCGCAACCCGCAGCTCTCCCCGAAGGCCAAGGGCCTGGCGGCGGACCTGCGCCAGAACTGGAACATCGACTTCGACGACGCGGGCGCCATCGGCCGCCGCTACCGCCGCCAGGACGAGATCGGCACGCCGTTCTGCGTCACCGTCGACTTCGACACCCTGGACGACAACGCGGTGACCGTGCGCGAGCGCGACACCATGAAGCAGGAGCGCGTCTCCCTCGACCAGATCCAGGGCTACCTGGGCAGCCGCCTGCTCGGCTGCTGAAGCACCTGATCGCGTCGGCACAAGCCCCCGGTTCCGGAGCACGGAACCGGGGGCTTTTCCCGTACGTGCGTGGTCCGCGAGCGCCGGAAAAACCGGGTGCCTCCACCCGGCCCCGCCGGTAGCGTTCACGGCATGTTTGCTCACCTCCCGATCTACGAGTGAGAGCGGCGCGCAGGCCGATCCACCGACCACCGCACACCTCACCCAAGGGGAGCCCATGGCCAAGAGCAAGAACAACCTCCTCGGCGTCGGCGGACAGCGCAAGAAGCTGTCCCGCGCCGAACAGCAGGGAGCAGGACAGGGCCGCGCGGCCGACCGCCGCCGGGCCGAGGACCAGAAGCAGGAGCTGTTGAGGAAGATGCGCGAGCGCGCCCGCCAGGAGACGCCGGACGGGCAGGAGACGCCGGCCGAGCCGGCCGAGTAGACACCGGCGCGGCCGGCGGAGAACGGACGGAGGGCCCGGGTCACCACGTGACCCGGGCCCTTCGGTGTCGTACGGCCCGGCCCACGTCGTGCCGGTCCGTCGGCTCAGCCCACCGTCCTCGGCAGGCGCAGGGCCGCCAGGGCCGTCAGCAGGGCCACCGCGAGCTGGACCAGGAGCACCACCGCGAGGGCCGTGCCCATGGAGCCGGTGTCCGCGAGCGACAGGAACAGGGTGCCGAGCGTGGCCACGCCCAGGGCGAGGGCGGCCTGCTGGGTCGTCACCATGACTCCGCTGCCCACGCCCGCCCGCTCCGGCGGGACCTCCGCGAGCACCACCCGGAACAGCACCGGGAGCTGGAGCCCCTGCCCGATGCCCGCGACGGCCATCCCCGGCAGGAGGGCGGCCACCGAGAGATCCGGCCAGGACCGCCAGGCCGTCCAGGCCAGCAGGCCGAGACCGGCCGCCTGGACCAGGGCGCCCGCCGGGATCACCCGGCTTCCCCAGCGCGCCACCAGCCGCGGTCCCGCGAGCGAGGCCGCGAAGAAGGCGAGCGCCATCGGGGCCAGGGCCGTCCCGGCCGCCACCGCGCCGACCCCCGCGCCCTCCTGGAGGGCCACCGCGATCACCAGCATGAAACCGCCGAAGCCGCCCGACAGCGGCAGCACGAGCACCAGACCGCGCCGCAGCGGAATCAGGCGCAGCAGGCTCGGCGGGACCAGCGGGGTGCCGCCCCGGCGCTCCGAGCGCAGTTCCACCCGCCAGAACGCGACCGCCGCGCAGGGGAAGACGGCGAGCGCGAGCCAGGTCCACAGCGGCCACCCGGCGGCCCTGCCCTCCGTCAGCGGGGCGAGCAGCGCGGTCAGGGCCAGGGCGAGGAGCAGGGTCCCGGCCACGTCCACGGGAGCGGGCCGGTCCGAGCGGGTCTCGGGTACGGCGCGGGCGGCGAGCGGCAGGAGCAGCAGCACCACCGGCACGTTCACCAGGAACACCGCCCGCCAGCCGGTGCCCCACAGGTCGGCGGCGACCAGCAGGCCGCCGAGGATCTGGCCGGTGACGAAGGAGAGCCCGGTGGTCGCCCCGTACAGGCCGAGCGCCCTGGCCCGGCGCGCGCCCGACGTCGAGGAGTGAAGGGTCGCCAGCACCTGCGGCAGCAGCATCGCCGCCGCGGCACCCTGTGCCAGCCGGGCGCCCACCAGCGTCCAGGGCCCCGGGGCGAGCCCGCAGGCGAGCGAGGTGAGGCCGAAGGCGACGAGCCCGGTGAGGAAGAGGCGCCGGCGGCCGAAGAGGTCCCCGAGCCGCCCGCCGAGGACCAGCAGCACGGCGTACGACAGGCCGTACGCGGCGACGACGAGTTCGAGGAGCGCCTCCCCGGCGCCCAGGTCCCTGCCGAGGGACGGCAGGGCGACGTTGACGATGAAGAAGTCGACCAGCGGCAGGGCGGCGCCGAGGAGGACGGTGCAGAGGCCGAGGGCGCCGAGCCCCGGCGAGGCGGGGCCGCCGCCGGAAGCGGCGGCCGTGCGGTCGGCGGAGGAGATCGTGGTCACGCTCCGACGATCGGCCTCCGCCCAGCCTGGTACCAGAGTCTTCTCATCCTGGTACAACGGCTACCTGGCACCGGGCGGACGGCCCGGGCAGGCTGGACTCATGACCCTCACGGCGGGCCCCGCGCCCGAGCCCGCACCGCAGCCCGCGCCGGTACCGGTGACGCCGGGGCACGGGCCCGTCCCTCCGGCGTCCGGACCCCTCGCGGCCGGGCCGGCGCCCGTGCCCCCGTCGCCCGGGCCCGCGGGACGGCGGCCCTCCGAGCCCGAGGTGCGGCGCTACGAGCTGGCCGCCTTCCTGCGGAGCCGGCGGGAGCGCATCAGCCCCGAGCAGGTCGGGCTGCCGCGCGGCCGCCGGCGCCGGACGCCCGGTCTGCGCCGCGAGGAGGTCGCGCAGCTCTCCGCCGTCGGCGTCACCTGGTACACCTGGCTCGAACAGGCCCGGGACATCCAGGTCTCGCCGCAGGTCCCGGGCGCCCTCGCCGGGGCCCTGCTGCTCGATCCGACCGAGCGCGCCCACCTCTTCGCCCTGGCCGGTCGGGCCGACCCGCACCCCGAGGCACCCGACGCGGCCGTCACGCCCGCCCTGCGCGCGATCCTCGGCCAGCTGGAGCCCGTACCGGCCGCCGTGCAGAACGCCCGTTTCGACTTCCTCGCCTACAACCGCACCTTCGGGCACCTCTTCCGCGACCTGGACGTCCTGCCCCGCGAGGACCGCAACTCCCTCTGGCTCGCCTTCACCGACGAGGCGTTCCGCTCGGCCGTGACCGACCTGTCGGAGCTGCTGCCGCTCCTCACCGGCAAACTGCGGGCCGCGCGGGCCGAGCACCTGGCCGATCCGGCGTGGAAACGGCTGGTCCAGCGCCTGGAGGAGGCGTCGCCGGAGTTCCGGGAGATCTGGGCCCGCCACGACGTGGTCGCCCCCGGGGGCCGGACCAAACTGATCCGCAACGCCCACGTGGGCCTGCTCCGCTTCGAGCACACCAACCTGTGGCTGGGTCCGGGCGGCGGCCCGAGCCTCGTGACGTACGTCCCGCTGGACGAGGAGACCCGGGCCGGGGTCGAGCGGCTCCTCTCCCTGGTGGCCCCGTCCGCGGATTCCGGCGGTGCGGGACAATGGGCCAATGACCGCGTTCTCCCCCCTCTCCATCGGGCCGCACATCGTGCAGCCGCCGGTGGTGCTCGCCCCGATGGCCGGCATCACCAACGCCCCCTTCCGCACCCTCTGCCGTGAGTTCTCCGGTGGCAAGGGCCTGTTCGTGAGCGAGATGATCACGACGCGGGCGCTGGTGGAGCGCAACGAGAAGACGATGCAGCTCATCCGGTTCGACGAGACCGAGAAGCCGCGCTCGATCCAGCTCTACGGCGTGGACCCGGTGACCGTCGGCAAGGCCGTGCGGATGATCGTCGACGAGGACCTCGCCGACCACATCGACCTGAACTTCGGCTGCCCGGTGCCGAAGGTGACCCGCAAGGGCGGCGGCTCCGCCCTGCCGTACAAGCGGCCCCTGCTGCGGGCGATCCTGCACGAGGCCGTGTCGAACGCCGGTGACCTGCCGGTGACGATGAAGATGCGCAAGGGCATCGACGACGACCACATCACCTACCTCGACGCGGGCCGGATCGCGGTCGAGGAGGGCGTCACGGCCATCGCCCTGCACGGGCGGACGGCCGCGCAGCACTACGGCGGCACGGCCGACTGGGACGCCATCGCGCGGCTGAAGGAGCACGTGCCGGAGATCCCGGTGCTCGGCAACGGTGACATCTGGTCGGCCGACGACGCCCTGCGGATGATGCGCGAGACCGGCTGCGACGGCGTGGTCGTCGGGCGCGGCTGCCTGGGCCGCCCGTGGCTGTTCGCCGACCTGGTGGCGGGCTTCGAGGGCACCGGCGCCTCCGCGCGGCCCGGGCTGCGGGAGGTCGCCGACGTGATGGTGCGGCACGCGCGGCTGCTCGGCGAGTGGCTGGGCGACGAGGCGCGCGGTGTCATCGACTTCCGCAAGCACGTCGCCTGGTACCTGAAGGGCTTCGCGGTCGGGTCGGAGATGCGCAAGAAGCTTGCCGTCACCTCCTCCCTGGAGGAACTGCGCGCTCAGTTGAGCGAGCTCGACCTGGACCAGACGTGGCCGGTGGGGGCGGACGGCCCCCGGGGCCGTACGTCCGGGAACAACCGTGTCGTGCTGCCGGACGGCTGGTTGAAGGACCCGTACGACTGCGCGGGAGTGAGCGAGGACGCCGAGCTGGATACGTCCGGCGGCTGAGATCCGGGCCCGTTCGGGGAGTGATCCTCACCACCCTTGAGGCGGGGTGTGCTCAGATGAGCGGGTCGGAGGCGACTGCACTGCCTGAAGGGTGGCACTGAGTGCCACCCTTTTTGCATTCAAGTCTTGAACGCAAATGGTCGACAGGGCGCTCATTCGAGCGTGAATCTGCTGGATTGGGTCAAGCGGCCTTCGGGGTGTGAAAGCGCAAGCTACCGCCTGGTTACTTTCGAAGTGGGGGCGGACGGGTGGTTACGACTGTGTGACCGGCAGGCGTACCTCCCCAGAAGCCTTCGATCTGGGTATGTTCCTCGCCGTCAGGGCAGCCAACCGAGTCGTCGAGGAGTCGAGACCCGTGTCGGAAAACAATGATCAGAAGTTCGTGTACGACTTCACCGAGGGCAACAGGGACCTGAAGGACCTGCTCGGTGGCAAGGGCGCGAACCTGGCCGAGATGACCAACCTGGGTCTTCCGGTTCCTCCCGGCTTCACGATCACCACCGAGGCGTGCAAGGTCTACCTCGAGAGCGGCTCGGAGCCGGCGGCACTGCGCGACGAGGTCAGCGCGCACCTCGACGCGCTCGAGCAGAAGATGGGCAAGAAGCTCGGCCAGGCCGACGACCCGCTGCTCGTCTCCGTCCGCTCGGGCGCCAAGTTCTCGATGCCGGGCATGATGGACACGGTCCTCAACATCGGCCTCTCGGACGAGTCCGTCGTCGGCCTCGCGAAGCAGGCCGACAACGAGCGCTTCGCCTGGGACTCGTACCGCCGCCTCATCCAGATGTTCGGCAAGACCGTCCTGGACGTCGACGGTGAGCTGTTCGAGGACGCGCTCGACGAGGCCAAGGCCGCCAAGAAGGTCGCCAGCGACACCGACCTGGACGCGGCGGACCTGAAGAAGCTCGTCAAGCAGTTCAAGAAGATCGTCAGGACCGCGACCGGCCGCGACTTCCCGCAGGACCCGCGCGAGCAGATGGACCTGGCCATCAAGGCCGTCTTCGACTCCTGGAACGGCGACCGCGCCAAGCTGTACCGCCGCCAGGAGCGCATCCCGCACGACCTCGGCACCGCCGTCAACGTCTGCTCCATGGTCTTCGGCAACCTGGGCCCGGACTCCGGCACCGGCGTCGCCTTCACCCGCGACCCCGCCTCCGGCCACCAGGGCGTCTACGGCGACTACCTCCAGAACGCGCAGGGCGAGGACGTCGTCGCCGGCATCCGCAACACGGTCCCGCTCGCCGAGCTGGAGTCGATCGACAAGAAGTCGTACGACCAGCTGATGTCGATCATGGAGACCCTGGAGACCCACTACAAGGATCTCTGCGACATCGAGTTCACCATCGAGCGCGGCCAGCTCTGGATGCTCCAGACCCGCGTCGGCAAGCGCACCGCCGGTGCCGCCTTCCGCATCGCGACCCAGCTCGTGGACCAGGGCCTGATCGACGAGGCCGAGGCGCTCCAGCGCGTCACCGGCGCGCAGCTCGCCCAGCTGATGTTCCCCAAGTTCGACGAGGACGCGAAGGTCGAGCAGATCGGCCGCGGTATCGCCGCCTCCCCGGGCGCGGCCGTCGGCAAGGCCGTCTTCGACTCGTACACCGCCGTGAAGTGGTCCCGCTCGGGCGAGAAGGTCATCCTGATCCGCCGCGAGACCAACCCGGACGACCTGGACGGCATGATCGCCGCCGAGGGCATCCTGACCTCGCGCGGCGGCAAGACCTCGCACGCCGCCGTCGTCGCCCGCGGCATGGGCAAGACCTGTGTCTGCGGCGCCGAGGAGCTGGAGGTCGACACCAAGCGCCGCCGGATGACCACCGCCTCCGGCGTGGTCGTCGAGGAGGGCGACGTCGTCTCCATCGACGGCTCCACCGGCAAGGTCTACCTCGGTGAGGTACCCGTCGTACCGTCCCCGGTCGTGGAGTACTTCGAGGGCCGCATGCACGCCGGCGCCGACGACGCCGACGAGCTGGTGCAGGCCGTCCACCGGATCATGGCCTACGCCGACCGCGTCCGCCGCCTGCGCGTCCGCGCCAACGCCGACAACGCCGAGGACGCACTGCGCGCCCGCCGCTTCGGCGCCCAGGGCATCGGCCTGTGCCGCACCGAGCACATGTTCCTCGGCGAGCGCCGCGAGATGGTCGAGCGCCTGATCCTCGCCGACACCGAGGACGAGCGCGAGGCCGCCCTCGCCGAGCTGCTGCCGCTCCAGAAGCAGGACTTCATCGAGCTGTTCGAGGCGATGGACGGGCTGCCCGTCACCGTCCGCCTGCTCGACCCGCCGCTGCACGAGTTCCTGCCCGACATCACCGAGCTGTCGGTGCGCGTCGCCCTCGCCGAGGCCCGCAAGGACCCCAACGAGAACGACCTGCGCCTGCTCCAGGCCGTCCACCGGCTGCACGAGCAGAACCCGATGCTGGGTCTGCGTGGTGTCCGCCTGGGCCTCGTCATCCCCGGCCTGTTCACCATGCAGGTGCGGGCCATCGCGGAGGCCGCGGCCCAGCGTATCGACGCCAAGGGCGACCCGCGCGCCGAGATCATGATCCCGCTCGTCGGCACCGTCCAGGAGCTGGAGATCGTCCGCGAGGAGGCCGAGCAGGTCATCGCCGAGGTCCAGGCCCGCACCGGCGTGGAGCTCAAGCTGGCGCTCGGCACCATGATCGAGCTGCCGCGCGCCGCCGTGACCGCCGGGCAGATCGCCGAGGCCGCGGAGTTCTTCTCCTTCGGCACCAACGACCTGACCCAGACGGTGTGGGGCTTCTCCCGCGACGACGTGGAGGCCTCGTTCTTCACCGCCTACCTGGAGAAGGGCATCTTCGGCGTCAGCCCCTTCGAGACCATCGACAAGGACGGCGTCGGCTCCCTCGTGCGCAGCGCCGTCGAGGCCGGCCGTGCCACCCGCCCCGACATCAAGCTCGGTGTCTGCGGCGAGCACGGCGGTGACCCGGAGTCGGTGCACTTCTTCCACGAGGTCGGCCTCGACTACGTCTCCTGCTCGCCGTTCCGGATCCCGGTGGCGCGCCTGGAGGCGGGCCGTGCCGCCGCCGGGTCGAAGGGCAGCGACAGCCGCTGACCCGGCCGCCCGACCGCTGCTGAACGGCCGTTCAGCAGCGGCTTCCCGGGAACCACCGGGGCCGCCGCCGGTCTCTCACGACCCTCACCGACGGGCGGCGGCCCCGGAACCAAGAGAGACGGGACGGACACCTTTGTGCGGAGGTGTCCGTCCCGTCGTTTTGATTTTGGGTCGATTTTGGTCGGAAGTGAGTTCACGTTCAATTGGGGCCCATTGAATTATTGGGCTTTGAACTTTCCCGTTTCTTCGGCAAAGAACGGGTCGGGCGCGGCCTCCGGATCCCCACCCGGTGGCCGCGCCCTTTACCCATGTCGGGCAGGTGAGCCGCAACCCTCGCCGACCGCCGCCGGACGGGCAAAGCCCCCCACGGTCTTCACCACGTCACCTCGGTCCTGAAGGTTTCCTGCCCGACACCGCACAGCTTTTCGGTTCACCCCCGTTCGCCGCGATGCTTTTCAACTGTGGCTGAAACACCCTGGTAACAACCTGTGATGGTGTGCATACTCGTCGGCGGGGGTGGTTGCGAGTGCACAGGTGGGGGCTTGATGCTGCGGATTCATTTCACCGGCGACGATCTGGCGGCGGTCCGGATGGCCGCCCGCCCCGACGTTCTGTGGGAAACGATTCTGAGCTTTCACCGTTTAAGGGACCGGCGGGGCCCCGTCGTCTACGGGGAATGGCGCTCCGAAACGCGGATGCGGCTCGGCGGGGAGACCCGGCTGCTCGCCGCCCTGGTGCCCAGCCGGGGCTATTTTCCCGACTTCCTGACGCCCGCCGAAGCGGTGCACGGGCTCGACGAGGGCCTCCAGGCGATCCGCGCGACGGACCTCGGCCGGCTGCGCGGTGAACTCTCGCTGCTCGCCGCCGACCGCAGCGGCGGCCGGACCGTGCCGCACTCGCTCCGTGCCCTCGCCGACGGCGGCGCGGAGCCCTTCGACCGGCTCGTCGGGGCGCTGCGGTCCTACCACCGGGCGGCCGTGGAGCCGTACTGGCCGCACATCCGCGCCCGTGTGGAGGCCGACCGGGCGCGGCGCGGCCGGGCTCTCCTCGACGGCGGCGCGGAGGAGCTGCTCGCCTCACTGCCGCCGATGCTGCGCTGGCACGCGCCCGTCCTGGAGGCCGACTACCCGGTCGACCGGGACGTCCACCTCGGCGGCCGGGGGCTGCTGCTCCAGCCCTCGTACTTCTGCCGGGGGACGCCCGTGATGCTGCGCGACCCCGCGCTGCCGCCGGTCCTCGTCTACCCCGTCACGCACGGCGAGGCGCCCACCGTCCGGGCGCCCGGCGGCTCCTCGCTCGCGAAGCTGGTGGGCCAGACCCGCTCCGCCGTCCTGCACGCCATCGGGGACGGCGGGACGACGAGCGAGCTGGCCCGGCGGGCCGGGGTCTCGCTCGCCTCGGCGAGCCAGCACGCGGGCGTGCTGCGCGAGGCCGGGCTCATCGCGACCCTCCGCCACGGCAACGCGGTGCTGCACACGCTGACGCCGCTGGGCGCGGCCCTCCTCGGAGGCGCCCAGCGGCAGGCCGAACCGGAGCGTTACGCGCGGAACGGGCCGGTCACCTCGTAGGTGATGCCGCCCGAGGAGCTGCCCGAGGTGCCGCGCTGGCTGGAGAAGTACAGCCGCCGGCCGTCGGGGGAGAAGGCCGGGCCGCAGATCTCGGAGGAGGACTGGCCGTTGATCCGCAGGAAGGGGGCCACCACGTCGTCGGGGGTGATGACGCAGATCTCCATGTTGCCGCCGTCCTCGGCGACGAACAGGTCACCGGAGGAGGCGCCGGTGACGTTGTCGACGCCGGTGAGCGGGGCGGCGCCGCTGGGCACGAGCGAGTCGTCGTAGGCCAGCTCGTAGGTGTTCGTGGCGAGGTTCAGCTGCCAGAGGCGGTTGTCACCCTTGGTGGTGAACCACACGGTGTCGTTGGCGTAGTGACAGCCCTCGCCGCCGTTGAACTTCTTCGCCGACGAGACCTGGTAGCGGGTGGCGGTGGGGGAGCCGTCCGGGTCCGGGACGTTCTGCCAGGTGAACGAGCCGGAGGTGGCCGTGCCGGCCACCAGGACCTGGAGGGTGCCGGCGGAGAGGTTGCCCCAGGTGGAGGGCACGAAGCGGTAGAAGCAGCCGTCGGACTTGTCCTCGGTGAGGTAGACCGCCCGGCGGACCGGGTCGGCGGCCGCCGCCTCGTGGTTGAAGCGGCCCATGGCGGCCCGGCGGACGGCCGGGTTCACGCCCCACGGGTCCGTCTCGTACACGTAGCCGGTGTCGACCTCCTCGCAGGACAGCCAGGTGTTCCACGGCGTCTTGCCGCCGGCGCAGTTGCGGTTGGTGTTGGAGAGGATGCGGTAGGCCGAGGTGATGGAGCCCGAGGAGTCGAACCTGATCGCGCTCGCCCCGCCCGTGCTGGAGATCTCCGAGTTGGAGACGTAGATCCAGCCGGTGCCGTCGGCGTAGCAGGCACCGCCGTCGGGAGCGTTGTGCCAGACGTACGAGGTGCTGCCGACCCGCTGGCCGGACCGGGCGACGACCCGGCTGGTGAAGCCGCTGGGCAGCTGGATGCCGTTGGCGTCGGCGGCGCCGAGCGGGCCGTACGGGCCGGCCCCGGGCTGGGCGGGGGCCGCGTAGGCCGCCCCGCGCATCAGGGTGCCGCCGAAGGCGGCCGCCGACGTGCCGATGACCGCTCCGCGCAGGAAACTGCGTCGCTCCACGTCTCACTCCATGGGTGTGATGATCAGCCGCCGCACGGTCCGCGGCGGGGTCACGCGCTTCCGGAACCTAGGAGTACGGAGTTGACTGTGCATCAACAAGTGGTGAAGGGGAAGCGGCGGGACGGGGACGGGGACCGCCCGAGGCCCGCGGCCGTCGCCTTCCGGCCATTCCTCCCCACGGGTACGGCGCCGGGGGAGCGCCTCCGCCGTGCGGGACACTGGAGGCATGCCTGCCACCCGGAACCCCAGGGACATCGGCGGCCGTGACGACCTCGCCGTCCTGCTGCGCCGCTTCTACACCGAGGCCGTCGCGGACCCGCTCATCGGTCCGTACTTCACCGAGGTCGCCGGCACCGATCTGGACGCCCACCTGCCCCGGATCACCGACTTCTGGGAGCGGGCGCTGTTCCGTACGGCCGGCTACGGGCGGGACGCCTTCGCCCCGCACGCCGGCCTGCACGCGGCCCGGCCCCTCACCGCCGCCCACTTCGGGCGCTGGGTCCAGCTCTGGCACGCCACCGTCGACGGCCTCCACCGCGGGCCCCGGGCCGAGCGCGCCAAGGCGCAGGGCGAGCGGATCGCCCGCGCCATGCTGCGGCGGCTCGCCGGGCCGGACGCTCCCACCGGGGGAGGGGACGGGGGCTTCGTCCCGCTGGCGGCGCTGCGGCTGCGGGCCCCGGCGGCCTGAGGGGGCCCGGGGCGCGGCGCCCACGGACCGGACCGCCCGGAAAAAGTTTCGGAGGACCGCGCCGCGAGCGATGAGTTCCGGACGCGACGCCCGTCTACCCCTTCGAACGCGCCGGAACCGAGCAGGGCGGCGCCCTACCGAGGAGAGACACCATGGCCCCGCAGATGATCTTCGTGAACCTGCCGGTGAAGGACCTGGACGCCAGCAAGGCCTTCTACGAGAAGATCGGCTACTCGATCAACCCGCAGTTCACCGACGAGACCGCCGCCTGTGTCGTCATCAGCGACACGATCTTCGCGATGCTCCTCACGGAGGAGAAGTTCAGGAGCTTCACCGCCCCGGGCAAGGAGATCGCCGACGCCACGAAGGCCACCGAGGTGCTGATCACGCTGAGCGCCGAGAGCCGGGAGAAGGCCGACGCACTCGCCGACGCCGCCCTCGCGGCCGGCGGCAGCCCGGCGAAGGAGCCGATGGACATGGGCTTCATGTACGGCCGCTCCTTCGCCGACCCGGACGGCCACCACTGGGAGGTCTTCTGGATGGACCCGGCCGCCGCCCAGGGCTGAGGCCCCAGGGGCGGGCCCCGGCCGGGCCCTCGGGGCCGGACCGGGACCCGGCGCTCCCGCCCGGATCAGGCAGCGACGCCGCCGTCGATCACCAGGTCCGCGCCGACGACCGCCCCGGCCGCGTCCGAGGCGAGGTAGAGGACCGCCGCCGCCACCTCGGCGGCGGAGGTGATCCGGCCGAGCGGTGACTCGCCCTTCATCCGGACCTCCCGCTCGGCCTCGGTCTCGCCGGGCAGCAGGGACATGGCCGACTCCGCGGCCCCCGGGCTGACCGCGTTGATCCGTACGCCGTCGCCGATGTGGTCCAGGGCCGCGGCCCGGGTGAGGGCCGAGACCGCCGCCTTGGAGACCTGGTAGCCGAAGACGCCCGGCACGCGGACGTGCGCGCCCAGGTTGGAGGAGATGTTCACGATCGCGCCGCCGCCGTGCGCCCGCATGTGGGCGACCTCGGCCTGGAGGGCGTGCAGGACACCCGTCACGTTGACGTCGAGCAGGGTCTGCCAGTCCTCCAGGGGGAAGTCGGCGGCGCTGTGGCCGCCGAGGAAGACGCCCGCGTTGTTCACGGCCACGTCGAGCCCGCCGTACAGCTCCACCGTGCGCCGGACCAGCTCCCGCGTGGAGGCGGCGGAGGACACGTCGGCGGTGACGGCGGCGGCGGTGCCCCCGGCGTCACCGATCATGGCGACCGTCTCGTCCAGGGCGGCGGCGGTGCGGCCGGCGGCGACGACCTTCGCGCCCTCGGCGGCGAAGGAGAGCGCGATCTCGCGCCCCAGGCCCGAACCGGCCCCGGTGACGAGGACGACGCGGTCGGTGAAGCGATCGGACATGGAAAACCCTCCGAGGGTCGGTTCTTTTACTTGACCGTACGTTCCAATATGAGCCGCGGGAAAAGGGCGCCCCTTCCGGGCGCCCTTCCTTCGGTCCGGCTCAGTCCAGCAGGGCCAGGGCCTGCTCCGCCGCGTCCCGTACCCGTGCCGGGTCCGTGGAGGCCTTGCCGACCAGCCGGATGCCCTGGGTCAGGACGAGCAGCATGCGGGCCAGGGCCCGCGGGTCGCGCTCGGGCGGCAGCTCGCCCTGGGCGCGGGCCCGGACGAGCGCGGCGTGGAGCAGCGTCTCCAGGTGCTCCCAGTTGAGCTCCACCCGGTGCGCCACGGCGGGGTCGTGCGGGGCGAGCTCCGCCGCCGAGTTGGTGACGAAACAGCCGTGCAGGCGCTCCTCCTCCGCACCGGCCTCGGCCGCGAAGCGGCGGACGAGGGCCCGGACGGCCGGCAGGGCGGGGCCCGGCGCGGACAGCTCCTCGACCATCCCCGGCACGCGCTCCTCGGCGTAGCGGTCCAGGGCCTTCAGGTACAGCTCGTGCTTGTTCCCGAAGGTGGCGTAGAGGCTCGCCCGGCCGATGCCGAGATGCTCCACGAGGTCGGACATCGCCGTCGCCTCGTAGCCGCGCGCCCAGAACAGTTCGAGCGCTGCCCGGAGCGCGGCATCCGGATCGAATTCCTTGGTCCTGGCCACGCCCCGACCGTACGCCGGTCTGGAACGACCGGTCAAGTAAAGGGGGGTTGGCCTTTCGGCGTCACCGCACCCGCACCGGGTAGACCGTCACCGCGACCTCGTCGTCGTCCAGGCACCGGCCCGTCGTCAGGTCGAAGCGCTGCTTCAGCAGGGGCGAGGCGACGAACGGCCGTCCCTCCGCCGACCCCAGCAGCCCCCGGGCGAGCACCTGCGCGCCCGTGAACGGGTCGCGGTTGTCGATCGCGTACGTCCGCCCCGCGCGGTCCCGGAAGACCGCGGCCTGCCGGCCGTCCGGCAGCAGGGCCGCCATGCCCCGCCCCGGCGTCAGCCGGTCCGCCTCGCAGACCGTCATCCACGCGTCCTCGGACAGGGAGAGTTCGAGCGTCGTCATCGGGAGGTCGCTCCTTCCAGCGTGCCGACCGGCGAACCGATCGTGAGGATGTCGAGGTCCGGCTTGATCTGGTCCCGCTCCGGGACGAAGCGGACCGAGGGGTCCGGGGTCTCCGGCGCGTTGACGAAGGAGACGAACCGCCGCAGCCGGTCGGGGTCGTCCAGGGTCTGCGCCCACTCGTCCCGGTACTCCGCGACGTGCGCCGCCATCAGCGCCTCCAGCTCCTCGCAGAGCCCCAGGCTGTCGTGCACGACCACGTCCCTGAGGTGATCGAGCCCGCCCTCCAGGCGCTCCAGCCAGGTGGACGTCCGCTCAAGGCGGTCGGCCGTCCGGATGTAGAACATGAGGAACCGGTCGATGAGGCGGATCAGTTCGGCGTCCGACAGGTCCTGGGCGAGCAGGTCGGCGTGGCGCGGGGTCGCGCCGCCGTTCCCGCCCACGTACAGGTTCCAGCCGGAGGCCGTGGCGATGACGCCGAAGTCCTTCGACTGGGCCTCCGCGCACTCGCGGGCGCAGCCGGAGACCGCCGACTTCAGTTTGTGCGGGGCGCGCAGGCCCCGGTAGCGCAGTTCCAGCCGGATGGCCATCTTCACCGAGTCCTGCACGCCGTAGCGGCACCAGGTCTGCCCCACGCAGGACTTCACCGTGCGCAGCGCCTTGCCGTACGCGTGTCCCGACTCGAAGCCCGCGTCGACCAGACGCGTCCAGATCGCCGGGAGCTGGTCCACCCGCGCCCCGAAGAGATCGATGCGCTGACCACCGGTGATCTTCGTGTAGAGCCCGAAGTCGCGGGCCACCTCACCGATCACGATCAGCTTCTCCGGGGTGATCTCACCGCCGGGGATGCGCGGCACGACGGAGTAGGAGCCGTTGCGCTGCATGTTGGCGAGGAAGTGGTCGTTGGTGTCCTGCAGCGCGGCCTGCTCGCCGTCCAGGATGTACCCGTCCAGGCCGATCGCCGGGGCCAGACTGGCCAGGATCGAGCCGACGGTCGGCTTGCAGACCTCGCAGCCCTCGCCGCCCCGCGCCTCCGGGCGCCCGTGGGAGTCGAGCAGGGCCGCGAAGGAGGTCACGCGCAGAGTGCGGGCGATCTCGTAGAGCTCGCTGCGGGTGTAGGAGAAGCAGCCGCAGAGCCCTTTGTCGGTGGCCGCCGGCAGCAGCTTCTCGATGACCTTGACGCAACTGCCGCAGCCCGTACCGGCCTTGGTGCACTTCTTCACCTCGGGCAGGGTCGCGCACTGGGTGATGGCGTGCTTGGTCACGTTGTGGCAGGAGCAGATCACCGCGTCGTCGGGCAGCGCCGAGGGGCCGAGCGCGACCGGCGCGCCCGCGCCGGCGGGCAGCACGAGCTGCTCGGGCGAGACCGGCGGCACGCTCCCGGTGAGCGGGCGCAGCAGACCGTACGACTCGGCGTCACCGACCAGGACGCCGCCGAGCAGCACCCCCTCGCCGTCCACCACCAGCTTCTTGTAGACGCCCGACCGGGAGTCGGAGTACACCACGTCGAGGCAGCCCTCGGCCGTGCCGTGCGCGTCACCGAACGAGGCCACGTCCACACCGAGCAGCTTCAGCTTGGTCGACAGGTCGGCGCCCGTGAAGCCGTCCCCGGCCTCACCGGCGAGCACCGCCGCCACCGTCTGCGCCATCTCGTAGCCCGGCGCCACCAGGCCGTACACCCGCCCGTCGGAGGCCAGCGCGCACTCGCCGATCGCGAAGACCGCCGGGTCCGAGGTGCGGCACCGCTCGTCCACCACGACGCCGCCGCGCTCCCCGACGCTCAGGCCGCAGTCCCGCGCCAGCTGGTCCCGGGGCCGTACGCCGGCCGAGAACACCACCATGTCGGTGGCGAGTTCGGAGCCGTCCGAGAGCCGCATCGCGGTGACCGCGCCGTCCTCGGTGACGACCTCCTGGGTGCCCGTCCCGGTGTGGACGGTCAGGCCCATCTGCTCGATGGTGCGCAGCAGCGCGGCGCCGCCGCCCTCGTCCACCTGCACCGGCATCAGCCGGGGCGCGAACTCCACGATGTGGGTGTCGAGACCCAGGCCCTTGAGCGCGCCCGCCGCCTCCAGACCGAGCAGGCCGCCGCCGACGACCGCGCCGGTCGTCGCCCCCTTGGCGTACTCCTCGATCGCCAGCAGGTCCTCGATCGTGCGGTAGACGAAACAGCCCCGGGCGTCCTTGCCGGGCACCGGCGGCACGAAGGGGTACGAGCCGGTCGCGAGGACCAGGGTGTCGTACGCGAAGACCCGTCCCGAGCGGGCGGTGACCGTCCGGCCCTCCCGGTCGACCGCCTCGGCCGGGTCACCGACGTACAGCTCGATGCCGTGCTTCTCCATGAAGCCGGCCTCGACCATCGACAGGTCCTCCGGGGTCCTGCCCGAGAAGTACGAGGTCAGCTGGACGCGGTCGTAGGCGGGGCGGGGCTCCTCGCAGAGCACGACGACCCGGGCCCGCTCGGTGACGCCACGCTCGGCGAGCGCCTCCAGGAACCGCTGGCCGACCATTCCGTGGCCGACCAGGACGATGGTGGGGGTGTGCGCGCTCATGTCAGGAGCCTCCGTCGTGGGTGAGCAGGTGCAGCAGGGGGGCCTCGGGGAGGGCCTCGTCGCCCTCCCAGGCCCGGGCGAGCGCGCCGACCGCGGCCAGGTCGCCGAGGAGGACGCCCCCGACGAGCCGGTCCCCGCGGACGACGACCTTGCGGTAGGCGCTGCGCGTGGCGTCGGTGAGCTGGACGACGTCGTCGCCCGGCCGCGGTGTCGCGTCGCCGAAGGCGGCGAGGTCCAGGGGCCGGGAACCGCCCAGGGTGAGCCGGGTGAGCGCCCGGGTGCCGGTGTAACGGGGGCCGGGGCCCGCGCCGCCGGCGGGAGCGGGGTCCCCGGCGGCGAGCACGTCCGCCAGGACGTCGGCCTGTTCCAGGGCCGGGCCGGCGAGGCCGTAGACGCGGCCGTCGTGCTCCGCGCAGTCGCCGATCGCGTGGATGCGCGGATCGGAGGTCCGCAGCTCGTCGTCGACGACGATCCCGGTCCTGACCTCAAGGCCCGCCTCCCGGGCCAGGGCGGTCCGCGGGCGCACCCCGCAGGCGAGCACCACGACCTGGGCGTCGAGCACGAAGCCGTCGGCCAGTTCGACCGCCGTCACCGCCCCGTCGCGCTGCCGCAGCCCGCTCACCCGGCACTCCGTGTGCACCTCGACCCCGAGGGCCTCCACGTGCTCCCGCAGCAGCTCCGAGGCCCGCGCGTCCAGCTGCCGCTCCATGAGCCGCTCGCCCTGCTGGGTCAGCACCACCTCGGCGCCCCGCGCGGCCAGCGCCCGCGCCGCCGACACCCCGAGCAGCCCGCCGCCGACGACCACCGCCCGCACCCCGGGCCGTACCAGCTCCCGCAGGGTCAGGCAGTCGTCGAGCGTACGGAAGGGGTGCACGCCCTCCGGGAGCTCCGCCCCGCGCAGTCCGCGCAGCGGCGGCAGCACCGGGTTGGAGCCGGTGGCCAGGACCAGGCGGTCGTAGCCGACGAGCGAGCCGTCCGCGCACTCCACCGTCCGGGCGGCACGGTCGATCCGCACCGCCCGCACGCCGCGGCGCACCGGCTCACGGCCCCCGGGCAGCGCGATGACCTCGGGGGCGTACCGCCCGGCGAGGACATCGGCGAGCAGCACCCGGTTGTACGGGGTGTGCGTCTCCTCGCCGAGGAGGGTGACCGGCAGGCGCTGGGCGAGGCGGAGGCCCGCCGTTCCGCCCCCGACCACCACGATCCGTGTACTCATGTCCAGAAGCGTGCGCGGCGGGTGTTTCCCTGCGGCATCCCGTCTGTTTCCCGCACGGAACGCTGATCTCCGCCCGGGCCGGCCGGCGCTGTGAGGGCACGCGGTACGGCCCCGGGGCGCGGCGGAACCGGCGCCAAGCTCAGAGCAAGCTCAACGATCCCGGGTTCCGTGGACGGGGCAACGATCCGCTCCCTAGGCTCGCGATCATGCCCGACATCACGCTCACCGCCCTCGTCCTGCTGTGCCTCGCCGCGCTCCTGGCCGGGTGGATCGACGCGGTCGTGGGCGGCGGCGGCCTGCTCCTCCTGCCCGCGCTGCTGCTCGGGCTGCCCGGCGCCCCGCACACGTACGCCCTCGGCACCAACAAGGCCGTCGCCATCGTCGGCACCACCGGGGCCGCCGTCACCTACGCCCGCAAGGCGCCGGTGCCGGTGTGGACGGCGGTGCGGGTCGGGCTCGCGGCCACCGCGGGCTCCATGCTCGGGGCCGTCTTCGCCGCGGGCATCAGCGACCGGGTCCTCAGGCCCCTCATCATGGTGGTCCTGGTCGGCGTGGCGGCCTTCGTCATCCTGCGGCCCGCCTTCGGCGCCCGGCCCGAGGGGGCGGAGCGGGCCCCGCTGACCCGGGCCAGGATCGTCACCGCCGTCGTCCTCGTCGGCGGCGGGATCGGCCTGTACGACGGCATGTTCGGGCCCGGCACCGGCACCTTCCTCGTGCTCGCCCTGACCGCCGTGCTCCACCTGGACCTGGTGACGGCCTCCGCCACCGCCAAGATCGTCAACGTCTGCACCAACGCCGGCGCACTCGCGACCTTCGCCTACCAGGGCACCGTCCACTGGCAGCTGGCCGCCGTGATGGCCGTCTTCAACCTGGCGGGCGGCATGCTGGGGGCGCGGATGGCGCTGAGCAAGGGCACCGAGTTCGTGCGCGGGGTGCTGCTCGTCGTGGTCTTCTCGCTGGTGGCGAAGCTGGCCTTCGACCAGTGGAGCTGAGGCCCGGGGGCGGGCCCGCTACCGCACGCCGATCAGGTGCCCGAAGGCGACCACGTTCCCCTGGTAGCCGCCCGCCTTCTCGGAGAAGCCGCCGCCGCAGGTGATCACCCGGATCTCGGCCCGGTCGGCCTCGCCGTACACCTTCTTGTCGGGGAAGTCCTCGTTGGCGTACACCTCGACCGCGTCGACCGTGAAGACGGCGGTCCGGCCGTCGCGCCGGTCCACCTCGATCCGGTGGCCCTTCTTCAGCGCGCCGAGCGTGTAGAAGACGGCCGGGCCCTCGGCGTTGTCGACGTGCCCGGCGACGATCGCGGTGCCCTTCGCGCCGGGCGTCGTGCCGTCCTCGTACCAGCCGGCCAGATTGCGGTCGGCGGCCGGCGGCACGTCGAGGGCGCCGTTCGCCGCCAGGCCCAGCCCGGTCACCGGGGCGTCCACACCGGTCTCCGGGATGCGCAGCCGTACCGGCTCCGAGGGGGGCAGCGGATCGGCGGCGGCGTCCGTGTGCACGGCCGGTCCGGCCGCGAAGGCCTGGGCGGCGGACGGTACGGGCGGGGTGACGTCCTCCGAGCCGTTCTGCACGAGCCAGAGGCCGACGCAGACGGCCACCGCTATGCCCCAGCCCTTGCTCCTGCCGCTCACTCGACACTCACCTGCCGCTCACCTGTCCGTCGTGTGCTCCATGGGTTCCACGGGTGTGGCCCTGCCCCCGCCGGGCCGTGTGCGGGCGCGCGGCGGGGGCAGGACGGGCGGTGGCTCAGTGGCCCTGCGCGCCGCTCGCCCGGCGACGCAGGAGCCAGGCACCGCCGACGGCAGCCGCGGCCAGCACCGCCGCGCCCGCCGTGACCTGGGCGGTGTCGGGGCCGATGCTGCCCCCGACTCCGGTGGGGACGTGGCCGCTCGGAGGCCGGTGCTTGACGGTCAGGTCGCCCCGGGCCGTCTTGCCGTTGTCGCAGGCGACACTGATCCCGTACGTGCCGGGCTTCGTGTGCTGCGGCACGGTGAACTGGCCGACCACGACCTCCTTGTGGGTGCTGGGGTTGAGCTGGAACTCGCCCGCCCCGAGCGAGTTCGCGTCCCCGACGCCGCGGCCGTGCTTGCCGCAGGCCGTGGTGTTGACCGTGACGGTCGTACCGGGGGACGCGGACGACGGGTACACCTCGAGGGTCTCGAAGTCGCCGGCGTGCGCGAGCGGGGCGGTGAAGACCCCGATCGCGGCGACCGACACGGCGGTACCGGTGAGCAGGCGGGCAGTGGTGCGCATGGATGTCCTCCGGGGCGGGGCGCGCGAACGGTCATGCCGGGGGCGGTGCCGGGAGGGACTTCCCGGTACCGGCCTCCTGGGCCGTGTCTGACACGGCCTAGGACCGAGATAAGAGCCGCGTCCCGCGCCGCGCCTGCTGAGGGGGCATCAGGATTGCGCCGTCCGTGACGGCGTGTCGCCTGGATGACGGGTGTTTGCGCAGGTCAGGGTGGGTCTTCCGGGGTCGGATGACGCTCCGTGCCGAACGGGTGATCACCCTCACCCGCTCGGCACGGGAGGCAGGGGGACGCCCGCCGGGACGTCACCCGGTGACCGGCTCCCCCTCCACCGCCCGGTACGCCGCGTGCACCCGCTCCATCAGCTCCTCGTCGACCGGGAAACGGACCCCGTCCACCGCGACCACGGGGGCGATCGTCCGCGAGTTGGTCACCAGGGCGGCCCGGAAGCCGGACAGCCCGTCCAGGGTGACCGGGCGGCGGACCGAGGGCAGCCGGTCCCGGAGCAGGGCCATGGTGATGCCGACGAGGCAGGGGGCGGACGGCCAGACCAGGGAAGTGCCGTCCCAGAACGCCACGTTGGTGACCGCGCCCTCCGCGATCTCCCCCGTGGGGGAGGTCAGCAGGGCCTCGTCGAAGCCCGCCCGGCGGGCCGCCTCACCGTGGTACGTCTGTCCGAAGCCGCCCAGGTGCTTGAGGTGCGGCGCCGGGCGCAGGTAGTCCACGGACCGCAGCCGCTGCGGCGCGCCGGGGTCGTCGGGGGCCGGTGCGGCGACGGTCACCAGGATCCGGGCGGCACCGCCGGGGCCGGCGCCCGGGTACGCGTACACCCGCGCGGAGGCGTCGGTCCGGCCCGCTCGTGCCAGTGCCCCCGCCAGCAGGGTCCGCACCCGTTCCCCGGGGAGCGGGTGGCCGAAGAGTTCGCGGTTCGCGCCGTCGAGGCGGTCCAGGTGCAGGCCGAGCCCCTTCACGTGCCCGTCGCGCACCTGCATCGCCGTGAAGTGGCCGTACCCGCTCATCAGGGCGGCGGCCAGCTCCGGTTCGGCGACGGGGACGCCGTCGGCCTCGACGTGCGGCGGGGCGAGCGGGGGAGGGGGCGCGGCGGGGGAGCGGTGCGAGGGGCCGGTCGTCATGGACCCACCCTAGAGCGGTGGGTCATGGACCGGAGCGGCGCCCGCGCGCCTCGCGGAACCGGTGCCTGAGCCCCCGGCCGCCCCGGAGAACCCCGGAGAACACACCGCTTGACCTCAACTTTGGTTGAGGTACCACGATCTTGGCCATGGACCTCCACGACGCCACCGCGCCCACCGCTCCCCTGACCCTCGCCCTCGTCGTCGCCAGCGACCGCGAAGGCCGCTTCGCCCCCGTCATCGCCGACTGGTTCCGCACCCGGGTCGCCGAGCGCGCCGACTTCACGCTCACCGTCCTCGACCTCGCCGAGACCCGTCTCCCCACCTCCCTCTCCTACGACCCCGACCCCGCCGTCCGCGCCGAACTCGCCCGCGTCACCCCCGTCCTGGAACAGGCCGACGCCTTCGTCGTCCTCACCCCCGAGTACAACCACTCCTTCCCGGCCGCCCTGAAGAACCTCATCGACCGCCACTACACCGAGTGGCGCGCCAAGCCCGTCGGCTTCGTCTCCTACGGCGGCATCTCCGGCGGCATCCGCGCCGTCGAGCAACTCCGCCAGGTCTACGCCGAGATGCACGCCGTCACCGTCCGCGACGGCGTCGTCCTGCCCAACGCCCAGGGACTGTTCGACGAGGACGGCCGGTTCAAGGACCCGACCGGTCCCGAGAACGGCGCCAAGCTCATGCTCAATCAGCTCGCCTGGTGGGGGCGCGCCCTCAAGGACGCCAAGTCCACTCGCCCCTACGCCGCCTGAGGGACCGTCATGACACTGCTGCGGCTCGTCGCCGGGCGCCTGCGCCCCCACCGCGCCCTCCTCGCCTCACTCGTCCTCCTCCAGCTCGTCCAGACTCTCGCCTCCCTCGCGCTGCCCGCCCTCAACGCCGGTGTCATCGACCACGGCGTCCTGCGCGGCGACACCGGCCGCGTCCTCACCGGTGGGGCCACGATGGCCGCCGTCACCCTCCTCCAGGGGGCGGCGGCCGCCGCCGCCACCTACACCGGCGCCCGCATCGCCATGGGTGTCGCCCGCGACCTGCGCTCCGAGGTCTTCCGCCGGGTCCAGGACTTCTCCGCCCGCGAACGCGCCCGCTTCGGCACCGCCACCCTCGTCACCCGCGTCACCAACGACGTCCAGCAGATCCAGACGTTCACCGTCCTCGTCCTGACCATGCTGGTCGCCGCCCCGCTCCTGTGCGCCGGCGGACTCGCCCTCGCGCTGCGCCAGGACGTGCCGCTCGCCCTGGTCCTGCTGCTGTTCGTGCCCGTCATGACCGGCGCCGTCGGCACCGTCGTCCTGCGGATGCGGCCCCTCTTCCGCGGCATGCAGGAACGCCTCGACCGGGTGGGCCGGGTGCTGCGCGAGCAGATCACCGGCGTCCGGGTCGTCCGCGCCTTCGTCCGTGACCGGCACGAGCGGGCCCGGTTCGCCGCCGTCAACGACGAACTCCTCACCGTCGGCCTCCGCGCCGGCCGGCTCCAGGCCCTCATGTACCCCCTCGTCCTCGTCGTCTGGGAGCTCACCACCGTCGCCCTCGTCCACCTCGGCGCCCGCCGCATCGACGCCGGCACCCTCCAGCCGGGGGAACTCGTCGCCTTCCTCGGCTACCTCCTCCAGACGGCCATGTCCGTGATGATGTGCCTCTTCCTCCTCATGCACATGCCCCGCGCCGAGGCCGCCGCCGAACGCGTCCGCGAGGTCCTCGGCACCCCGCCCTCGCTCACCGTTCCCGCCTCCCCGGTCCGCCGCCTCCCCGGCCCCGGCCGCCTCGACCTCCACGACGTCGGCTTCCGCTACCCGGGCGCCGAGGAACCCGTCCTCAGCGGCGTACGCCTGACCGCCGCGCCCGGCGAGACCACCGCCGTCATCGGCTCCACCGGCAGCGGCAAGTCCACCCTGCTGGGCCTCGTGCCCCGCCTCCTCGACGCCACCGAGGGCCGGGTCCTCGTCGACGGCACCGACGTCCGCGACCTCGACCCCGCGCTGCGCGCCGCCATCGTCGGACTCGTCCCCCAGAAGCCGTACCTCTTCGAGGGCACCATCGCCTCCAACCTCCGCTACGGACGCCCCGACGCCACCGACGAGGAACTGTGGCACGCCCTGGAGGTCGCCCAGGCCGCCGACTTCGTACGCGAGCGGGAAGGCGGCCTCGACGCCCCCGTCACCCAGGGCGGCATCAATCTCTCCGGCGGCCAGCGCCAGCGGCTCGCCATCGCCCGCGTCCTCGTCGTCCGCCCCCGCGTCTACCTCTTCGACGACTCCTTCTCCGCCCTCGACGCCACCACCGACGCCCGGCTGCGCGCCGCCCTGCGCGAGGAGACCGCCGGCGCCACCGTCGTGATCGTCGCCCAGCGCGTCGCCACCGTCCGCCACGCCGACCGGATCGTCGTCCTCGACCGGGGCCGCGCCACCGCCACCGGCACCCACGAGGAACTCCTGCGCACCGACCCCACCTACCGCGAGATCGTCCACTCCCAGCTCACCCAGGAGGAAGCAGCGTGAGCACCGCGACCGCCCCCCGATCCGAGCGGTCCACGGCCCCCGCCCGCGGCGGCCCCCCGGTCCGCGACCGCGGCCCCGGGCTGCCCGTCCCCGCCGTCGAACGCTCCCTGGACTTCCGCGCCTCGGGCCTGCGCCTGCTGCGCGTCCTCGCCCCCGACCGGACCCGCCTCGTCGCCGTCCTCACCACCGCCGCCGCGGCCGTCTCCCTCGCCGTCCTCTCCCCGCTCCTCCTCGGCCGCGCCACCGACCTCGTCGTCACCGGCGCCACCGGTCCCGCCGGCGTCGACTTCACCGCCGTCGGCCGGGTCCTCGCCCTCTCCGTCGCCGTCGTCACCGGCTCGGCCCTCCTCACCTGGCTCCAGCAGCGGCTCGCCACCACCGTCGTCCAGCGGGCGGGTCACCGGCTCCGCGAACGGGCCCAGCACAAACTGGCCCGGCTGCCCCTCACGTACCTCGACGGCCGGCCGCGCGGCGAGGTCCTCTCCCGCACCACCAACGACATCGACAACATCACCCAGACCCTCCAGCAGGCCTTCAGCCAGATGATCCGGGCCCTGCTCACCCTCGTCGGCGTCCTGGCGATGATGTTCTGGATCTCCCCACTGCTCGCCCTCGTCGCCCTCGCCACCGTGCCCGTCTCGCTCGCCGTCGCCGCCCGCATCGGCCGCCGCGCCCAGCCCGAGTTCGTCCGCCAGTGGGACGTCACCGGCCGGCTCGGCAGCCACGTCGAGGAGACGGTCACCGGCCACACCGAGGTCGTCGCCTTCGGCCGCCGCGACGAGGCCGTCCGCCGCTTCGACGAGCTCGGCGGGGAACTGCACCGGGCGAGCTTCCGCGCCCAGTTCGTCTCCGGATTCATCCAGCCCGCCCTCACCCTCGTCGGCAACCTCACCTACGTGGTCGTCGCCGTCGCCGGCGGACTGCGCGTGGCGAGCGGCACCCTGACCGTCGGTGACGTGCAGGCCTTCGTCCAGTACTCGTACGAGTTCAACGGCCCCGTCACCCAGATCGCCGCCATGGCCAACCTCCTCCAGTCCGGCGTCGCCTCCGCCGAGCGGGTCTTCGAACTCCTCGACGCCGAGGAGGAGAGCCCCGACCCGGCCCAGCCCCGCCGCCCCGCGCACCAGCGCGGCCGGGTCGTCCTCGACGGCGTCTCCTTCCGCCACGAGCCCGGCCGGCCGCTCATCGAGAACCTCTCGCTCACCGTGGAACCCGGCAGGACCGTCGCCGTCGTCGGCCCGACCGGCGCCGGCAAGACCACCCTCGTCAACCTGCTCATGCGGTTCCACGAGCCGACCGGCGGCCGGATCACCCTCGACGGCGTCGACACCGCCGCCATGACCCGCGAGGACCTGCGCTCCGGGATCGGCATGGTCCTCCAGGACACCTGGCTGTTCGGCGGCACCATCGCCGAGAACATCGCGTACGGGGCACCCGGCGAGGTCCCGCGCGAGCGGATCGTCGCCGCCGCCCAGGCCGCCCACGCCGACCGGTTCGTCCGCACCCTCCCCGACGGCTACGACACCGTCCTCGACGAGGACGGCGGCGGGCTCAGCGCGGGCGAACGCCAGCTCGTCACCCTCGCCCGCGCCTTCCTCGCCGACCCGGCGATCCTCGTCCTGGACGAGGCGACCAGCTCCGTCGACACCCGCACCGAACTCCTCGTCCAGCGGGCCATGGCCACCCTGCGCGCCGGCCGCACCAGCTTCGTCGTCGCCCACCGGCTCTCGACCGTCCGCGACGCCGACACCATCCTCGTCCTCGAACGCGGGGCCGTCGCCGAACAGGGCACCCACGAGGAGCTCCTGGCCGCGGGCGGCGCCTACGCCCGGCTGTACGCCGCCCAGTTCACCCGGGCGTGAGCCCTCGGTACGGTGAGGACGTGACCCACTCCGCGCCCAGCACCAGCACGCCCGGCACCGCCGGCGTCCTCACCGTACGGACCACCACCGACAGCAGGGACAAGGCGGAGGCGCTCGCGCGCGGCGCCGTCGAGGCCCGGCTCGCCGCCTGCGCCCAGGTCTCCGGCCCCCTCACCTCCGTCTACCACTGGCAGAAGGCGATCGAGACCGCCGAGGAGTGGCAGGTCGAGTTCAAGACGACCGAGACCCGCTACGAGGCCCTGGAGGCCCACCTCCTCGCCGCCCACGACTACGAGACCCCCGAGATCCTCGCCACCCGCGTCGCCCGGGTCTCCGCCGCCTACCGGGAATGGCTGGAAACAGAGGTCGCGGCCCCGTGACGCTGCCATGGTTCGTCTACGGCACGCTCCGCCCCGGCGCGTACAACCATGACCGCCTCCTCCTCGGCCGCACCGCCATCGAGGAGGAGGCCCTGCTGCCGGGCGCCCTCCTCCACGACGGCCCCGGACACCCGTACGCGGTGCCCGGCGACGGCACCGTCACGGGCACGCTCGTCACCCCCGAGGCCGGGGCGTACGAGACGCTGCTCGCGCTCCTCGACCGCATGGAGACCGGCGCCGGGTACGAGCGGACCGCCCGCGACACCGTGCGGGTCCGCGACGGCCGCACCGTCCGCGCCTGGGTCTACCTGGCCGCGCCCGGCACCCCCCTCGGGCCGCCGATCCCCTCCGGCGACTGGTTCAGCCGCGCTCCAGCCGGACCGCGCACACCTTGAACTCGGGCATCCGGGAGACCGGGTCGAGCGCCGGGTTCACCAGTGTGTTCGCCCGCCCCTCCCCGTACCAGTGGAACGGCATGAAGACCGTGTCCGGGCGGATCCCGGTCGTGATCCGGGCCGGTGCCACCGCCCTCCCGCGCCGCGACACCACCGTGACCGGCTCGCCCTCGGCCACCCCGAGCCGCTCCGCGAGCCGCGGGTGCAGCTCCACGAACGGGCCCGGCGCCGCCGCGTTCAGCTCGTCCACGCGCCGCGTCTGCGCCCCCGACTGGTACTGGGAGACCACCCGGCCCGTCGTGAGCACCACCGGGTAGTCCGCGTCCGTCTCCTCGGCGGCCGCCCGGTGCACCACCGGCACGAACCGGGCCCGCCCGTCGGCGGTCGCGAACCGGTCCAGGAAGAGACGCGGCGTTCCCGCGTGGTCCGGGTCCGGGCAGGGCCAGAAGACGCCCTGCTCCCGTTCGATCCGGCCGTAGTCGATCCCCGCGTAGTCGGCGGGGCCGCCCGCCGAGGCGCGGCGCAGCTCCTCGAAGACCTCCTCGGGCTCCGCCGGGAAGCCCTTCTCCCAGCCGAGCAGCGCGGCGAGCCCGTGCAGCACCTCCAGGTCCGTGCGGACCCCCGGCGGCGGGGTGAGCGCCCGGCGGCGCAGCAGCACCCGGCCCTCCAGATTGGTCATCGTGCCGGTCTCCTCCGCCCACTGCGTCACCGGCAGGACCACGTCGGCGAGCGCCGCGGTCTCGGAGAGGACCACGTCGGCGACGGCGAGGAAGTCCAGCGACCGGATCCGCTCCTCCACGTGGGCGGCGCGCGGGGCCGACACGACCGGGTTCGACCCCATCAGGAGCAGCGCCCGCACCTCACCGCCGAGCGCGTCGAGGAGTTCGTACGCACTCCGTCCCGGCCCGGGCAGCGTCTCGGGCGCCACCCCCCACACCCCGGCGACGTGCGCGCGGGCGGCCGGGTCGTCCAGCTTGCGGTAGCCGGGCAGCTGGTCGGCCTTCTGGCCGTGCTCGCGCCCGCCCTGGCCGTTGCCCTGCCCGGTGAGGCAGCCGTAGCCGCTGAGCGGCCGGCCGGCCCGGCCGGTGGCGAGGCAGAGGTTGATCCAGGCGCCGACGGTGTCGGTCCCCTTGGACTGCTGCTCGGGGCCGCGCGCGGTGAGCACCATGGCGTTCTCCGCCTCGCAGAACATCCGCACCGCGTCCCGTAGCAGGGGCACCGGGACGCCGGTGATCCGCTCGACGTGTTCCGGCCAGTGCGCCATCGCCCCGGCGCGGGCGGCCTCCCAGCCGGTGGTCCGCTCCGCGACGAACTCCTCGTCGACCCGCCCCTCGGCCACCACCAGGTGCAGCATGCCGAGCGCGAGCGCCAGATCGGTGCCGGGGCGCGGCGCGAGGTGGAGGTCGGCCTGCTCGGCGGTGCGGGTGCGGCGCGGGTCCACGACGATCAGCCGGCCGCCGTTCTCCTTCAGCTCGGTGAGGTAGCGAAGGGCGGGCGGCATGGTCTCGGCCAGGTTGGAGCCGACCAGGATCACGCAGCCGGTGCGCGGGATGTCCTCCAGCGGGAAGGGCAGTCCCCGGTCCAGCCCGAAGGCCCGCTGGTGCGCGGCGGCGGCCGAGGACATGCAGAAGCGGCCGTTGTAGTCGATCTGCGAGGTGGCGAGGACGAGCCGGGCGAACTTGCCGAGCGCGTAGGCCTTCTCGTTGGTGAGGCCGCCGCCGCCGAAGACCCCCACGGCATCGGGACCGTGGTCGGCGCGGGTCCGGCGCAGCCCGTCGGCGACGGCGGCGAGGGCCTCCTCCCAGGACGCGGGCCGCAGGGCCCCCGTGTCAGGGCATCGGACCAGGGGCTCGGTGAGCCTGACCCGGGAGGAGAGCACGGCGGGGGCGGTGCGGCCCTTGCCGCACAGCGCGCCCCGGTTGACGGGGAAGTCGGTCCGGTCGACCACCTCGGCGGGCAGCTCCGGAACGCCGGTCGGGCGGAGCGACATGCCGCACTGGAGGGCGCAGTAGGGGCAGTGGGTGGGGACGGTGGTGACCTCGGACATGGCGTCATCCTGCGTCGCGCGTGTTACGCGGGGCGGCGCGCCGTATTACAAGCGCGGTGCTCCGTCCTCCGCCGCGGCCGGCCGGCCGGGTGAGGTCGGGGCGCGCGGACGGGCGGGGGCCGGGACCGCCGGGCAGGGGACCGGTGACACCGGGCGAGGCGGTCAGGACGTGGCGCGGCCCGGTGGGACCGGGGAGGCCAGGGCCTCGGCGACGCCCTTCTCGGCGGGCCCGAGGAACCGCGGATCGGGGCGCAGCCCCGCGTCGAGCGCCGCCTTCGCCGCCGCGAACATCTCCCGCGTGGTGCCGTGGTACCAGGTGGCGTCGTGCGGTTCGGCGGCCCCGACCCCGTACGCCTCCATCCCCGCCCGTTCGCACAGCGCCACGGCCCGCTTGACGTGGAAGTCCTGGCTGACCAGGACCGCCCGGTCGACTCCGAAGACCCGGCGGGCCCGAACGCAGGAGTCCCAGGTGTCGAAGCCCGCGTAGTCGCTGACGATGCGGGCGTCCGGCACCCCGCGCGCGGTCAGGTAGGTCCGCATGGCGCTGGGCTCGTCGTACGCCGTCCTGCTGTTGTCGCCGGTGACGAGGAGGACCCGCACCTTGCCGGTCCGGTACAGCTCGGCGGCGGTGTCGAGCCGGTGCGCGAGGTACGGGGTGGGCCGGCCGTTCCACAGTCCGGCGCCGAAGACGACGGCGACGTCCCGGGCGGGCACGTCGGCGGTGGTACGGAGCTTCCCGGCGGCGGCCGTGTGCGTCCAGGTCACGGGGGCGAGCGCGAGACAGGCGCCGAGCATCACCGCGCGGACGGCGCGGCGGCGCCCCCGGACGGTGCGCGGGAGCCGGGGCAGCCACCGGCCGAGCCGTACCGCCATGGGGAACCTCCGTCGATCGGGACCGTTCTGTCACCCCGTCCGACGCGCGGGGGCGGGGTTCGGTTCGGCCGAGCGCCGTTCTGTTCCGTAGAGCACACCCGCCAGGCCCATGCCGAGCACCATGCCCAGGAGCTGCGCGGCGGCGAAGGCGGGCACGGAGGCGGGGGCGATGCCGGTGAAGGAGTCGGTGAGCGAGCGGCCGACGGTGGCCGCCGGATTGGCGAACGAACCGGAGGAGGTGAACCAGATGGCCGCGCCGATGTAGCCCGCGACGGCGACCGGGGCGAGGGAGGCGCGGCCGGTGTGGCGCAGGCCCTGGACGACGAGGACGAGTCCGGCGGTCGCGACGGCCTCCCCGAGCAGGAGGTGGGGCTCGGACCGGGGCGCGGTGGCCAGGACACCGGGCGTCCGGCCGAACATCGCCTCCGCGAGGAGGGCACCGGACACCGCGCCCGCGAGCTGCGCCGCCATGTAGGCGAGGGCCTCGCGCCCGCCGTTCCCGGGCCGCCGCGACCACCATTCGGAGAGGGTCACCACGGGGTTGAAGTGGCCTCCGGACAGCGGGCCGAGGAGGGCGATCAGCAGGCCCAGGCCGGCGGCGGAGGCGAGGGCGTTGGCGAGCAGCCGGACACCGGTGTCCTGGCTGAGGGAGTCGGCGCGGATACCGGAGCCGACGACGACGGCGACGAGGGCCGCGGTCCCGACGAACTCCGCGGTCACGCGGCGGGGGAGCGGCGCGAGGGACATTCTCATAACGGAAAAGATATTCCGTGATTCGGAATGAAAAAAGAGGGGAGGGGTACGAGCGCACATCCGTACGATCCGTGAGTGATCACCGACGCCGCCCGGGCGGCCCTCCTCGACCACGCCGTCCGCGACAACGCCGACTGGTGCCACACCCTCTGCCGCGCCCACGGCCTCCCCGGCGTCTTCGGGCCCCGCGCCTGGACCAGCCCCCGGCGCACCCCGCCCTACTATCCGGACGCCGTCACCCTCACCCCGGACGCCACCGCCGCCGACGTCCTCACCGGCATCGACCGCACCGCCCCCGGCGCCTCCGTCAAGGACAGCCACGCCCGGCTCGACCTGGGGCCCGAGGGCTTCCGGCTCCTCTTCGAGGCCAGCTGGATCCACCGCCCCGCCGGCCCGCCCCGCACGCCGGCCCCGGCCGGCTGGCGCCCCGTCCACGGCCCGCGGGAACTCGCCGCCTGGGCCACCGCCTGGAGCGGCGGTGACGCGGGGGAGGCCGCCCTCTTCCCGGACGCGCTCCTCGCCGACCCGGACACCGCGCTCGTCGCCGGCCACGACGAGGACGGCCGGGTCGTCGCCGGCGCCGTCCTCACCGCCCGCGCCCGCGTCACCGGTGTCTCGAACCTCTTCGCCACGGACGGCACCGACCCCGCCGACGCCTGGGCCGGCGCCCTCGCCCTGGCCGACCCCGCGCTGCCGGTCGTCGGCTACGAGTCCGGTGACGACCTCACCGCCGCGCGGGCCGCCGGCTTCACGGAGCTCGGCCCCCTGCGGATCTGGCTGGACGCCGCCTGACGCCCCGGGGCGCGGCGGTGTGAGACCGCCGAAACACGCGGGTGCGGTCCCGGAACGGCAGTCGTGACCCCGGCGCAACGGGGCGGCAACGTGCCGCCGCGAGGATCGGTCCATGACGGAGCCGGACAGCACGCTCGCCACCGCCGCCGGGCTGCTCGGCCGGTTCACCGACCAGCTCGGAACCCAGCTCGGCGCGGTGCGTCCGTACGGCCCCCCGACGCGGAAGCCCGAGGAGGAGGTCCCCACCATGCCCCGCACCCACGCTCCCCGCACCCCCCGCGAGCCCGCCCCCGGCCCGGGTCCCGCCCCGGCCGCCCCCGCGCCGTGGCACGCCCCCGGCCGGCGCCCCGTCCTCGTCGCCGTCGGCCACGGCAGCCGCGACCCGCGCGCCCGGGACACCCTCGCCCGGCTCCTGCGGCGGGTACGCGAGCTGCGGCCCGGGCTCGACGTACGCCTCGCCCACATCGAGCTGAACGCCCCGCTCCTGCCCGACGTCCTCGCGGAGCTCGCCGCGACGGGCCGGGAGGCCGTCCTCGTCCCCCTCCTCCTCGCCCCCGGCCACCACGTCACCCACGACCTGCCCGCCGCCCTCGCCGCCGTGCCCGCCCTCCGCGCCCGCGCCGCCGAACCCCTCGGCGCCCACCCCCTGCTCGTCGAGGCCCTCGCCGACCGCCTCACCCTGGCCGGGTGGACACCCGCGGACTCCGCCTCCCGCGCCACCGGCGTCGTCCTCGCCTCCGCCGGCTCCCGCGACCCCCGCTCCGCCGCCACCCTCCGCCGGATCGCCGCCCTCCTCGGCGAGCGCCTCGGCGGCGTGCCCGTCCTCCCCGCGTACGCCTCCGCCGCCGCCCCCACCGTCCCCGAGGCCCTGCGCGCCCTCGCCGCCCGGGGCCGCCACCGGACCGCCGTCGCCTCCTGCTTCACCGCGCCCGGCCTCTTCGCCACCCGCAGCGCCGCCCACGCCCCCTGGATCGCCGCCGAACCGCTGGGCGCCCACCCCGCCCTCGCCCGGCTCGTCCTGCACCGCTACGACCGCGCCGTCACCGGCCGCCCCACCCTCCCCGTACGAGAACTCGCCGCCATCTGAGCGCTTCTGTCGGCCCCTCCGGTTACCGTCGACCCATGGAAGGCATCACGGAACCCCCGGCCCACAACACCCCCGGCTACGACCAGGCCGCCACCGAGCGGTGGGCCACCGAGCCCGACAAACGGCCCGGCCGCACCGCCTTCCAGCGCGACCGCGCCCGCGTCCTGCACTCCGCCGCGCTGCGCAGGCTCGCCGGCAAGACCCAGGTCGTCACGCCCGGCACCCGCGGCCACGCCTGGGACGCCAGCCCCCGCACCCGGCTCACCCACTCCCTGGAGTGCGCCCAGGTCGGCCGGGAGCTCGGCGCCGCACTCGGCTGCGACCCCGACCTGGTGGAGGCCGCCTGTCTCTCGCACGACATGGGCCACCCGCCGTTCGGACACAACGGCGAGCAGGCCCTCAACGACGTCGCCAAGGACTGCGGCGGCTTCGAGGGCAACGCCCAGTCGCTCCGCCTCCTCACCCGCATCGAGCCCAAGCGCTTCGTCAGGGACGCCGGCGGCGAACCCGTCAGCGTCGGCCTCAACCTCACCCGGGCAGCCCTCGACGCCGCCACCAAGTACCCCTGGCCCCGGGGCGGCCACCCCACCGACCCCGGCTCGCCCAAGTTCGGTGTGTACGAGGACGACCTGCCGGTCTTCGAGTGGGCCCGGCGCGGCGCCCCCGCCGACCGCAAGTGCTTCGAGGCCCAGGTCATGGACTGGTCCGACGACGTCGCCTACTCCGTCCACGACTTCGAGGACGGCCTGCACGCCGGGCACATCGACCCCAACCTGCTGCTCGCCGAGCCCGAGCGCGCCGACATCTTCGCCGTCGCCCTCGGCCGCTACGTACCCGAGGACACCGACCCGCAGGAGCTGGCCGAGGCGCTCGACCGGCTCGTCGAGCAGGAGTGGTGGCCGCACGGCTACGACGGCTCCGCCGTCGCCCAGGCCCGCCTCAAGGACGCCACCAGCCAGCTCATCGGCCGCTTCTGCCTCGCCGCCGAGGGCGCCACCCGGCAGGCGTACGGCTCCGGCCGCCTCACCCGCTACGGCGCCGAACTCGTCGTCCCCCGCGCCACCCGCAACGAGTGCGCCGTCCTCAAGGCCGTCGCCGACCGGTACGTCATGCAGCGCGCCGAACAGGAGGCCCTCCGCGCCGACCAGCGGATCGTCGTCGCGGAACTGGCCGAGGCCCTCGTCGCCCGCGCCCCCGACGGCCTCGAACCGCAGTTCAAGGCCCTCTTCGACGCCGCGCCCGACGACCGCGCCCGCAAGCGGGTGATCGTCGACCAGATCGCCTCCCTCACCGATGCCTCCGCCCGCGCCCTGCACGCCCGCCTCCACCCCCACCGGGCCTGACGACGCCCCCTTCCCCCGGCACCGGGGCCGGGGACGCCCTCTTCCGTCACTCCCGCCCGTGCGGGACGCTCGCAGGCACGCCCCCGGCCGGTACGGCCCGGACAACTCCCGGGGGCGTAGGTTGGAAGCGGTCGCAACGAGGAGGAATCGACGTGGTCGACGCAGATCAGACCTTTGTCATCGTCGGAGGAGGCCTGGCCGGCGCCAAGGCGGCGGAGACCTTGCGCGCGGAGGGATTCCACGGCCGGGTGATCCTCATCGGTGACGAACGCGACCACCCCTACGAGCGCCCACCCCTCTCCAAGGGCTACCTCACCGGTGCCAAGGACCGCGACAGCGCCTTCGTCCACGACCCCGCCTGGTACGCCGCCCACGACATCGAGCTCCACCTCGGGCAGCCCGTCACCGCCGTCGACCGCGAGGAACACACCGTCCGCCTCGGCGACAACACCGTCATCCGCTACGACAAGCTGCTCCTGGCCACCGGCTCAGAGCCGCGCCGCCTCGACGTCCCCGGTACCGGACTCGCCGGCGTCCACCACCTGCGCCGGCTCGCCCACGCCGACCGGCTCCGCCAGGTCCTCGCCGGCCTCGGCCGCGACAACGGCCACCTCGTGATCGCCGGCGCCGGCTGGATCGGCCTGGAGGTCGCCGCCGCCGCCCGGGGCTACGGCGCCGAGGTCACCGTCGTCGAATCCGACCCCACCCCGCTCCACCGGGTCCTCGGCCCCGAACTCGGCCAGATCTTCGCCGACCTCCACACCGGCCACGGCGTCCGCTTCCACTTCGGCGCCCGGATCACCGAGATCGTCGGCCAGGACGGCATGGTCCTCGCCGTCCGCACCGACGACGGCGAGGAACACCCCGCCCACGCCGTCCTCGCCGCCATCGGTGCCGCCCCCCGCACCGCCCTCGCCGAGAACTCCGGACTCGCCCTGGTCGACCGCGCCGACGGCGGCGGCATCGCCGTCGACGAGTCGCTGCGCACCTCCGACCCCGACATCTACGCCGCCGGTGACGTGGCCGCCGCCCACCACCCCCTCCTCCACACCCGGCTCCGCGTCGAGCACTGGGCCAACGCCCTCAACGGCGGCCCCGCCGCCGCCCGCGCCATGCTCGGGCACACCGTCTCCTACGACCGCGTGCCGTACTTCTTCACCGACCAGTACGACCTCGGCATGGAGTACTCCGGCTGGGCGCCGCCCGGCTCGTACGACCAGGTCGTCGTCCGCGGCGACACCGGCAAGCGCGAGTTCATCGCCTTCTGGCTGAAGCAGGGCCGCGTGCTGGCCGGCATGAACGTGAACGTGTGGGACGTCACAGACCCCGTGCAGCGCCTCATCCGCTCCCGGGCGGCCGTGGACCCGGAGGCCCTCGCCGACCCCTCCGTACCCCTGGAGAGCCTCGCCGAGTAGTCCCGCGCCACCCGTAGACTTCACGCGTGGCAGGCAGGATCAACGATGACGACGTGAAGGCGGTCCGGGACGCGGTCCCGATCGACGCCGTCGTGTCCGAGTACCTCCAGCTCCGCAGCGCCGGTGGCGGAAACCTCAAGGGCCTCTGCCCCTTCCACGACGAGAAGTCGCCCTCCTTCCAGGTCAGCCCCAGCAAGGGACTCTTCCACTGCTTCGGCTGCCAGGAAGGCGGCGACACCATCGCCTTCGTGATGAAGATCGACCACCTCTCCTTCTCGGAGACGGTCGAGCGCCTCGCCGCCAAGGCGGGCATCACCCTGCGGTACGAGGAAGGCGGCTACAACCCCGGCCACCAGCGCGGCGAGCGCGTCCGCCTGGTCGAGGCCCACACCATCGCCGCCCGCTACTACGCCGAACAACTCGGTTCGCCCGAGGCCGAGATCGGCCGCGCGTTCCTCGCCGAGCGCGGCTTCGACCAGGCCGCCGCCGAGCACTTCGGCGTCGGCTACTCCCCGGCCGGCTGGGACCACCTCACCCGCTACCTGCGCGGCAAGGGCTTCTCCGACCGGGAACTGATCCTCTCCGGCCTCTCCCAGGACGGCCGCCGCGGTCCCATCGACCGCTTCCGCGGGCGGCTCATGTGGCCCATCAAGGACGTCGGCGGCGACGTCGTCGGCTTCGGCGCGCGCAAGCTCCGCGAGGACGACAACGGGCCCAAGTACCTCAACACCCCCGAGACCCCGATCTACAAGAAGTCGCAGGTCCTCTACGGCATCGACCTCGCCAAGAAGGAGATCGCCAAGACCAGCCGCGCGGTCGTCGTCGAGGGCTACACCGACGTCATGGCCTGCCACCTCGCCGGCGTCACCACCGCCATCGCGACCTGCGGCACCGCCTTCGGCGGCGACCACATCAAGATCCTCCGCCGGCTCCTCATGGACAACGGCTCGGCCCGCGTGATCTTCACCTTCGACGGCGACGCCGCCGGCCAGAAGGCCGCCCTGCGCGCCTTCGAGGACGACCAGAAGTTCGCCGCCGAGACCTACATCGCCATCGCCCCCGACGGCATGGACCCCTGCGACCTGCGCCTCGCCAAGGGCGACGAGGCCGTCGCCGAACTCGTCCAGCCCCGCACGCCCCTCTTCGAGTTCGCGCTGCGCCAGATCGTGAACCGCTACGACCTGGAGATCCCCTCCGGCCGGGCCGCCGCACTGGACGAGGCCGCCCCCGTCGTCGCCCGCATCAAGAACGTCGCCTCCCAGCACGAGGTCGCCGTCCAGCTCGCCGGCATGCTCGGCATCCTCGACACCCAGTTCGTCGTCCGCCGCGTCGCCCAGATCGCCCGCTGGCAGCGCCAGGGCGGCGGCAAGGGCCCCGGCCAGGAACCCGCCCGCCACCGGCAGGCACCCGCCCCGGTCCGGGCACCCGCCGCGCCCACCGGACCCGCGCTCAACCTGCGCAGCCCCGCGCACCGTACCGAGCGGGAACTCCTCAAGCTCGCCCTCCAGTACCCGGCGCTCGTCTCCCCGGCCTTCGACGCCTACGGCATCGACGAGTTCACCGCCCCGCCCTACGCGGCCGTCCGCCAGTGCATCCAGGACGCCGGCGGCGCCACCGGCGCACCCGCCGACTACCTCGCCGCCGTCCGCGAGGCCGCCCCCGACGACACCGTCCGCGCCCTCGTCACCGAACTCGCCGTCGAACCGATCTTCGCCAAGACCGTCGACGAGGCCTACGCCGGCGACCAGCTCGTCACCGTCCGGCTCCGCGCCGTCGACCGCCGCATCCGCGACGTCCAGGGCACCCTCGCCCGCCTCGGCGCCCACGGCGACCCCGACCGCGTCGCCGCCGTCCAGAACGAGCTGTGGGTGCTCACCCAGTACGGGCAGTCCCTCCGCAATCAGGGAGCCGCCGCCCTCTGACGGTCGGTGACCCACCGGTCTCAAAAAGTCACCGCACGCCCCTCGTGGCGGCGGTGTGTCGTACCCCACACTGGGTCACGGTGCCGTCCCGCTGCCCACCCCCCGTACCGGCAGCGATCACCCACCCCGGAGGTCGCCCCCCGTGCAGACCCAGACCGTGCCCCAGGAGCCGTCCCCCACCGACCTGGCCGCCGCACCGGAGATACCGCTCCAGCGCTCCCGCCGACGGCCCGAACCCGGCGGCAACGGCCCCTCCGACGACCTCTTCCGCCAGTACCTGCGCGAGATCGGCCGCATCCCGCTCCTCACCGCGGAGGAAGAGGTCGACCTGGCCCGCCGCATCGAGGCCGGCCTCTTCGCCGAGGAGAAACTCGCCCGCGCCCCGGACCTGGACACCCGGCTCGCCCACGACCTGGACCGCATCGTCGTCCTCGGCCGGATCGCCAAACGCAAGCTCATCGAGGCCAACCTCCGCCTCGTCGTCTCCATCGCCAAACGGTACGTCGGCCGCGGCCTGACCATGCTCGACCTCGTCCAGGAAGGAAACCTCGGCCTCATCAGGGCCGTCGAGAAGTTCGACTACGCGCGCGGCTACAAGTTCTCCACCTACGCCACCTGGTGGATCCGCCAGGCGATGTCCCGGGCCCTCGCCGACCAGGCCCGGACCATCCGCGTCCCCGTCCACGTCGTCGAACTCATCAACCGGGTCATCCGGGTCCAGCGCCGCATGCTCCAGGAACGCGGCTACGAACCCACCCCCGAGGAGGTCGCCGCCCACCTCGGCCTCCCCCCGGAACGGGTCGGGGAGGTGCTCCGCCTCGCCCAGGAACCCGTCTCCCTCCACGCCCCCGTCGGCGAGGAGGAGGACGTCGCCCTCGGCGACCTCATCGAGGACGGCGACGCCGCCTCACCCGTCGAGTCCGCCGCCTTCCTGCTCCTCCGCCGCCACCTGGAGGACGTCCTCTCCACCCTCGGGGAACGCGAACGGCAGGTCGTCCAGCTCCGCTACGGCCTCGACGACGGCCGGCCCCGCACCCTGGAGGAGATCGGCCAGATCTTCGGCGTCACCCGCGAACGCATCCGCCAGATCGAGTCCAAGACCCTCGGCAAACTCCGCGACCACACCTACGCGGACCAGCTGCGCGGCTACCTCGACTGAGCCGGAGCGACACCCCGGCCGAACCCGGTGCCCCCACGACGAGAGGCCCGTGCCGCGTCACGCGGCACGGGCCACCCCGGGGACGATCCGCCGGCGGAGGGTCAGTCGACCTCGGCCACCGCCTGCGCGAACTGCGCCGCGTACAGCCGGGCGTAGGCCCCGCCCGACGCCAGCAGCTCCTCGTGCGTGCCCTGCTCGACGATCGAGCCGTCCTCCATCACCAGGATCACGTCCGCGTCCCGGATCGTGGAGAGCCGGTGCGCGATCACGAACGAGGTCCGCCCGTGGGCCAGGCGCGCCATCGCCTTCTGGATGAGCACCTCGGTCCGGGTGTCGACCGAACTCGTCGCCTCGTCCAGGACCAGGATCACCGGATCCGACAGGAACGCCCGCGCGATGGTGATCAGCTGCTTCTCACCGGCGCTGACGCCCGAACCCTCGTCGTCGATGACCGTGTCGTACCCGTCGGGCAGCGTACGGACGAACCGGTCGGCGTGCGCGGCGCGCGCCGCCTCCTCGATCTCCGCCCGGCTCACCTCACGCGTCGCGCCGTACGCGATGTTCTCCGCGATCGTCCCGCCGAACAGCCAGGTGTCCTGGAGGACCATGCCGATCCCGGCCCGCAGCTGCTCCCGGGTCATGCCCGCGATGTCCACCCCGTCGAGGGTGATCCGGCCGCCCGTCACCTCGTAGAACCGCATCAGCAGGTTGACCAGGGTCGTCTTCCCCGCCCCGGTCGGCCCGACGATCGCGACCGTCTGCCCCGGCTCCACCGTGAGCGACAGGTCCTCGATCAGCGGCTTGTCCGGCTCGTAACGGAAGGACACGTGCTCCAGGGCCACCTTGCCCTTGAGACCGGCCGGCAGCTCGGCCGCCGGAGCGTCCGGCTCCTGCTCCTCGGCGTCGAGCAGCTCGAAGATCCGCTCCGCCGAGGCCACACCCGACTGCAGCAGGTTCGCCATCGACGCGACCTGCGTCAGCGGCATGGAGAACTGGCGCGAGTACTGGATGAAGGCCTGCACGTCACCGATGGAGAGCGTGCCGCTCGCCACCCGCAGCCCGCCGACCACGGCCACCAGCACATAGTTGATGTTCGACACGAAGAACATCACCGGCTGCATGACGCCGCTGTTGAACTGCGCCTTGAACCCGGCCTCGTACAGCGCCTCGTTCTGCTCGCGGAAGTCCCGCGCCGACTCGTCCTGCCGCCCGAAGACCTTCACCAGGGCGTGCCCGCTGTACATCTCCTCCACGTGCGCGTTCAGCGCGCCCGTGGACTTCCACTGCTGCACGAAGTGCGGCTGCGACCGCTTGCCGATCCGGGCCGCGACCACCACCGACACGGGCACCGTCACCAGCGCCACCAGCGCCAGCAGCGGCGAGATCCAGAACATCATCGCCAGCACGCCGACGATGGTCAGCAGCGAGTTGATCAGCTGGCCCATCGACTGCTGGAGCGTCTGCGAGATGTTGTCGATGTCGTTGGTCGCCCGCGACAGCACCTCCCCGCGCTTCGCCTTGTCGAAGTACGACAGCGGCAGCCGCGCCAGCTTCCGCTGCACGTCCTCCCGCATCCGGTAGACCGTCCGGTTGATCACCAGGATCGACATACGGGTCGAGACCAGCATCAGCAGGCCCGCCGCCACGTAGATCGCCAGGACCCACAGCAGCACCCCGCCGACCGCGCCGAAGTCGATGCCCCGGCCCGGGACGAAGTCGACGCCGGACAGCATGTCCGCCATCCCGCCGTCGCCCGAGGCCCGCAGCCGCTCGATCGCCTCGGCCTTCGTCGACCCCTCGGGCATCTGCCGTCCGACGACACCGGCGAAGACGAGGTCGGTCGCCCGGCCGAGGATCTTCGGCCCGACCACCGAGCCCACCACCGCCAGCAGACAGGTGAGCACCATCATCCACAGCGCCCCGCGCTCCGGCGCCAGCTGCCGCAGCAGCCGCTTCCCCGAACCCTTGAAGTCCATGGACCGCTCACCCGGGGCGCCCCCGGCCATCATGCGTCCGCCAGGACCGGCCATCAGGCTGCCTCCGCCTCGGTCAGCTGGGAGAGCACGATCTCCCGGTACGTCTCGTTCCCCGCCATCAGCTCGTGGTGCCGGCCGGTGCCGACGACCCGGCCCTCGTCCAGCACCACGATCCGGTCCGCGTCCCGGATGGTCGACACCCGCTGGGCGACGATCACCACGGTCGCGTCCGCCGTCTCCTCGGCCAGCGCGGCCCGCAGCAGCGCGTCCGTCTCGTAGTCGAGGGCGGAGAAGGAGTCGTCGAAGAGATAGATCTCCGGCCTCTGCACCAGCGTCCGCGCGATCGCCAGCCGCTGCCGCTGCCCGCCGGACACGTTCGTGCCGCCCTGCGCGATCGGCGCGTTCAGCCCGTGCTCCAGCTTCCGTACGAAGTCGGCGGCCTGGGCCACCTCCAGCGCGCGCCACAGCTCCTCGTCGGTCGCGTCCGGCTTCCCGTACCGCAGGTTGGTCGCCACCGTCCCCGAGAAGAGATACGGCTTCTGCGGGACGAGCCCCACCGTCCGCGCCATCAGCCGCGGGTCGAGCCGCCGCACGTCCACGCCGTCGACGAGCACCTCGCCGTCCGTCGCGTCGAACAGCCGCGGCACCAGACCGAGCAGCGTCGACTTGCCGCTGCCCGTCGAGCCGATGATCGCCGTGGTCTCCCCGGGCCGCGCCACCAGCTCCACGTCCTTGAGGACCGACTCCTCCGCGCCGGGATAGCGGAAACCGGCGCCCCTGACCTCCAGGTGCCCGCGCCGGTCCAGCGTCCGCACCGGGTCGGCCGGCGGCACCACACTGGACGAGGTCGACAGGACCTCCTCGATGCGCTCGGCGCACACCTCCGCCCGCGGCACCATCATGAACATGAAGGTGGCCATCATCACCGCCATCACGATCTGCATCAGATAGGCGAGGAAGGCGGTCAGCGCGCCGATCTCCATCCCGCCGCTGTCGATGCGGTGCGCGCCGAACCAGACGACGGCCACGCTGGAGACGTTCACGATCGTCATCACGGTCGGGAACATCAGCGCCATCAGCCGGCCGGTCGCCATCGACACGTCCGTCAGCTCGGCGTTGGCGCCCCGGAAGCGCTCCTGCTCGTACCCGTCCTTCACGAAGGCGCGGATGACGCGGTTGCCGGTGATCTGCTCGCGCAGCACCCGGTTCACCGTGTCGAGCCGCACCTGCATGGTCCGGAACAGCGGCCGCATCCGGCGCACGATCAGCGAGACCGAGACGCCCAGCACCGGCACCACGGCGAGCAGCACACCGGAGAGCGGCACGTCCTGGCCGAGCGCCATCACGATGCCGCCGACGCACATGATGGGCGCGGTCACCATGAGCGTGAACGCCATCAGGACCAGCGTCTGGACCTGCTGCACGTCGTTGGTGGTCCGGGTGATCAGCGAGGGCGCGCCGAACTGGCCCACCTCACGCGCCGAGAAGGACTGCACCCGGTCGAACACGGCGGCGCGCACGTCCCGGCCGAGCGCGGAGGCGGTCCGCGCGCCGAAGTGGACGGCCCCGATGTTGCAGAGCACCTGGACGACGGAGACGCCGATCATCAGCGCCCCGAACCGCAGGATGTAACCGGTGTCCCCGTGCACGACACCGTTGTCGATGATGTCGGCGTTCAGGGTCGGCAGATAGAGGCTCGCGCAGGTCGCCAGGAACTGGAGCAGGACGAGCAGGGCGATGGGTTTTCGATACGGCCGGAGGTGGGTTCGGAGAAGTCTTATGAGCACGGCTCCTACTATCGCCCGCACCCCCGGGCCGATACGACTCGGTTTTCCGCGCCGCGTCCCCGCGTCACTCCTTCGCCGGTGCCGGTCGCCCCCGACCGCGCGGAAGAAGGGGTACGGAGCGGGCCGCGCGCCCCGCCCCTCTCAGCCGGCGAAGGCCCCGGGGTGGATCTGCTCCCGGGTGGCGACGTACTGCTGCCGGACCGACTGGCCCACCGGCAGGTCGTCGCCCGGCTCCAGGACCTGGGCGGCGGCGCCCTGCCAGGCCGGCGGGGCGGTCGGGGCGAGGGTGCCGCGCGCCACGCCGAGCGCCCAGGCCGCCTGCCGGGCCGCGCCCAGCGCCGCGTAATCGGCCGGCTGCGGGACGACGACCCGCGCGCCGAACAGGGCGGGCGCCAGCGCCTGCACCGCCGGCAGGGCCGCCGCCGCGCCCAGCAGGAAGACCCGCCGGACCTCGACCCCGCGCCCCCGCAGCACGTCCATCGCGTCGGTCAGCGCGCACAGCATGCCCTCGAACGCGGCCCGCGCCAGGTGCTCGGGCTTCATCGACTCCCGTCGCAGCCCGCTCAGCGTCCCGGCGGTGTGCGGCAGGTTCGGGGTCCGCTCACCCTCCAGATAGGGCAGCAGGACCAGCCCGGAGGCGCCGGGCGTCGACTTCAGGGCGAGGGCGGAGAGCTCCTCCAGGGAGTCGACCCCGAGCATCTCGGCTGTGCCGCGCAGGGCCCGTACCGCGTTGGAGGTGGACACGACCGGCAGGTGCATGCCGGCGGCGTCGGCGAAGGAGGTGATGGCCCCGCCGGGCTCGGCGAGCGCCTCGTGGTGGACGGCCATCACGGAACCGGAGGCGCCCAGCGACACGACCGCGTCCCCCGCGCCGAGCCCCAGACCGAGGGCGGCGGCCATCGTCTCGCCCGTGCCGGCCGAGATCAGCAGCCCCTCGGGCGTCGTACCGGCGGGCTCGGCCGGACCGAGGACCTCCGGCAGCGCGGCCTGGTGCCCGAGGGCCAGCTCGACCAGGTCGGGACGGTACGCGCCGGTGCGGGCGGACCAGTAGCCGGTGCCGGAGGCCGCCCCCCGGTCGGTGGTCCGGCGGACGGGCCGGCCGAGGAGCTGCCAGACCAGCCAGTCGTGCGGCTGGAGCACCATGGCCACCCGCCGGGCCTGCTCGGGTTCGGTACGCGCCAGCCAGCGCAGCTTGGCGACCGGCAGCCCGGCCCTCGGGACGGTGCCGACCGCCTCGCTCCAGGCCGCCCGCCCGCCCAGCGACTCCACGAGCTCCGCGGCGGCGACCTGCGCCCGCCGGTCGTTGCCGACCAGCGCGGGGCGCACCAGGGCGCCCTGCGCGTCGAGCGGGACGACCCCGTGCTGCTGCGCGGAGACACCGATGGCCTCCACACCCTCCAGGAGCCCGCCGGTGGCGGCCTCCCCGAGCGAGAGCAGCCAGGACTGCGGGTCGACGTCGGCGGCCTTCGGCTCGCCGGGGTGGGGGGCGTACCCCTGCCGCAGCACGGCACCCGTATCCGTGTCACAGACGACGATGCGTGTGAACTCCGCAGAGCTGTCCAGTCCGGCGACTATCCCCATGACACATGATTCTGCCGCACTTCGGACCCCGGCGGGGCGGTCCGCCGGGGTCAGGTGTTGCTGGTGCCCCAGTCGTCGTCCCCGCGGACCCGTCCGTTGGCGCGCCCGCGTTCCCGCAGCGCGTGCACCCGGTCGGTCACGGAGGGCGGCAGCCGGTCACCGACCCGGTCGCCCACCACGTGCGCGGCCTTCCCCGCGAACTGCCGCCCGCTCTGCGCGGCGGACTCGGCGGCGTTGCGCACGGCGGGGTTCTCGGAGAACCCCTTCGCGGCCTTCCTCAACTGCTCGTAACGTTCACGCCCGGCACGCGTCCCGAACACGTACCCGAGGGCAAGTCCCGCGACGAACGTCAGCTTGTACCGCACGGCTCGTTCCTTCCCTGGAGACCCTGGGGATACCGATTGGCGGAGCACCCCCCTGCTTGCGCTAATGTATGTCTCGCAGCGAGCGAGCGCCCACCCGGAGTCTTCCGGACCGGGTCCGTTCGGTGCACACGCAGCAATCCCCTGTAGCTCAATTGGCAGAGCAGCCGGCTGTTAACCGGCAGGTTACTGGTTCGAGTCCAGTCGGGGGAGCGCGATCCCCTGTAGCTCAATTGGCAGAGCATTCGGCTGTTAACCGGAGGGTTGCTGGTTCGAGTCCAGCCGGGGGAGCCACACGGAAGAGGACCCTTCGGGGTCCTTTTTCGCGTCCGGTGGAACCGTCCGGCCCGCCCCGGAGTCTTCCACCGTGAGCAGAGCCGATCATCCGGAGCAGGAGATCGTATGAGCGGCTATGCTGCGGCAGACGGCGCGCACAGATGTACGCGCGTCACCGTCCGGGGCGGTAGCTCAGCCGGTTAGAGCAGCGGACTCATAATCCGTCGGCCGTGGGTTCGAGTCCCACCCGCCCCACCACCGCAAGGTGCAGCAGAATCGATCTGACCAGGGACTTTCCCTGGTCAGACGACTCTCACCGTGCTTGCACAGAGCCTTCGCTTCCGCGTCCCTCCATTGTTTGGACAGAGTGTTTGGACGCGAATGGACCGACACGCCCAAGTCACCCAGACGCCGCAAGCCCGACCCCGTCCGGCCCCTGTGATCCACCCCACAGCCTCCGGCGCCGTGATCCGTGAGAGTGCGTACCGGAGCACCGTGACGTTCGGCCGTGGGACCCGGAGAACGGCACTGCTCAAGGCCTCGACCCACAGGACGGTCAGCCGGCTCCCAGTGCACCGCTCGTTGATCCGCCTTGGTAGTCGCAACCAAGCCTGCTGCCGGACAGGGTGCCGGAGCTCGGATCCTGCCGAGGAGATCACCAACGCATGGAATCCGGGCAGCGGCAACCCTGGTCGGCCGTAGCTCGGGACCTAGACGTGGTCGACGGTCAGGCTGTCCTGGACGTGCGGGCGCTTCGTGCGGAGTGGGTGTCGCGAGAGACCGCAAAGACGGCGGCGCGCCTAAGAGGGCATCTAATCTAGGTTGTTGGTGTTTTGGGATGTTCTTGTGACTGGAGGCGTCGACGGTCGTTGCCAGGGGCATGAGTGCTCGACGTGCGTATCGCAGTGACGTCTCCGATGCCCGCTGGGCGTTGATTGAGCCCGTGTTCGTTGCCTGGCGGGCAGCCCGTTCCGGGCCTGGGGCGGCAGCGCGGGTGCACGATCTGAGAGAGATCGTGAACGCGATCCTCTACGTCAACCGCACCGGGATCCCGTGTACCTGCCGCACGATTTCCCGCCGTTCAAGACCGTCTACGACTACTTCGCCAAGTGGGAGGCGGACGGAACCACCGAGCAGGTCCACGACCTGCTTCGGGATAGAACCCGCCGGGCGAACGCCCGAACAGTGGAGCCGTCCGCGGCCGTAGTGGACGCTCAGAGCGTGAAGACCTCGGGAAACGTCGCCCAGACCAGTCAGGGCATAGACGCCGGCAAGAAGATCAAAGGACGCAAGCGCCACCTGATCACCGACACCCTCGGACTCGTCCTGGCCGTCCTTGTCACCGCCGCTTCCGTACACGACTCCACCGGCGGCAAACAGGTCTTGACCGAGCTGGCAACGGCCCATCCGAGCGTGACCAAGGTCTGGGCCGATGGCGGCTACCAGACCGGCGTCATCCAGCACGGCGCCCGCCTCGGGATCGACGTGGAGGTGGTGCAACGACCGAAAGAGAAGGGCTTCCATCCACTGCCCAAGAGGTGGGTGATCGAGCGGACCTTCGGCTGGCTGATGCAGCACCGCCGTCTGGCTCGTGACTACGAAGCCCTGCCACAGAGATCCCGGACGATGATCCACTGGGCGATGGCTAACAAAATGAGCCGCGAACTCACCGGAGAATCCGCACCAACCTGGCGAATCGAAACGGGCATCCCACCCACAACTGCATGAACGTTGATCAGATGCCCTCTAAGGCACACGTTCGTTGTCGTGTCTCCACGTGGTCGGATGCAATCCTCCTGCTTCATAACGTCCCGTCACATTGATGGCGCTGGTTGGTTCCAGGAACGGCGTGCTGTCCCAGCTCCGCAGAGGCCCCTGTGTCAGAGGGGCCTCCTAGACTGGGCGCTCTGTGAACGAAGGGGGAACCGATGGCGACCGCTGCTGATCAGAGGCGCAAGGCACAGGATCCAGACTCCAATGTGCCCCGACTGGTGACCGTCGTGGACCGGGTGTTGGAAGGAGACATCGTGCTGCCGAAGTTCCAGCGGAACTTCGTGTGGACGCGGCAGCAGATCTTGGATCTGCTCGACTCCGTCTCCCGGAACTATCCCATCGGGAGCATCCTCCTCTGGCAGAGCACCGAGCAGCTCGCCAGCGAACGCACTGTCGGTGGGCTTGCCGTGGAAGAGCAACGGCATGGGTATCCGGTCAACTACATCCTGGATGGCCAGCAGCGCCTGGCCACGGTCTGTGGTGCTCTTCACTGGGAGCCTCGCGACGACCCTGACAGCCTCTGGAACATCGTCTACGACTTGGAGCGACAAGAATTCCGGCACGAGAGTACACTCGATGAGCCGCCGGCTCACGTGATGCCTCTACGCCTGCTCTCCGACGGATTTGAGTTCGCTGACCGTGCTGCGAAGGCTGGTTCTCAAGAGCTTCAGGAGCGCGCCAAAGCTCTCTACAACCGCTTTTCGAACTACCAGGTTGCTGTCATCACGCTGCGAGGCATGCCGTCTTCAGAAGTCGCGAAGGTCTTCGAGCGGATCAACAGCACGGCGACGCCGCTCACGGTTGTCGACCTCATGCGCGCGGCGACGTGGAGCCCTGAGTTCGATCTGAAGGATGAGATCGACACCCTTCTCGAGGTGCTTGATCGGAAGCGGTACGGTCGGGTCGACACCAAGACAATGCTCCGTACGATCTCGGCGGCGGCGGGGTTCGGCTTCTCCCGCGATGACATGAACCGGATGCGGGATCTGTCGCGCCAGGACCTGGAGCGTGCCGTGGAATCTGCAGGGGAGGCGGCGAAGCGCGCCGTGGACTTCCTGACCACACAGATTCGCACCCCCCGGGCCAGCGCCCTGCCCTATTACAACCAATTCGCCGTTCTGGTGGAGGTCTTCAGGCAGCTGCCGAAGCCAACGGCCGCCCAGTTCGATGCGATCGAACGGTGGTTCTGGCTGACCGCCAGTGGTGAGTACTTCAAGGGGTGGAACTCTCGTCAGATGGCTGACGACCGCGAGGCAGTAAACGCCTTCGCGCGAGGTGACAGCGCCGATATCGAGGTCGGGGCAGGCATTCCACGGAGTGTGCTGTGGCGACGGAGCCAGTTCCGTACGACGAACGCGCCGTCCAAGTTGCTTGGCCTGCTACTTGCGGAAGCGCATCCGGTGGACCTGCGACACGGCCGACGTATCGATACTGACCGGGCACTGTCGTGGCAGAACGACAAGGAGTTCCATCACTTCTTTCCGCGGGCTTTCCTGAAGCGGCAAGGGCTGGGTCAGAGCCGTGCCAACGTCTGCGCCAACCTGATCATGCTGAGCTCAGTCACCAACATCTACATCAGCGATCAACCTCCGTCGGTATACCTCAAGGATCTCTGCGCGACGCAGGGGGCGGAGACGATCCGGGCGCGCCTCGCCACTTGCCTCGTCAACGATGTGGCCTTCGAGGCCGCCCTGCGAGACGACTATGAGACCTTCCTCCAAGCTCGCTCCGACACGCTGCATCAAAGGCTCATGATGCTCATCGGTACGTCGGCGGAAGGAGCTAGGGACTACGTTGCGGTGCCCGATGATGCCGAGGGGGACGGAGACACCGCCGACGAGCCGATCGACCGGGACTCCGCGGACTGAGCGGGTGCCGTAGATGCGGGTCACCGACATGCCGGTTGTCGACCGGCTACGCGAGCGACTGTGGGGCCTGCTCGCAGAGGCACTGGCTGGTAGGGAGCTACCGGCACTGCTCTTGGGCTCCGGGAGACAAGGACGCGATGTGGTAGAGCTGGCTGGCGAGCCCCGGGGACTGGCTCGTGCTGGCCCTCAGAAGCCCATTGCGTTATGGGGGATGGGGCCCGCTGAGGCCGCCCGGTGCTGCTGCGTTCCAACCCGCCCGCCGCGCGGCCAACGGCAGTGGCACTAATCGTTGACGCGTCACAATGATCGCTGTTCTTGCCGCAACGGCCGGGCCCCTGCTCCGCGGGCTGTGAACTACGAGCGGGGTGTCGTTCTGTTCTGCGATGCGTGAAGCGCGGTGCTCCATACCACTCGTCTCACTGGGAGTGTGACTGATCGCAGCCTCATCCCAGTCCGTTAATCCCTTGCCCTCGCCCTGACCTCCGGCGGCGCGTCCTTTGGCGTCGAGCACAACCACCCCACCGGTGACCCCACACCAAGAACCTCCGACCGCCGCTTGGCTACCCGCCTGCGGGAAAGGGCAGCAGCGGTCGAGTTGCGCTTCCTGGATTAGGTGGCAGTCACAGCTGACCAATAAATGCCTCATTGAGGATCGACGGCCGTAGTGCGTCGAGGGCCGGCTCCGAGTAGGCGGCGTTCAGCCGCTCGGCGAGAGCATCGAGCGTGCGAGTGACCCGATCCTGCATAGGGCGAGGAGGCAGGGGGAAGGTCAGCTCCTCGAACCGCTTGCGGCCGAGGGTGCGATTTCTCTCTGCTCCTGCGGAGCACGCAGAAGCGATAAGAGCTTGACCCTGCTTACTCAGCAAGAAATGTCGCAGATAACTGATGTTAACTCGGTTGTCTATTGGTAGGTAGAAGAAGAACCTATTGGACGCGATGTACCCCATGTCCTCGGAGCGTGTCACTGAAATACCGCCTTCCCAGGCCATGAGGTTGCTGAGCGCAAGAGCATTTTCAGGGAAAGTGAAAAAGTTGAGCTTGCTCAGATCCCGACCAGCCGTGAGAGGATGCCGAATGAACCCCCTACCGAAAGATCGGATTCCGATATTGCGGTACTCGGTATCGGGGTCGATTTTGATCGGAGTCCGCTTGAATTCGATCACGTCACTCACTCGAACGTTCTCGGTTGCCGACTCGATAGTGGAGGTGATAAGCGACGCCGCTAGGCTTGCCTGAAGGGTAGTCATCTTCGCGCGCAGAGCTCGCACGCTGTCGACTCGACCCAGAGAGGCATCCAGCTTGTCGGCGATGCGGCGCTGCTCATCAATATGGAGGATGGGAACCCACATTTCTTCGATTGCGTCCCGGGGGAGTGTCTGATTTCTTACCGTTGAGCCGGTGGATGCGCCAGCGACGAGAGCGCGACCTCGATCAGACTGGAAGAAGTAGTTAAGGTACCTAAGGTCGATATCTCCAACCGCTCGGTAGCTAAGGAAGCGACTTGACCCAACGCATCCCTGCTCTGCTTCGCCGGAGAGCGCAATTGCACCTTCCCATGCCATGATATTGCTAAAAATTAGCCTATCTGGATGAACTTCGAAGTAGCGTAGCTTGCTAAGGTTAGCTCCGGTGACGGTGTCGCGATGGAAAATTCCCCGGCCGAACGATCTGATTCCAATCTGCGTATACTCGGTGTCTTGGTCAACCTCAATCGGAATGCGTTCCAGTTGAAGGACTTCACCCAGCTGGACAGAATCATTACCCATGGCTTCCAAGCTCCGCCCTGAGCTCACCAAGCAGCCCTAGAATCTCCTGTTCCGTTTTGATCAACTCGTCTATGAGCTCGTTTGGTGCACGGTGGGCGAGCTCGTCACCGATGTGGGGGTTGGTCAGGTCGAGATTGTATCCGTTTGCCTTGATCTCCTTAGCCGAGACCTTCCATGCACGCTCGTTTTGCTCCCGCCCTGCCCGGCCTTCGCCGCCCCACCAGTTGACGCAGGCGGTGAACTCCTCGTATCGCATGGGTTTGGTCTTGCTATAACCGCGACGTCCTTCCGGCAGCGGGATCTCGTAGAACCAGGTCTCCTTCGTCGGTCCTGTCTTCTCGAAGAAGAGTAGGTTCGCTGGGATCTGGGTGTACGGGGCAAAGACGCCCTGTGGGAGCCGGACCACAGTGTGCAGATCGCATTCTCGCATGAGTTTTTCTTTGACCTTGGCGCCGACCCCGCCGCCGAAGAGCGAGCCGTTCGGTAGGACAATCGCGCAGCGACCCCCAGGCTTGAGGCGTTCAATCACCGAAAACAGGAACAGCCAGGCTGTCTCCTGAGTGCCGACGCCGGCCTTCTGGAACCGTGCGGCTACTGACTTCTCTTCCTCGCCACCGAAAGGCGGGTTGGTCAGGATGACGTCTACGCGGTGCCGGGGGCTGCTTTCCTCGCGCATCCGCACAAGTGAATTAGTGCGGATTACATTTGGGACGTCAATGCCGTGCAGTAGCAGGTTCATCATGCCCAGTAGATAGGGCAGCGGCTTCTTCTCAAATCCCCGGATGTTGCGATGTAGTTGGGCTACCTCCACTTGGGACTTAGGTAGCTCGCGCAGTTCGTCGTAAGCCTCGACCAGGAAGCCGCCAGTCCCACATGCCGGATCGAGGATCGACATGCCCAGCTTCAGGAACGATTGCTCGACCATGAAGCGGATCACAGGGCGGGGTGTGTAGAACTCGCCCGAGTCACCGGCGGCGTCGCGCATCTCTTTGAGGATCGACTCGTAAACGTACGCCATCGTGTGGATGTCGTCGGCAGACTCGAAGCTGATGTCATTGACGACATTGACCAGGTCACGCAGCAGGACGCCGGAGAGCATTCGGTTGTGGATCTCCTGGAAGATCGTGGAGATCACATTACGCGGGTCGCCCTCATCGTCACTGCTCAGCCCGCGCAGGTAGGGGAGGAGCTTGGTGTTCACAAACTCTAGGAAATCGTCTCCCGTGAACTCCGCTTTGGCGCCCCAGCTTGCCCAGTCGTACGGGACCTCGATAGCGGGTTCGTAGTCGAGGTTTTCAGCAGCCCGCTCCTGCTCCACGCACACGTCGAACGCGCGGAGGAAAAGAATCCAAGACAGCTGTGGCAGTCGGTCGAGGTCGCCGTTGAGGCCCGCGTCTTTCCGCATGATGTCGCGGGCCGACTTGATGGCGGACTGCAGCTGTGCGCGGGTCTGCTTCCTGGGCTGGGCAGGTACGTCGATGGCCAGTTGGCCAGCCGCGTCCTCGATGGGCATCAGAGTTCCGTTCCGGTGGTGTCGGCGACAGCCTTGCCCCAGAAGGTGCGCAATAGATTGAGCGCGGCGTCCAAGGAAGGTGCGGTTTCGGTCAGTCCGTAGGCGAGAGACGGATAGGTTTCGCGCCATACAGGTGGTGGATCAGGGAGAGCGTGGGGTAAGGAGTGCGTGGCCCGGACGGTGAATACATGCCGGACCACGTCATGCAGTTCGCGATCGGGGTTCAGGCCAGTCTCGATCAAGAGGACAAGATCGGCGAGATCCTTGACACGGGTGTTGGGGCGATCGCCGTAATCGCGGGAGAAGGCGTGCAGTTTCTCGGCGAAGTGCTGGCGCCGGTCCACCGCCTCGATTGTGCGCGCCGGGATGCCAGCGAAGTCCAGGACCCCGAGTAGCGCAAGAGGTTCGGTCGTCGCCACCTCCTCACCACGAGCCGCGACGTCCAGCCGGATGCCGGCGAACGGCTTGCCTGCCAAACGGGCTTCCACGGAAAACCGCCACGCAGGCCGCCCGCCCGCATCTGCGGCGAGGGCTACCGGCGGGGCGATACGGAAGGCGAACCAGTCCCCATCCGGATCTTCACCCAGGGCGTCGAGCAGGGCGTCACGTACGGTGTCGCCGTTCAGATCCGTGGCCCTTACGGCAAGGTCGAGATCCTTGGTTGCCCGCGCCCGGTCACGCAGTCGGAATTCGAGCGCGGCACCCCCCTTGAGGATCCACTCACCCTCCGAGTCAGCCGACAGGCGGGTCGCTAGCCGGTCGAAGACAACACGTCGGCGCAGACGGCCCAGATCAGTACCATCCGCGTCGGATTGCCTCTTCAGTCTGGCCTCCAGAGCCCGGCGGAGCGCAGCGGCATCCTTGTAGCCGTTCTCCTTCACGACAGCTCCGCTCTCAGGGCGCGTTCCACGCCCAGCTCGGCTCGGGCGCCCAGCTCCTGAGCGGCATGGAGCAGGCGGCGGCGGCTGGACATCCCCCGCTCCAGGACATCTGCGACAGCCGAGTCGATCACATCCTGATCTACGGCCGCGGCGGCGCACTCAACGATGGCCCGCACTGGAGTAGTGACCCGAAAACCCTCGTGCTGCTCAACTTCGGACTCGGTCAGAGGCGCACGGTGCAGAACGACGGCGGGATCCTTCTGCCGGAATCCTGGCGGCACGGTCAGATGGACCTCGGAGGGGTTGGCCGTTCCTAGATCATGGACGGCCAGGGCGGTGGTGTGGGAGATGATCGCGCGGCCACGGCTCCACAGCGACCAACGGACTAGGCTGTCCGTTTCGGAACTGGGCATGTGCTCGTACTCGCGGAACCGGTAGATGCCTCGGTCGACGCGGGTCCAGTTCCGGTGTCGGACATGGAAGTGCTGCGCCTGGTACGAGTAGCCGGCGCGGAGTGCCTGGGCGGCCGTAAAGTAACCGCGCTGCTCCACGGCTAGCCGCCATAGCAGGTCACGTGGGGTGTCGTCGCTGAGCACACCACTACTATAGCGGCCAAGTTCCTCCTATTTTCTTTGAGGTTTGCGCAAACCGTCTGCATGAAACTAAAAGTATGGTGGAGTTACGCGACATCGAAGACGCGTTTGCCCAGCTCGTCGATGGCTTCGTGCATGTGCTGGACTCCGCCGAAGTGGTTCGCCAGCTGGGTGACTCTTCCCATCTGCCGGAACGGTGGCACCCGCAGTGCGCTCGCCGAAAGCTCGGACGCACCTTGTTCGGTGAACCTGTCCAAGAGGGCGTCGAGTATGGCTCGGGCCTGAGGGGCGAAGCCGCCCAGGAAGTCCGCGTGCTCACGCCGTACCCGATGTGCCCGTTCTGCCCGGCTGACGAGCGGAAGTTCCCACGCCGCATTGATCAGGAGATCGATCGGGTCCGCTTCCGGGTGATCCAGCTTGCGAAGCAGGTCCTCCTCGGTGATGGAGTACTGGTCGCTCAGACGCTTGCGCAGTGCCTCGCGGCTCTTGACCGTCGCCCACTGGGTGCGCAGGTCGGTCGGTGACAGGTTGAGCTCCAGGACTTGGTCATGCACGATCTCGCGGTAGCGGACGAGCTTCAGGGTCTTGCCGTCGGACTGCAGCTGGTAGTGAACGTCGTTCCAGACAAAGACCGTGACGCCGTTCACGTAGATGCGGCGCTTACTGCTTTGGATCGCGTCAGCCTCATCCTCATCGGTCACGAGATAGCCGTCGACGTCATCTCGCAGCAGAGCCCCAGCCTCCTGTGACTCGAAAGTTGCTGTGGACTCGGAGACCTCCTCGGCTTCGCTGTCCGGCGTACCCTCATCGCTGGCGCTGCCGATCAGTGCGCCCTGCTCGTCCGCCTGGTCATTGACGATGCATAGCGGCGGACCGTCGAACTCCGGGTCGTTGAAGAGCATCGTTGCGTCGACGAAGTCGATGATGTCGAACGAACCCTTCTCGATGTCCAAGCACAGTCGTGTGCCCCGTCCGATGATCTGCTTGAACTGAGGCATCGACACGATCCGGCGAAGGATCACGATGTTGCGGACTGAAGGAATGTCCACGCCAGTTGTCAGCATCTGGCTTGTCACGGCAATGACAGGCTCGTCCGTGTAGTCCTTCCGGAACCGGTCCAAGTGCTCCTGGCCGGCTGAACCATCGGCGTCGGTGATCCGGCACACGTAGTCCCGAAATTGCGCCACAATGTCCAGGTTTGCCTGATTCAGTGCCGCAACCATCCGGTGCGCGTGATCGTTGTTCTCGCAGAAGACAATCGTTTTCCCCATGCGGTTGGTCTGGTGTAGATAGTCCGTGATGTAACGCGCCGCCTCGGCAGTGCGCTCCTGAATGGCGAGGGCCTTCTCGAAGTGTCTCTGTGTATAGACCTTGTCCGGAATCTCGTCGCCATCGACGTCGAGCTGGCCAGGCTCAGGCCGGAAGCCTGTCAGGTCGACGTTCAAGTGCACCCGGCGCACCCGGTACGGCGCGAGGAAGCCATCTTCGATGCCGTCCTTGAGGGAGTACTCGTAGACGGGTTCCCCGAAGTACCCGAAGGTGTTGCGCTCCTTCTCCTGAACGGGAGTGGCCGTCAGTCCGAGCTGAGTTGCCGGTTCGAAGTACTCCAGGATCGCTCGCCACTTCGACTCTGTACTGGAGCTGCCTCGATGGCACTCGTCGACGATGATCAGGTCAAAGTAGTCTGGCGAGTACTGGGTGAACAATGCCTCCTCGTCGCCGCGCTCGCTCTCCAGGGACTGGTACAGGGCGAAGAAGATCTGCCGTGCCCGTTGGGCGCGACCTCCGCTGATCTTATGCACGACATCCCCGAAGACTGGCTCGAAGTAGTCGTCCTTCGGCTGGTCAACGAGGATGTTGCGGTCGGCGAGATAGAGGACGCGGGGCTTCTCGCCCCCCTTCCAGGAACTGCGCCGCAACTTTGACACCAACTGGAACGCCACCATGGTCTTCCCTGTGCCGGTGGCGAGCGTGAGCAGGATCCGCTTCTGTCCCCGGGCGATAGCCAGGAGAGCCTGATTCACGGCGCGGCGCTGGTAGTAGCGCGGGCGCTTCGGGGTCAGATCGATGGTGTTGCGTACCCTGTTGTCGAACGGGGCGAGCACGAACTCGCGCGCCAGGTCGGACGTGATCTCCTCGTCCCTGCAGTACCTGGCCCAGAGCTCCTCTGGCGACGGGAACCTAGGGACCTTGTGGCGGTTGCCACCGATCTCGATTTCCCAGATCTCCAAGCCGTTGGTCGCGTACGCGACCGGCAGTCCGAGACGTGTCGCGTACCGCTTGGCCTGCTCGATACCTGCGGCCACATCGACGCTGGTCCGCTTGGCCTCGACCACCGCGATGGGGACATCGTCGCAGTACTCCAACACGTAGTCCGCCACAAGGGCGGGCCCCCGGCGATGCCTACGGACTGAGGCGATCATCTTGCCGTCGTTGATGGGATATTGCTCCCGAACCTGGTCCTTGCCCCAGCCCGCTGCCGACAACGCCGGCACGACCAAGGTCCGACACGTCTCCTGCTCGCTCATCCCCGTTGCGCTCGCCATAGAGAGTATTGGTACAACAGGGGTACGACACATGCCACATGATTCGGTCGCTCGGCCCTGGGCGGCGAGCAACGTCGCGTTGGAAGAGTGATCCGCTGCCCGCGGGTTCGAGGGTCCCTTCCAAGCTGGCGCGATGAGTTCTCGGCGTGGGTCGAGTCCTCGGGCGAGGCGCTGTTTGGACGCCGTTTGGACACAAGGGTAGGAACGAACCGGCAAGGGTGGGCAAGCTGTAGGGGGCTCTACCCTGCCTGACCAGCCAAAACGGCAATCTTGGGCACTGGAAAGCAAAGGCCGCCAAGATCCCCAAAGGACTCATAATCCGTCGGCCGTGGGTTCGAGTCCCACCCGCCCCACCAAGAAAAACGTTGCGACCTGCGCGAACGCCCCCGGAAGGGGGCTCCCGCGCACTGTGATCGCCTCGCATGGGGGTGGCGTACGGCGCTATGCCCGGCTTTGCCGGGCCCGTGCCCCCTCGGTCTGGGGCTCTGGGTGAAGTCTCGTTGTGCAGACACGGCGATGATCCCACGGTGATCCCGCGTCTCCCGTGTGTGACACGCCGCACACGGTGCCGAATAAGCTCAGTAGGCCGCCAGGTAGACCCGCACGCGCTTCCCCGCCACCTCACCGATGTGGATCTCGATGCCCTGGATGTGGCGCCTCCTCGAGTCGCCGACGCAGGGCGGACACGCGCTCGTCGTCCGCACGCTACCGAGCTCTTGCGGTGGGGTGAGCCCGAGATGCTTGAAACCGTCTCCGCTCAACGACGAGGACAACCGGCTTCTTTTGGCCAAGGGGTAGTCGGGGCGCAGGTCCCTGGTGATCGCCTCCGCGGCCTGCTCGCTCGTGACGAAGGACAGCAGGTAGATGTTCTCCTGCGGCTGGACCCGCACAGCCCCCTTCACCTCCGTGGCCCCCTGGGGGACCTGGATCTTCATGAACGCCGCCGTCTCTTCGGCGTCCGCTCCCTTTTCCCAGCTGGGGGAATCGGCCGAGCGGGCGACCTGGCCCGAGGACGCGGGCGTACAGGCGCCCAGCGTCAGCCCTACGGTGAGAGCGGCGGCCGAGGCCAGCATGAGGACTCGCTCGGAACGGCTGAACCTCATCGGTTCTTCTCCTCGCCTCGGGACACGTCGCCGCGGGTGCCTTCGCGGCCCTGCCCCTCCGGAGTGACGGCCGGAGCTGCGGAGCTGTTGAGATCGTGGTGGTGGGTGGCACTGCTGCCGCGCATGTCGAATTCCTGGCCGAAGCCGACCTTGTGCAAACGGCCCATGTCGTCATCCGAGATGTGGATGAGACCTTCTGCGAAGGGCGTGGACTTACCGGGGTCCCAGTTGTAGCGGTCCCAGACATTGACCTGGTAGTCGAGTGAGACGTCGGGTGCGCCGCCGTGAGGGGCCGGGGAGACGGTGACGTACCCCGAGACGTTGTGCGCGTTGGCGCCCACCGCGTGGAACCACTCATCGCTCTTCAGGTTCGTGTGAGTGGTCCTGCTCTCGATCGGGACGACCACGGCCTTGTCCCCTCCGGCCCTGTGGAATTCGTGCAGCGCCCGCTGCCGCCACGCGTCTTGGTTCGTACTCACATGCTCGTTCTTGATCTCCGTCCGGAAGTCTGAGTCGTCGGCCAGCATCCGGTCCACGTCGAGGTGGAGCGTTTCACCAGTACCGCGCAGGTAGTGCAGCATGTTGCGGGAAGCTCCGGTCTGTCCGATGGCGTCGCCGGCCGTCGCGATGGCCAGGGCCCGGGCGTGGAACCACAGGTCCTCAGGGGTGGGGTCTTCCGCGTCGAACCGGCCGGAGCCGGCGTCGACGGAATACCACTGGTACTGCGGGTCCATGATTCCTGCCGCCCGCAGCTCGTCGCCCCGTTCCTGGAGCAGGATGCCGCGCGTGACCGGGGCGAGGCTCTGCCACCAGGCGGGAACGTCCTTGCGGTCCTTCGGCATGTTGGCGGCCTTGCCGGCCTCCTCAAGGGACGGGTAGCGGTTCGCCTGAGGGTTCCGGTTGAAGCCGTTGAAGGTGCCGTCCATGGGGTCGGCGTCGAGGACGGCGGCATCGAGGGCCACGCGGATGCCGTCGTCGGCGTCGGTGACCGCCCTGACCGCTTGGACGAGCTTTTCGGCCCACTGGTTCACCCGGGTACGGGCGGTCTGCCGGAAGTCGGGGTCGTGAGCGAACACCGTGCGTTCGGCCTGCGTGAGTCGTGCGGTGTCCAAGGAGACGCTGCCCTGGTCGGAGACGCACATACCGGCCTCGACGGCCTCGTCACGGATCGCCTTGACCCGGTTGCACAGGTCGGTGAGCTGCGTGTGTGCGTCACGGAGGACGGCGGCGACGGCCTTCGCCTCCTTCTGCGCCCCCTGGAGTTCCCGCAGGGTGATGGCGAACCTGTCGCCGGCGGCCTGGGCGCTCAGGCCGATCCAGGCTTCGCCGAGCGAGACACCGTGGACGTCCTTCTCGTACCGCTCCTCCAGCGTCTTGAACCCGGTGGCCATCTCTTCCCACCTGCTCGCGGCAGTGGTGAGTATGGACAGGTCCGTCGTCAGGACCTCGTGATAGGTCGGCATGTCTCCCCTCGAACCAGCCGGCTGGTCAGATGCCGTCGATCCGTGACTGCCGAGCCAGGCGCGCGGCGGTGTGACGTTCGTTGCTCTGGAAGCTGATGCCGGTCGCGCTCAGGGCATGCCTCTCCGAGGCCAGGCGTCCGAGCAGCATCCTGACCTGTTTCTCCCAGGTCTCCTGCGCCCTTTTGAGCGCGCCGGACGTGTCCCAGCCGTGGCCGTCCCTCGGCCCGAACTCCTTGACCGCCGCGTTCGTGGCCTCTGCGGCATGCTTGCCCTCCCGGGTGACCCCTGGCTCCAGGTCCTCACCGATCGCCTTCGCCGCCGCCTTCTTGGCCGCCGGGCTGGATGCCATGTCCGGCCTGCCCGCGCCTCCGCCTCCCACTCCTGGGACGACCTGGTTCAGCCGCATCGGCGCGGACTGCTGGTCGGTCGCGTCCGCCTTGATCCGCTCCCATTCATCCCAAGCCATGGATCCCCCCTGATAGTCCCTCAAGTAACTTACGGATCCGGAATCGCGCACGGAAAGTCTGATTCGGCCGAGTTGACGGGTGGCTGAATCCCCCCGGCCACCGCACCCTCCCGATCGGGACGCCGCCCACCACCGTCGGCCAGGCGCTGCCCTTGCCGGGCCGGACCGGTCCGCCCCTCAACCGCTGTACGGTCGGTGCCGGTGGGGCATCAGCCCACCGTCTGGGTTCCCGGGCGCTTGAAGACCTGGCGGCCGTGCCAGAGGACGAACCGCGGGTCGACGGTGGGGCGGCCGGGGCGGGGCCGGGCGATCGGTTGGCCGTGGAGGCCGTCGACGGCCTGGCCGGCCGGGCCGCGGGCGACGTACAGCTCGGAGACCTGGATGCGCAGGTCGGGCAGGAGCCCGAGGACGCCGAGGTCGAAGAGGGTGTGGTGCAGCGCGCACAGGGCCAGACCGTTGTTCACCTCGTCCGGCCCGTCCTGGCTGTGCCAGCGCACGTGCGCGGCCTCCAGCCCCACGGGGTTGCGGCCGAGCGCACCGTCGAAGCCGCAGAAGGCGCAGGCGAAGGCGTAGGCGTGCAGGACCTCCTCGGCGAACCCGGCGCGGCGCCGACGCTTCTTCCGCTCCGCCGGGCCGGGTGCCGCGTCGCCGGCGCCCGAGATGAGATTCAGCCCTACCGCGTCGCAGATGGGCGCTTCCAAGGCCGGAGTGAAGTGCTGCTCAAGAAGGAGGCGTACGGCAGTAATGAGCGTCCCCGGCTCCGCCAGGAGCCGCTCCACATGGGGCCGGAGCCGGCCATGGGCGCCTTGGGAGCGCAGCAGGCCGCCGCGTTCCGGAGCATCCGGTCCGATGGCGTCGCCGCGCGCGTCCCGCAGCTCCCACAGCGCGCGTTCCAGGTGCACGAACGGCATCGCCGCCCGCTCCCGCGCCCGCGCGGGACTGGTCACGGCCGGCCCGAAGTCGTTGATGAGCCGGCTCACCGGCTCCTCCGCCTCCTCGTACGAGACGGCCGTGCTGCCCGTCTCGACATATCTCCCCAGCAGCCACAGCACGAGCAGCGGCTTGTGCGGCGCCCGCCGCCCCCCTATGTTCGCCTGCCGCAGCGCCGCCAGTGCCCGCATGAACTCGTCGCGCGTCAAAGAACCTCGCCCCCTGTCCGATCCGTCTCCCTGTGCGCCGTGATTCTCGCAAGTGCCGCCGTGTCGGCTTCGGTACGGCCGTGCGCGGGATGCGACGGCGACCCCACCCGTCACGTCACCGGTCAGTACGCGGCCAGGTGGACCCGTACGCGGTTCTCCGAGGCCGCGCCGAGGTGGAATCTCGATGCTTGGACGTGGCCCCGCCGTGCGTCGCCGGGGCACGGCGGACACGCACCCGTCGTCCGCTTGCCGCTCGGAGCCCGTCACCCGGAAGCCGTCGCCATCGCCATCAGGAGCCCCATGGCGAAGGGGAGGAGGGCCAGGGCGAGCGAGAGGGCGGCGGTCGTGGTGCGGGTGAGGCGGTAGCGGCGGTGGTGGGGGAGGAGCCAGGAGGCGGTGAGCAGGGTGGGGGCCAGGACGAGGAGGGGGGTGAGGCCGCCCTCGGTGGCGAAGAGGGCGAACAGGCCGACCATGAGCGGCAGTCCGGGGAGGGTCGCGAACAGGGGGGCCTTCCACCAGGTGGGGTCGGCGTCCTCGGTGAGGGTGAGGGTGGGGAGCGCGGTCATGAGGGTCAGTCGACCAGGGGGCGGGGAGGTCCGGTATCCGGGGGCGTACTCAGGAAGCGGGTGGCCGTACTCACGGCGTGACCGGGCGTTCGAAGAAGGTTTCCAGGACCACCGTGGCACGGGTGCCGTTCACGCCGTCGATGGCGTAGACGCGGCGCAGCACGTCCTGGAGCTGCTGCGTCGTCTCCGTGCGGACCTTCAGGAGGACGGAGGCGCTGCCGGCGATGACGTGGGCCTCCAGGACTTCGGGGAGGGCGGCGAAGCGCTCGCCCGAGTCGCCCATCCAGGCCGTCGAGTCGACCATGACGAAGGCGAGCACACCGCGTCCGAGCGCCGCCGGGTCGACATCGACGGAGGTGCGGCGGATGACGCCGCGTTCGCGCAGCTTGCGGACCCGTTCGTGGGTGGCGCCCGCCGAGAGGCCGACGGCCCGGCCGAGCGCCGCGTACGGCGTGGAGGCGTCCTCCTGGAGGAGGGCCAGCAGGTGTCGATCGGTGTCGTCCATCGGATCTCCTTCGGTGTTTTCCTTGATCTGTCGTACTCCATTCTGCCTATGCTGTGATCATCGGAGCAATCTTCGGTACCACACGAGGGAGTGACGGCATGTCAGGCGAGCGGCCGCAGGTGTACGAGATCCTCGACGACCGGTTCCGTACGGGCCGGTGCCACGCGGGGGACTCCCGCCTGGAGGTGCTGTACGAGGGCTGCCGCTGGGCCGAGGGCCCGGTGTACGTGCCCGCCGGGCGGTACCTGCTGTGGAGCGACATCCCCAACGACCGGCTGCTCCGCTGGGACGAGACCACGGGCACGGTCGGTGTCTTCCGTTCCCCCGCCGGCCACCCCAACGGCAACACCCTCGACCGCGAGGGCCGGCTCGTCACCTCCGAACAGGGCAACCGCCGGGTCACCCGCACCGAGCACGACGGCTCGGTCACCGTGATCGCGGACCGCTTCCAGGGCAAGCGGTTCAACAGCCCCAACGACGCGGTGGTGAGGTCGGACGGCTCGATCTGGTTCTCCGACCCCGATTTCGGGATCACCTCCGACTACGAGGGCCACCGCGCCGAGAGTGAGATCGGCGCCTGCAACGTCTACCGCGTGGACCCCGCGAGCGGAGAGGTGCGGCTCGTCGCCGACGGCTTCCGGGGCCCCAACGGGCTCGTCTTCTCGCTCGACGAGAGCCGCCTGTACGTCTCGGACAGCCGGGCCAACCACATCAGGGTCTTCGACGTCCGCGACGACGGCACCCTGGCCGGTGACCGGGTCTTCGCGGAGTGCTCCACGGGCAACTTCGACAACATCCGCTTCGACGACGGCGGCCGGCTCTGGGCCGCCGCCATGGACGGCGGCGTCCACTGCTACGACCCCGACGGCACGCTCCTCGGCCGCCTCCTCGTCCCCGACGTCGTCTCCAACATCCGCTTCGGCGGCGCCAAGCGGAACCGCCTGTTCATCACCGCCGACACCACCCTCTACTCCCTCGTGATGGGCGTCACCGGCGCCCCGGCGCTGCCGGGGCGCACGGCGGTGCAGCAGTAGGGACAGGTCAGTACGTGAGCAGCCCCGGGTCCGAGCGGCCCGGGGCGCCGGTCTCCACGTGGCCGGCCAGGCGGCGCAGGAAGTCCGCGGTGGTGGCGGAGGTGACGGTGACGTCGTACCAGCGGTGGCTCGCGGCCAGGTCGAGCGTCAGCCGGACCGTCGCGCCGCGCGGGACGGTGACCGTCTGCGGGGCGCCGGCGTAGGCGTTCGCGACGGTGAGGCGCGCCTCGGCCGTGGTGGGGTTGGTGAAGGTGAGGTCCAGGTTGCCCGTGGTGGCGTTGTGGCGGGCGGTGACCTCGGGGCAGGCGGTCTTGCCGGGGCTGCGGAAGCGGCGCAGGAAGCCGTTGGGGCCGTGGACGGTGAGGTCCGTGAGGCCCTTGGAGTACGTGGTGTTCCAGGTGTCCGTGAGCGACTTCCCGGCCTCCGTCGTGTACGTCCAGGGGGCGTCCGTGCGGTTCGCCGAGGTCACGTAGAACTGGGCGCCCGCGGCGGGGCCGCCGCCGAACGTCAGCCGGTACGTACCCGCCGCCGTGTCCGCCGCGCCGTCGACGTACGGGGCGTACCGCAGCGGCCGGGTGGGCTTGGCGCCCGGTTCCTGGCGGGGCATCGTGCCGACGGCCGGCGCGGTGGCGAGGAAGTCGGGATGGCGGTCGCGGTCCGGCGGGTAGTAGCCGTCGGTCGGCGGGAGCGGGGCCGCCCCCGGGTCCGTACGCGTGAAGTCGAAGGCGGAGGTCAGGTCGCCGCAGACGGCGCGCCGCCAGGGTGAGATCTGGGGCTCCTGGACGCCGAAGCGGCGTTCCATGAAGCGGATGATCGAGGTGTGGTCGAAGGTCTCGGAGCAGCTGTAGCCGCCCTTCGACCAGGGGGAGACGACGATCATCGGGACCCGGGGGCCGAGACCGTACGGCCCGGCGACGTACCCGGTCTTCCCGGGGAAGTGGTCCAGCGCCGTCGGGGTGGTGGAGAGGCCCTGTGCGGAGGAGGCGGGGACGTAGGGCGGGACGACGTGGTCGAAGAAGCCGTCGTTCTCGTCGTACGTGAGGAACAGGGCCGTACGGGCCCACACGTCCGGGTTCGAGGTCAGCGCGTCGAGGACCTGCGCGATGTACCAGGCGCCGTAGTTGGACGGCCAGTTGGAGTGCTCGGTGAAGGCCTCGGGGGCCGCGATCCAGGAGACCTGGGGCAGCCGCCCGGCCTGGACGTCGGCGCGCAGGATGTCGAAGAAGCCGTCGCCGGCCTTGGCGTTCGTGCCGGTGCGGGCCTTGTCGTACAGGGGATTGCCGGGCTTGGCGTTCCGGTAGGTGTTGAAGTAGAGGAGCGAGTTGTCCCCGTAGTTGCCCCGGTAGGCGTCGTTGATCCAGCCCCAGTGGCCGGCGGCGTCCAGGCCGTCGCCGATGTCCTGGTAGATCTTCCACGAGATCCCGGCCGCCTCCAGGCGCTCGGGGTACGTCTTCCAGTCGTAGCCCGCTTCGGCGTTGTTCAGGACCGGGCCGCCGCCGGTGCCGTCGTTGCCGGTGTGGCCGGTCCACATGTAGTAGCGGTTCGGGTCGGTCGAGCCGATGAACGAGCAGTGGTACGCGTCGCAGATGGTGAAGGCGTCGGCCAGCGCGTAGTGGAAGGGGATGTCCTCGCGCGTCAGGTACGCCATCGTCGCGGGCGTCTTGGCCGGGATCCACTGGTCGTACCGGCCCTTGTTGAAGGCCTTCTGGCCGCCCGCCCAGTCGTGGTTGAGGCCCTGCAGGAACTCCATCCCGAGGTCGTCGCTCGGCGGCCGGAACGGCAGGGTCACCTTGCGGCCGTCCGACTGGTTCCAGACCGACTTCCCGCTCGGCAGCGTCACGGGGCGCGGGTCACCGAAGCCCCGTACGCCCTTCATGGCACCGAAGTAGTGGTCGAAGGAACGGTTCTCCTGCATGAGGACGACGATGTGCTCGACGTCCTGGAGCGTGCCGGTGGCGCCCTGCGCCGGTATGGACGCGGCGCGCGCGATGCTCTGCGACAGCGCGCTGAACGCGGCGGCGCCGCCGGCGAGTTTGAGGAACCGGCGGCGGTCGAGGTCGGCCATGGGGGGTGTCCTCCGGAGGGGTAGGGGAGCGGGGCGTACGTCGGTCGGTGCGGGTGCGGTCCGCGTGCGGATGGCGCGGGCCGCCGGGGGTGCGTTCCGGCGGTGCGGTCCGTGGCGGGGCGACCCAAGGACAGCCCCCCGCCGCCACCGCCCGGCGGCCGTCCCATGACTGCCCGCCGTACGGCCGGCGAATCCCTGGTGCCGTTCTCGTACCGGAACGACGAGAACCCCCGGCGCACCGCACGGTGCGCCGGGGGTTCTCCCGGGGGAAGCGGAGCCTGGTCACTCCACGACGAGCTCGACCCGGATGTTGCCGCGCGTGGCCTTGGAGTACGGGCAGAAGGCGTGGGTCTTCTCCAGGAGGGTCCGGCCGGCCTCGCCCTGGAGGTGGTCGGGGAACTCGGCCCGCATCACGACCGCCAGGCCGAAGCCGCCGTCCGCCGGGTCCTTGCCGATGGAGACCTCGGCGGTGACGGAGGCGTCCGAGATGTCGATCTTCTCCTGGCGGGCGACCACGCCCATGGCGCTGGCGAAACAGGCCGCGTAACCGGCCGCGAAGAGCTGCTCCGGGTTCGTGCCCTGCCCGTTGCCGCCGAGCGCCTGCGGGTGGGCGAGGGGGAGGTCGATGTGGCCGTCGGAGCTGACGGCGCGGCCCTCGCGGCCGTTGGCGGTGGCGACGGCGGTGTAGATCGCGTCCATGGGGTTCCTGTTCCTCTCGGCGGGGTGACCGGTGCGTCCGGAGTGCTCCCTCATTGATAGCGCACTATTCGGTTGTGCACAACTCAATCGTGCGTGATGGGTGGTCGCGTATCCTGGAAGGCATGGAGACGCTCGACACCGTCCCGGACGGAGAATTCCTCCGCCTCGACCACCAGATCTGCTTCTCGCTGCACGCCGCCACCCGCGCCTTCAACGGCGTCTACCGCGAGGCGCTCAAGGACCTCGGACTCACCTACCCCCAGTACCTGGTCATGCTGGTCCTCTGGGAACACGGCGAGCTGCCCGTCAAGGGCCTCGGGGAACGGCTCCGGCTCGACTCCGGCACCCTGTCGCCGCTGCTCAAGCGGCTGGAGGCGGCCGGATACGTGGAGCGGCGGCGCAGCACCGAGGACGAGCGCTCCGTCACCGCGCGGGTCACCCCCGCCGGGGCGGAACTGCGCGGGAAGGCCCTCGGCGTGCCCCGCCGGATCGCCGCCGCCACCGGCCTCGACCTCGCCGAGATCGTCGAGCTCAGGGACCGGCTGAACGCCCTGGCCGCCCGGCTCGACAGCGTCGATCCGGACGGTCTCAGGACGTGCGGGTAGGACCCTCCCGGGGACCCGCCCCTCACCGGATGCGGGGCACCCCGCGCAGCAGGACCAGGACCAGGGCCGCCGTCACCAGGGCGAAGGCCGCACTCAGCGCGGACGCCGCCTGCAGCGCCGTCGTGAACGCCTCCCGGGCCGCCGCCAGCAGCTCCCCGTCCCCCGCCACCGAGGCCGCCGCGCCCACGCTCTCGCGGGCCGCCGCCGGCGCATCCGCCGGAACCGCGCCCCGGTAGACGGCGACGGCCGCGCTGCCCGTCACCGCGATCCCGAGGGCGAGCCCCAGGTCGTACGCGGTCTGACCGGTCGCCGCCGCCGCGCCCGCCTTCTCCGGCGGGGCCGCGCCGACCGCCAGCGCCGTGCCCAGGACGCTGATCGGCGCCACGCCGAACATGATCACCGCGAGCCCCAGGGCGGCCACGGCCACCCCGGAGGCCAGGGCGAGCGCCGCGTACCCGACGAGCGACACCAGCAGCCCGCCGGCGAGGACGTACGCGGGCCGGACGCGCCGTGCCGCCCACGGCGTCACCTGCGAGCCGGCGATCAGGCCCGCCGCCCCCGGCAGCAGCCACAGCCCCGCCTCCAGCGGCGGCAGCCCGGCGACCGCCTGGAGGTACTGCGGGACCAGGTACTCCACCCCGTTGAGCGCCGCCATCCCGAGCAGCAGGGCCAGCAGCGCGCCAGTGAAGGCCCTGCTCCGGAAGAGGCGCAGGTCGAGCAGCGGGGCCTCCAGGCGGTTCTGCCGCCGGACGAAGAGGACCGAGAACGCCGCGCCGAGGACGAACGCGCCCGCCGCCTCCCCCGTCGGGCCGTGCGCCGCGAGCGACTTCACCCCGTACACCAGCGGAAGCACCGCGAGCAGGAAGAGGACGACGCTCGCCGGGTCGAGCCGCCCCGGTCGCGGATCTCGGTACTCCGGCACCAGTGCGGGAACCGCGACCAGCGCCACCAGCATCACCGGCAGACCCATCAGGAAGACCGAGCCCCACCACCAGGAGGCCAGCAGCACCCCGCCGATCACCGGACCGATCGCCAGGCCCACCGAGAGGGCCGTCACCCACATGGCGATGGCCGTCGCCCGCTGCCGGGCGTCCGCGAACATATGGCTGATGAGGGCGAGCGTCGACGGCAGGACGGCCGCTCCGGCCACCCCGAGCAGGGCGCGGGCGACGATGAGCGTCCCGGCGTTCGGCGCGTACGCGGCCAGGAGCGAGGCGAGCAGGAACCCGGCCGAGCCCGCCATCAGCAGCCGCCGCCGTCCGTAGCGGTCCCCCAGCGTCCCCATGACCACCAGCGTGGCCGCCGTCAGGAAGCCGTAGATGTCGGTGATCCAGAGCAGCTGGGCGCCGCTGGGCCGCAGGTCGGCCGAGAGGTACGGGGTGGCGAGCCACAGCACGCCGAGGTCGGCCGTCATGAGCGTGACCGGCAGCAGGAGGACCGCCAGGCCGAGCCACTCGCGCGCCCCCGCCCGGGGCGGAGCGTCCACGGGGACGGAAGGCGTCGTCGTGCTCATCGTGCGAGCACCCCTCCCGGTGTCTCGGCCAGCTTCGCGGCCAGGGCGCGCTCCGCCTCCGCGAGCACCGCCGCCACCCGCGCCGGACGGAGGCCGGAGGAGACCGCCGAGAGCTCGGTGCCGTGGAGGACGTGGACGGTGGCGTCCGGGATGCCGCACACAGCCGAGAGGCCGACCCGCAGCGTCGTGTCGAGCAGCGTCTCCATGCCCATGTGCCGGATCTCCTCCTCCGTACCGCCCATGAGGCCCAGCCACAGGAGCCGCTTGCCCGCCAGGCGGGGACGGCTGCGCCCGTAGGCGAAGCCGTAGTTCCACACCCGGTCGATCCAGCCCTTGAGGATGGCGGGGACCGAGAACCACCACACAGGGAAGACGACCACGATGTCGTCGGCCATGAGCATCCGGTCCATGTGGTCCAGGACGACGGGGGAGTAGACCTTCTCGCGGTCCTCCCAGTCCGGCTCGTCGTCCGGCCGGAGGGCCGGGTCGAACCCCTCGGCGTACAGGTCGAGTACGTCGACGGTGTGGCCGGCCTCGTCGAGCCGGGCGCGCACCCGGGCCGCGACCTGGGCGGTGAGCGAGTCGGAACGGGGGTGGGCGAGGACGAGCAGGGTGTGGCGGGCGGGCGTCATGTCGACTCCTTGGAAGGGGGAGGGGAGGGCGTGGGTCAGAGGCCGAGGCCGGAGCCGCCGCTCGCGTCGATGTTCTGGCCGGTCACCCAGCGGGCCGCGTCGGAGGCGAGGAAGCCGACCACGTCGGCCACGTCCTCCGGCTGCCCCACCCGGTCGAAGACGGAGAAGCCCGCCGCGTGCGCCTTGGCCGCCGGATCGGCCATCCACGGGTGGATGTCGGTCTCGATCGTGCCCGGCGAGACCGCGTTGACCGTGATCCCCCGGGAACCGAGCGTCTGCGCGAGCGTGAGCGTCAGGACCTCGACGGCGCCCTTCGACGCGGCGTACGAGGTCATGCCGGGGAAGGCGACCTTGGTGACGCCGGAGGAGATGTTGACGATCCTGCCGCCGTCCCGCAGCCGCTCCAGGCCCTTCTGGATGATGAAGAACGGCGCCTTGGCGTTGACCGCGAAGACCCGGTCGTAGTCCGCCTCCCCGACCTCGTGGATCAGGCCGGGACCGGCGATGCCGGCGTTGTTGACGAGGATGTCCACACCGTCCGCGTGCACGTCGAAGGCCCGCCACAGGGCCTCGGCGTCGCCCGGGACGCCCAGCTCGGTCCGGAGGGCGAAGGCGCTGCCGCCCGCCGCCTCGATCGCGGCGACCGTCTCCTTCGCCGCCGTCTCGTTGCTCGCGTAGTGGACGCCGACCCGGGCGCCGTCGGCGGCGAGCCGGAGGGCGATCGCCCGGCCGATGCCCCGGCTCGCTCCCGTGACGAGGGCGGTCCTGCCGGCGAGCGCCTTGTCGTTCGTGGCCGTGCGGTGCGTGGTCGTGCTGCTCATCGTCGTACTCCCTGGGTGCCGTTCCGTGCTGACAGGGACGACTCTGCGGGGTGGCTGTTCGGGTCCGGTTCGGGCCGCGTTCGGGTCCGGGCCGGGGCTGTTCGGGCCGGGTTACGGTGGGCCCATGCGATTCAGGGTGCTGGGGGAGACGGCCGTGCGGACCGAAGACGGCCGGGCGGTACGGGTCCCCGAGCGCAAGGTGCGCACCCTGCTCGCCGCCCTGCTGGCCGACGCGGGCCGGCCTGCCGCCGTCCACCGGCTCGTGGACGCGCTGTGGGGCGACGAACCGCCCGGCAACCCCCCGCGGGCCCTCCAGGCCAAGGTGTCCCAGCTGCGCCGCGCCCTGGAGGAGGCGGAGCCCGGCGGCCGGGAACTCGTCGTGAACCGGGCCCCCGGATACCTCCTCGCCGTACCCCAAGGGGCCCTGGACACCCACCTGTTCGCGGAACTGACCGCCCGCGCCCGGGCCGCCGCCGATCCGCGCGAGCGGGTCCGCCTCCTCACCGAGGCGCTCGGACTGTGGCGGGGCCCGGCGTTCGCGGACTTCGCGGACCGGCCCTTCGCGCGGGCCGCGGCGGACCGCTGGGAGGAGGAGCGGCTCGCCGCCCGCGAGTTGCTCGCCGAGGCGCGCCTGACGCTGGGCGAAGTGGACGCCGCCGTGGCGGAGTTGACGGAACTCGTCACCCTTCATCCGCTGCGGGAACGGCTCAGGGCCGTCCACCTCCGGGCGCTGTACCGGGCCGGACGCCAGAGCGACGCGCTCGCCGGGTACGAGGAACTGCGAGCCCTCCTCGCCGGGGAGCTCGGCCTCGACCCGAGCCCCGAACTCGCCGCCCTGCACACGGCGATGCTCCGCCAGGACCCGGAACTCTCCGCGCCGGTGCGGGTGTCCGGCCCCGCCCCGGCGTCCGGGCCGGTCCCGCCGTCGGCCGCGCCGTCATCCGTCCCGCTCGTTCGGCCGCCCCTTCCGTCACCCGCCCGGCCGGCCGAGGCGCGCGGGCCGGGGCCTCGGGGCAACCTCCCCGTACCCCTGACCGGGATCGTGGGGCGCGAGAAGGCCGTGGAGGAGGTACGGGCGCTGCTGCGGGAGCGGCGGCTCGTCACGCTCACCGGGCCCGGCGGCGTCGGCAAAACCCGGCTCGCCGTGGAGGCGGCCGCGCGGCTGCGCGAGGACTTCCCGGACGGGGTGTGGCTGGTCGAGTTCGCCGGTGCGGGCGGCGCGCTCGCCGAGGTGGTCGCCGCCGCGCTCGAACTCCGCGACGGCGGAGCCTGGGGGCCGCTCCGGGGCGAGGGGCGCCCGCCCACCACCGCCGAACGGCTCGCCGAGGTGCTGCACGGCCGTCGCGTCCTGCTCGTCCTGGACAACTGCGAGCACGTCGTCGACGAGGCCGCCTCCCTCGCCGAACAGCTCCTGCGCACCGCCCCCGGCCTCACCGTCCTCACGACCAGCCAGGAACCGCTGGCCCTCGCCGGCGAGACCCTGTGGGCGGTCGAGCCCCTCGACCCGGAGGGCGCGGCCGAACTCTTCGTCGCCCGGGCCACGGCCTCGGCGCCCGGCCTCACCCTCGACGACGAGGCGCTGGAGGCCGTACGGGCCGTGTGCCGCCGCCTCGACGGCATCCCGCTCGCCCTGGAACTGGCCGCGACCCGCGTCCGCGCCCTCGGGGTGCACGGGCTCCTCGAACGGCTCGACGACCGGTTCCGCCTGCTCGACGCGGGCCTGCGCGGCGCCCCCGTCCGGCAACAGACCCTCCGGGCCGTCATCGACTGGAGCTGGGAGCTGCTCGGCGACCCGGAGCGGACCGTCCTGCGCCGCCTCGCCGTCCACGCCGAGGGCTGCACCCTGACCGCCGCCGAGGAGGTCTGCGCGGGCGACGGCGTGGCCCCGGAGGCCGTCCTCGGGCTCCTCGCGCGCCTCGTCGACCGCTCGCTCGTGGTCACCGTCGACGGCCAGGACGGGCCCCGTTACCGGCTCCTCGAATCCGTGGCCGCGTACTGCCTGGAGCGGCTGCGCGACGCGGGCGAGTGGGAGCCGGTCCGCGCCCGCCACCTGGCCCACTACACGCGCCTGGCCGAGTCGGCCCGTTCGGCCCTGCGCGGCCCCGCCCAGCGCCGCTGGCTCGCCCGCCTGGACGCGGAGACCCCCAACCTCAGGGCCGCGCTCGACCGCGCCCTCGACCTGGACGACGACGGCCCCGCGGCGGGTGTCCCTGACGCAGGCGGTACGGGACCGGCGGGGGCCCTGCCCGCCCCCGGCGCGTCGTTGGCCGCGACCGCCCGGCCGGACGCCACCCCGCAGGCGGGGGCGGCGCTGCGGCTCGTGGACGCGCTCGCCTGGTACTGGGTGCTGCGCGGGCGGCTCGGCGAGGGGCTGCGGTCCGCGACCGCCGCGCTCCGCGCGCCCGGCGCCGACGCACCCGGACTCGCCCGTCTGCGGGCGCGCGTGGAGATCTGGCGCACCGGGCTCGCCGTCATGGGCGGCGACGGCACCGACCGCGCCCGCCGCATCGCCGAGGCCCTCGCCGCGCACGACGCCACCGACGACGAGGAGGGCCGCCCCTGGGCGCGCTGGTTCCTCTCCCACGCCCTCTGCGGCACCGGCGGCCAGGTCGAGGGCGCCGGTCTCACCGGCCGTGCGCTCGACGGCTTCCGCGCGGCGGGCGACCGGTGGGGCGAGGCGGCGGCACTCGCCGACCGCTCCGTCCAGCTCCTCCTCCGGGGCGACCTGGCGGGCGCGGAGGCCGACGCGGCGCGCGCCGACGCGCTGTTCGAGGAGCTCGGGGACGCCTGCTGCCGGCTCTGGACGGTGTACCCGCTGGCGACGGTCGCCGAGGTCCGCGGCGCGTACGAGCGGGCCGACCGGCTCAAGCGGGCGGGCCTGGCGGCGGCCGAGAGCTTCGGGCTCACCACCGAGGTGCCCGACCTGCTGGCCGGGCTCGGACGCACGGCCCTGCTGCGGGGCGACTTCGCCGAGGCGCGGGCCTACCACGAGGCGGCACGGGAGCGGGCCGCCGAGGTCGGCTTCCGCGCGGCCGAGATCAACGCGGTCCTCGGGCTCGGGCTCGGTGCCCGGCGCGAAGGGAGGACCGCGGAGGCCGAGGGGCACATGCGGGAGGTCCTCGACTGGCACCGGTCGGTCGGCCTCGACCACGCCAACGGGCTGATCCTGGCCGAACTGGGCTTCTCGGCGCTCGCCCGCGGCGATCTGGCGGAAGCCCTCGCGCTCCAGACCGAGGGATACGCGACGGCGCTCGCCTCCGGGGACCCGCGGGCGGTCGCCCTCGCCCTGGAGGGGCTGGCCTCCGTGCTCGTCCCGGTGGGCCGCCCCCGGGGCGCGGCGCTCCTGCTCGGCGCGGCGGCGGCACTGCGCGCGTCGACGGGAGCGCCGCTCGCGCCGGCGGAACGCACGGACGTCGACCGCGCGGAGGCGGCGGCCCGCGCCGCCCTGGGCGAGCCCGCCTTCACCACCGCCTCCACCCGGGGCACCGCCCTCCCGGCCCGCCTCGACCTGCCGGCCCCGGCCGGGTCCTGACCGTACGGCTGCCTCCGGCCCAGGGCGGCGGGCGGGGCCCGGCCGTGCGGTTGCCTCCGGTGCGGGACGCCGGGCGAAGCCGTACGGCCGCCTCCGGCTCCCGCCCGGGGCGTACCCGCCCCCGGCCCCCCTCGCCCGCACGGCGGCCCCCGTCCTCCCCTCCGGCGGGCCAAAACGTAAGGATCGACAAGGCTTCACGCCCCTATACTCACCTCATGCCCGACATCACCCTCCGGCGTGCCACCGCCGACGACTCCAAGCGGCTCACGCGGCTCGTCCGCGGTTCGGGCGCCTATCGGGGCGACTACGCCGCCATGGTCGACGGCTACCAGGTCGGCGCGGCGTACATCGAGCACCACCCGGTCTTCGTCGCCGTCGACGGCTCCGACGGCCGCGTCCTCGGTTTCTACGCGCTGCTCGTCGACGAGGCCGAACTCGATCTCGCCTTCGTCGCCGACAGTGCCCAGGGCCTCGGCATCGGCCGCCTGCTGATGGCGCACATGGCCGAGCAGGCGCGGGCCGCCGGGCTCGCGTCCGTGAGGGTGGTGGCCCACCCGCCGGCCGAGGAGTTCTACCTCCGCACCGGGGCCCGCCGCACCGGGACCGTCCGGGCGAGCGGGCGGATCCACTGGGACCGGCCCGAGCTGCGGTACGACGTCGCATGACCGCCACCCGAGAGGAGGGCCGGCGCAGGGTCTTCGCCGACCTCACCCCGCTGCGGACCTCCGCCCACTACCGCCGGCTCTGGTTCGGGAGCACCGTCTCCTGGGTCGGCCAGGGCATGACGACCCTCGCGATCTCCCTCCAGGTGTACGACCTCACCGGCTCGACGTTCTCCGTCGGGCTCGTCGGCCTGTTCTCACTCGTGCCTCTGGTCGCCTTCGGTCTCTACGGCGGCGCCATCGCCGACACCGTCGACCGCCGCAAACTGGGCCTCGCCAGCGCCTCCGGCTCCGCCGTGCTCTCGGCCGCCCTCGCCGCCGCCGCGTTCGCCGGCTTCCATCACGTGGGGTTCCTGTACGGCATCGTCGCCCTGCAGGCCGTGTGCGCCGCGCTCAACTCGCCCGCGCGCACCGCGATGATCCCCCGCCTCCTGCCCCCCGAGCAGCTGCGCGCCGCCAACGCCCTCAACTCGATGATCACGACGTTCGGCACGCTCGTCGGGCCGAGCCTCGGTGGTCTCATCGTCGGCCTCGCCGGCTACCGGACCGCCTACCTGATCGACGCCCTCGCCTTCTCCGCGAGCCTGTACGCGATGTGGCGGCTGCCGTCCATGCTCCCGGACCGCACCGGCACGCGGCGGGCCTCCGTCCTCGACGGTCTGCGCTTCCTCGCCACCCGCCCCAACCTGCGCATGACGTTCCTCTCGGACTTCTGCGCCATGATCCTCGCCCATCCCCGCGCCCTGTTCCCGGCCGTCGCGGTCCTCTGGTACGGGGGCGACGCCCGCACCACCGGGCTCCTCGTCGCCGCGCCCGCCTTCGGGGCGCTGCTCGGCGGCGTGCTCTCCGGCTGGCAGAGCCGCATACGCCACCACGGGCAGGCGATCCTCCTCGCCGTCGCGGGCTGGGGCACCGCCATCGCCGTCTTCGGGCTGACCCGCGAACTGTGGCTGGGACTGCTCCTGCTGGCGCTCGCCGGGTACGCCGACACCGCCTCGATGGTCTTCCGCAGCACGATGATGCAGGTGGCCGCGCCGGACGAGATGCGCGGCCGGCTCCAGGGCGTCTTCATCGTGGTCGTCGTGGGCGGACCCCGGCTCGGGGACTTCCTCGCGGGCTCGGTGGCCGACCTCACCTCCCCGGCCGTCGCGATCACGGGCGGAGGGATCGCCTGCGTCCTCGCGATCGGTGCCCTCGCCGCGTACGGGCGTGGTTTCCGCCGCTACGACGCGCACGACCCCACGCCGTGACCCCGCTGCCGCCCCGCCCGGCGTTCAGTCGGCCGGCAACCGCTTCTTGAGGATCTTGCCGAGGTCGTTGCGGGGCAGCGCGTCCAGGTACCGGACGGTCCGGGGCCGCTTGTGCGGGGCGAGCAGCCGGGCCACGTGGTCCGCGAGCGCCGCTGCGGCCGGCGGCGCCGCGGCGTCCGCCGGAACCACCCAGGCCACGATCCGCTCGCCGAGGTCGGGGTCCGGCTCGCCCGTGACGGCCGCCTCGCGCACGCCCGGGTGGTCGAGGAGCGCGTTCTCTATCTCCCCCGCCCCGATCTTGTAGCCGCCGCTCTTGATGAGGTCGGTCGCCTTGCGGCCCACCAGGCGAATCGTTCCGTCGGCTTCGCGGACCGCCATGTCCCCGGTGCGGAACCAGTCGCCGTCGAAGGCCGCGGCCGTCGCCTCCGGCCGGTTCAGGTACCCGGAGAACAGGTTCGGGCCGCGCACCTGCACCTCACCGACCGTCTCCCCGTCGTACGCCCCGAGGACCGTGCCGTCCTCCTCCACGAGCCGCAGCTCCACGCCCGGGAGCGGCGTCCCGACGGTCCCGGGGCACGGCTCCGGTCCCGGGCGCACGCTCGTGTTCATGAGCGTCTCCGACATCCCGTACCGCTCCACCACCGCCCGCCCCGTCGCCGCCGTGATCCGCTCGTGGTCGCGCACCGGGAGAGCCGCCGACCCGGAGACCAGCAGCCGCGCGTCCGCCAGCGCCTTCACCAGGGCCGGGTCGTGGGGCAGCGCGTCCGCGAGGCGGTGGTACATCGTCGGGACACCGAACAGCATCGTGCCGCCCCCGGCGCCCAGTTCCCGGGCCACGCCCTCCACGGAGAACGTCCCGAGGTGCCGGATCTCGCCCCCGCGCCGCAGCGGGCCGAGGATCCCGAGGACGAGCCCGTGCACGTGGAAGAGGGGCAGGGCGTGCACCAGGACGTCCCGCTCGGTCCAGTCCCAGGCCTCGGCGAGCGCGTCGAGGGAGGCGGCGACGGCCCGGCGCGAGAGCAGGACGCCCTTGGGCGGGCCGGTGGTGCCGGAGGTGTAGACGATCAGGGCGGTCGCCTCCGGGTCGATCGTGTCCCGGCCGGGGCGGGGGGCCGCCCCGGGAGCCCGCGGGGCCGGCGCGCCGGCCGGCACGTCGACGCGGGGGAGTGCCGCCAGGCCCGGCGGAAGGGCGTCGTCCGCACCCGCGAGGACCGCCCCCGGCGCGCTGTCGCCGAGGATGTGGGCCAGTTCGCGTTCACCGGTGCGCGGATTGAGAGGAACGGCCGGTACGCCCGCGAGGAGGGCGGCCACGACCGCCACCGCCGTCCGGGCGGTCGGCGTCGCCCAGACGGCGACCCGCTCGAACCCCGCGATCCGGGCGGCCAGGTCACCGGCGGTCCGGGCCAGTTCGGCGTACGTCAGGCTCTCCGGGCCGCACCGGAGCGCGGGCCGGTCGGACGGGGCCGCAAGGGCCGGGACGAGCGCACTCACCGGTCGTACTCCTCGGGTCGGGGACGAGGGCTGACGTGAGGCATTCTGCCGGTGGGCGGGGCCCGGGGCGGGGAGGAACCGGAATCCCGGGGCCGGACACGCGACGGCCGGCGGCCGCCGCCGGGCCCCTCAGGGACGGGCGGCCGTGCTCTCCTTCGCGTCCCGCGCCGGCTCGCCGCCTCCCGTGCGGAGGCCGCGCATCCGCCCGTAGGCGTACACACAGCCCGCGAGGGCCAGGTCGGACAGGAGCATGAAGCCGATCGAGTACGAGTCCTTGGCGCTGTAGATCGCGCCCATGACCAGCGGCGGCAGGAAGCCACCGAGGCCGCCCATGGCCCCGACGATGCCGGTCACACTGCCGACCTGCGCCTGCGGGGTGACCTGCGAGACGAGCGCGAAGACCGAACCGCTCGCCGTGCCGAGCCCGGCGGCCATGCACAGCAGGGCGACCGTGCCCACCGGATCCAGCCGCGGGTCGAAGGCCTGGACGATCGCGAGGAGCGCGACCGCGCCCAGCGCGTACGCCGTCACGAGCGCCGGGTGCGCCCGGTCCGACAGCCAGCCGCCGATCGGCCGGAAGACGACCGTGACGAGGGCGAACCCCGCCGCCTTGGTGCCCGCGTCGGTCGGGTCCAGGCCGTACCAGGTCTTCAGGTACGTGGGGAGGTAGACGCCGAACGCGACGATGCCGCCGAAGCCGACCGCGTACAGCGCCGACAGCTCCCACGTCACCCGCAGCCGTCCCGCCGTACCGAGCCGCGTCGCGAGGGAGGCGGCGGGGACCGGCCGGTCCGGGCGGTCGGTGAGGAGGAACGCGGCGAGGACCGCGTACGCGGCGAGCGCCACGGCCACCACGAGGAACGGCAGGTTCTCGCCGTGCGCGGCGATCCGGGGCGTGAAGTAGCCCGACAGCGCCACCCCGCCCATGCCCATGCCGAAGACGCCGAGCGCCAGACCCCGTTTGGCGGGCGGGAACCACGAGTTGACCAGGGGGATGCCGATCGCGAAGGTCGTGCCGCCCAGGCCGAGGAGGAAACCGACGACGAGCAGCAGGCCGTAACTGTCCTTGACCACCGTCAGGAGCAGCACCGGGACGATCGTGAGCGCGGCGACGAGCGGGAACATCACCCTCGCCCCGTAGCGGTCGGTCAGCGCGCCGGCCGGGATGCGGCCCACCGAGCCGACCAGGACGGGCACCGCCACGAGCAGCGACTGCTGGAAGGAGCTGAGGTCCAGCCGGTCGCCGTACCAGCCGGCGAGGGGCGCGACGAGGTCCCACGCCCAGAAGGTGAGGGTGAAGCCGACGGTGGCCACCGCCAGGTTGCGGTAGGCCGCCGTGGTCGGGCTCTGCGCGTCGGAGTTCACCCCTCCAGTCAAGATCGGTACACGGCGGGAGGCGCGCCGGACTGCTCCGTACGGGGACGGGCCGGGCCCCCGCCGCTCCTACGCCTCCGCCCGCCCCGGCCAGGTGACCGTCGTCGGGGGTTCCCCGTCGTCCGCGACCCGCAGCCAGGCACCGTCCGGGCCCGCGTGTCCGGAGCCCGGGGCGGAACCGGCCCACGGCACCGGCCCGACCCCCACCTCGACCGTGATCGCGCCGACCCCCGGCCTGCGGTGGGCCGCCGCGAGCGCCCCGCGCAGGACGCCGAGCAGCTTCGCGGCCGCCGGCTCGTCGACGAGGGTGTCGACCGCGCCGGAGAAGTGGACGGACGGCTGGAAACCGAGCAGGGCCGCCGCGCCGCCGGTCTCCCGCAGCACCTGCCCCCTGAAGGAGGTCGGTGCGTCGGCCGGCGGCTGCTGGAGCGCGAAGATCGTCGTCCGCACCTCCTGGATCGTGGAGTCCAGTTCGTCCACGGCCCGGCCGAGCAGCGCGCTCTCCTCGGAGGACGCGGCCGCCCGCCGCCGGGTCGACTCCAGCATCATCTCGGTGGCGAACAGCCGCTGGACCACCAGATCGTGCAGGTCACGGGCGATCCGGTCGCGGTCCTCGAAGACGGCGAGCCGTTCGCGGTCGTGCCGGGCGTCCGCGAGGACCAGCGCCAGGGCCGCCTGCGAGGCGAACTGCGAGGCGAGCAGCCGGTCCACCGCCGTGTAGGGCGGGCCGCCGCGCCGCCGGGGCAGGGCGAGGGTGCCGATGAGCTTGCCGCCGCTGCGCAGCGGCAGCATCATCGAGGGCCCGAAGCGGGTCCGTACGCGCGTGGTCATGCGCGGGTCGGTCGCCGAGTCCTCCACGAAGACCGGTTCCCCGCCGAGCAGCTGGACCAGGACGGGGGAGCCGGGCGCGATGGTCGTCCCCACCAGGTCGCCGGGGTCCCCGGTCGTCGAGGCGGCGACGATCTCCATCCCTCCCTCGCCGGTGGGCTGGAGGACCACGCCGGCCTCGGCCCCGGCGAGGACCCTGGCCCGCTCGGCCACGGTCGTCAGGGCGTTCTCGGCGGTCTCCCCGGTGAGCAGGGCCGTGGTCACGGCCGCCGCCCCGTCGATCCAGCGCTCCCGCTGCCGGGCCGTCTCGTACAGCCGGGCGTTGCCGATGGCGATGCCGGCCTGCGAGGCGAGGACCCGCAGCAGCACCGCGTCCTCCGCGGTGAAACCTCCCGGCTTCCCGGTGAGGTGGAGGTGGCCGAAGACCTCGGTGTGCACGCGGATCGGGACGGACGGGCCGTCGCCGGACAGGACCGGGACGGCGGCGCCGGGACGGCCGGGGAGGCGGTCGCGGCGGGGCCGCTCCTCCTCCGGCCCGCCGGAGGTGAAGAGTTCGGTGAGGCGGTGGTGCTCGGGGTCGATCACCCCGAGCACCCCGTGGCGGGCCCCGGTCAGCGCGGTCGCCGAGTCGACGATGTGCTGGAGGGTGGCGCGCAGTTCGAGGTCCGTGCCGACGCCGAGGACCGCTTCGAGCAGCCGGGGCAGCCGGCCGGGTCCCGCGCCGCCGGACGGGTCGGTGCCGCCGGAGGCGTCCCCGTCAGGGCCGTCCCCGTCCGCGCCGCCGCCGCCGTCCGCGCCGCCGCCGTCCGCGCCGCCGCCGCCGTCCGCGCCGCCGCCGTCCGCGCCGTCCCCGTCCGCGCCGCCGCCGTCCGGGCCGTCCTCGTCCCGGCCGTCACGGAGGCGGGCCGGGTCCCGCTCGTCCCGGTCCGGGTCCCGGCCCTGATTCCGGCCCTGATCCCGGTCCACGGTCGTCATCGCCCCATGATCGTACGCATCACCCGTCGGGGAGGATCTGGTCGGCTCCGGCCCCGCCGGCGGCGCTCAGGCCTCCTCCGAGAGCGGGTCCCGCTCGGTGAGCGGGTCGAGCACCATCGGCTGGATCTTGCCCTCCAGCATCGCGCCGAGCCCCAGGACCGCGCACACGTCCGGGCGTTCGGCGATGTGCACCGGCATGCCGGTCGCCTGGCGCAGCATCTGGTCGAGCCCCGGCAGCAGCGCGCTGCCGCCCACCATCATGATCCCGCGGTCCGCGAGATCGGCCACGAGGTCCGGCGGGCAGTCGCGCAGCACCTTGCCGATGCCGTCGAGCACGGCCGTCAGCGGAGTGTGGATCGCCTCCCGCACGGCGGCGGTGTCCACGGTCACGGAGCGGGCGAGGCCGGTGGCCACGTCACGGCCGTGGATCTCGGTGGAGGCCGGCCCCTGGGCTGTCAGGCCGTTGCCGCTCAGGGCGAGTTGGAGCGGGCGCACCGACTGGCTCGGCAGCATCAGCTCGTGGTGGTGGCGCAGGTGCTGGATGACGGCGTGGTCGATGGCGTCGCCCCCGACCGGGATGCGCTCGGCCGTGACGATCGCGCCGAGGGAGAGCACCGCGACCTGGGTCGTCGCCGCCCCGCACACCATGATCATGGTGGCGGTGGGCTGTTCGACCGGGAGGCCGCAGCCCACGGCCGCCGCGATGAGCGTGTCGACCAGCTCGACCCGGCGCGCCCCGAGGCCCACCAGGGTCTCCACGGCGGCGCGCTGGGCGAGGGGGTCGCTGTCGTGCGGGGTGCAGGCGGCGGCGCGGAGGCGGGGCTTGCGGCGCAGCTGCCGGCGCAGCTTCTCACCGAGGAGGTGGCGGAGCATCCGCTGCGCCATCTCGATGTCCACGACGGTGCCGCCGGTGACCGGGCGGACGACGCGGATGTAGTCGGGGGTGCGGCCGGTCATCTTCTCGGCCAGCGCGCCGACGGCGATCAGCGCCCCGGTGCGGGTGTTGACTGCGGCGACGCTCGGCTCGTCGACGACGAGACCGGCGCCCTTGACGAAGACCCGGGTGCGGGCGGCTCCCAGGTCGACGGCGACATGGCAACGGCGCAACTGTTCCAGGCTGACGGTCACGGCGGATCCTCCGGAGTGCGGTGCTGGCACGGGGCGAGGTGAGGGGTCGTGGTGGGCGCGGGCGGACGCGCGGTACTGCCGCGCGGTCCTTCTCGCATCGTGCGACCGCCCCGCCCGCGGCGCGCGCTGGGCTGCGCCGCCCGGGGCCTCCGGGCCCTCCGGACGCCGCGCCGGGCCGGTCCCGCCGGCATCGGCCCGGGCTGCGGCGTCCGTCCTGCGGCCCCCGACTCCGTCCCCTCCCGGACGGGGCGCCCTTCGGGAGGAAGGGTGTGAAGGAACGTTCTTTCGCGAAGCGGGACGTACGTGGCGAGCCCGCGCCGACCTGGGGTTTCCTCACAGGATCCTCACCTGCCCGTCTCGCTGTGGCCGTACCGTGGCGCATAGCCTGCGTGCCCCATGGACTACTGCCACCCGTGCCGACGGCATCTGAACGGGGCCCTCGCCTGTGCCGGGTGCGGGACCCCCGCGCAGGAGCTGCGGCAGCAAGCCCCCCACCCGTCCGGCGTGCCTGCCGCGCCCGGCCCGTACGGCTCCTACGGCACCCCGTACGGCGCCGCCGCCGCGCCCTCCGCGTCCGCCGTGCCGGACCGCGCCGTGCCGGACCTGGGCGCCCCGGACCTCGACGTGCCGCCCGAGCACGTCTACGAACTGGACGTCGTCGCGCCGCCGCGCCGTGCCCCCGGAGGCCGGCGTGCCGCGCGGGAGGGGGCGCGCCGGGGGAGGCGGGGAGGCGGTCGCCGGGGCCGTACGGTCTTCGTCGGCACGCTCGGGCTGGTGCTCGCCGCCGGGACGCTGACGGTGCTGCAGACGGTCCTCGCCGAGCCGGACGACGGCGGCGCCGCCACGGCCGTACGCGAGGAGCAGCCCGTCGCGACCTCCCCGGAGGCCGTACCGGAACCGGAGCCCACCGGCACCCCCGCCCAGCCGGACGGCTCCGGTCCGGACACCGTGACCGAGTCCCCGAGTGCCGGGGTCACCCGCGCCCGCCAGGTGAGCGCCGGCACCGCCACGGGCCACGGCACCGACCCCGAAGGCGCGGATTCCGGCGCGGGGACGGGTCCGGGCGCGGGAACGGGGACGGGAACGGGCTCCGGTACCGGAACCGGCTCCGGTACGGGCGAGGGGGCCAGGGACGCGCCCCAGGAGTCGCCGGCGGTCACCGGACCGCCGTCCCCCACCGCCCCGACGGTCACCCCGCCGCCCCCGGCCACGCCCACCGGGCCGGGCACCCCGACGTCGACCTCGACGCCCGGGGATCCGGCCCCGACCCCGGGGGACACGACCGCGCCCGCTCCCACCAGGACCGCGACGCCGACCTCCACGCCCACCCCGGCCCCGAGCGAACCGGAGTGCACCCGCTTCCTGTGGTGGTGCGTCTAGGCCGACGGGCCTGACACAGGTGCCGCGAGACCGGGCGAAAGGCTCTAGTCGGTTCCCCGCCCCGCGTGGCCGGCCGCGTTCTCGCCCAGCATCCGTCTCAGGAGGTCCCGCAGGAGGGTGCGCTCGACGTCGGTCAGTTCGCCGAGGGGCTCGCGGGCGAAGTGCAGGGACTCGCGGAGTCGGCGCGCGGTCGCGAGGCCCTCGGCGGTGGGGGCGGCGACCTTCACGCGGCGGTCGGCCGGGTCGGGGCGGCGTTCGACCAGGCCGCGGGATTCCAGACGGTCGATGATCCCCGTGACGTTCGACGGCTCGCACCGGAGCTTCGTGGCGATCTTCCGCATCGGCGTGGGCTCCAGGGTGAGCAGGCCGAGGACGCGGGCCTGCGCGCCGGTGAGGGCGTGGGCGGCAGCGGCCTCCTCGTACTCCTGGTGGTACCGCGCGACGACCGTGCCGATCAGTTCGACGACTTCGAGGGTGAGCGGGTCCGCGGGAGAGGTGGCCATGGGAAGCATCCTACCCGGATACTTGACAACATGAAATATGCAGGAGCATGGTTGTTTCAGGTAGTGAAATAGTTTTCCCCTCAGGAGGCCGTGCTCATGTCCGCACTTCCCGCGACCAGCCGCGAATGGCACCTCGTGTCCCGTCCCCACGGCTGGCCCGTCGCGTCCGACTTCGCCCTCCGTGAGGTCCCGGTCCCACAGCCCGCGGAGGGCCGCATCCTCGTGCGCAACCTGCACTTCTCGGTCGACCCGTACATGCGCGGCCGGATGAACGACGTGAAGTCGTACGTCCCGCCGTTCAAGCTGGACCACCCCATGGACGGCGGCGCGGTCGGCGAGGTCGTCGCCTCCAACGCCGAGGGCTTCGCCGTCGGGGACCACGTCCTGCACGGCCTCGGCTGGCGCGAGTACGCCCACGTGCCCGCCCAGCACGCCACCAAGGTCGACCCGGACCTCGCTCCGCTCTCCACCTACCTCGGCGTGCTCGGCATGCCCGGCCTCACCGCCTACGCGGGTCTCTTCGAGACCGCCTCCTTCAAGGAGGGCGACGCGGTGTTCGTCTCCGGCGCCGCCGGTGCCGTGGGCAGCCAGGTCGGCCAGCTCGCCAGGCTCAAGGGCGCCTCCCGGGTGATCGGCTCGGCCGGCTCCGACGAGAAGGTCAAGTTCCTCGTGGAGGAGCTGGGCTTCGACGCCGCCTTCAACTACAAGGACGGCCCGGTCAAGGACCAGCTGCGCGAGGCCGCCCCGGACGGCATCGACGTCTACTTCGACAACGTCGGCGGCGAGCACCTCGAAGCCGCGATCTCCTCGCTCAACGTGCACGGCCGCGCCGCCATCTGCGGCATGATCGCGCAGTACAACGACACCGAGCCGGTCCCCGGCCCGCGCAACATGGCGCTGATCATCGGCAAGCGCCTGCGCCTCCAGGGCGTCCTCGTCGGCGACCACTACGGCCTCCAGGACCGTTTCGTGCAGGAGGTCGGCGGCTGGCTCCGTTCCGGCGAGCTCAAATACCGCGAGACCTTCGTCGAGGGCGTGGAGAACGGCGTGGAGGCCTTCCTCGGTCTGCTCCGCGGCGACAACACCGGAAAGATGATCGTCACACTGACCCGCTAGTCTTCCCTCAGCCGCCGCGATCGTGGGCGCGAGTCGCGGCGAACCGAAGAAGGAAGACATCCGTATGTCCAGCACTGCCATCAGCCGTTCCGACGTCCTCTACACCGCCGTGGCCACCGCCGAGAACGGCCGTGACGGCCGGGTCGCCACCGACGACGGCAAGCTCGACGTCGTGGTCAACCCGCCCAAGGAGATGGGCGGCTCCGGTGAGGGCACCAACCCCGAGCAGCTGTTCGCGGCCGGCTACAGCGCCTGCTTCCAGGGCGCGCTCGGCGTCGTGGCCCGCAACGAGAACGCCGACATCTCCGGCTCGACGGTCACCGCCGAGGTCGGCATCGGCAAGAACGACGACGGTTTCGGCCTCATCGTGAAGATCTCGGCGACCATCCCCAACGTGGACGCCGAGACCGCCAAGAGCCTGATCGAGAAGGCGCACCAGGTCTGCCCGTACTCCAAGGCGACCCGGGGCAACATCACGGTCGAGCTCGCCGTCTGAGTCACGGACGGGCAGACTGGTGAAGGGCCGCACCCCGACCGACCGGGGTGCGGCCCTTCGCCGTTCCGGCGCACGGCGGGCCCCCGGATAGGGTGACCCCCATGCGTGATCTCGGGGTGGGTTTCAAGTACCTGGTACAGGGCCAGAAGTGGGTCGGCCGGCACGGACGGTGGTTCGGATTCGGGCTGCTGCCCGGACTGGTGACGCTCGTCCTCTACGCGGGCGCGCTCGTCGGACTCGGCTACGGAGCCGACGACCTCGCCGCCTGGGCGACCCCGTTCGCCGACGACTGGGGCTCCCCCTGGCAGGGCTTCTTCCGGGGCACCCTCACCGCCCTGGTGTTCGTCTTCGGCCTCTTCCTCGCCGTCGTCACCTTCACCGCCGTGACCCTCCTGGTCGGCCAGCCCTTCTACGAGTCGCTCTCCGAGGAGGTCGACCGCAGCCAGGGCGGTGAGGTGCCCGAGTCCGGGCTGCCCCTCTGGCGCGAACTGTGGATCTCGGCGCGTGACAGCCTGCGGATCGTCCTGCGCGTCGCCTTCTACGGTGTGCTGCTGTTCGCCTGCGGGTTCATCCCCGTCGTCGGCCAGACCGTCGTCCCCGTCGTCGGCTTCTGCGTGTCCGGCTTCTTCCTCGCCGAGGAGCTCACCGCCGTCGCGCTCCAGCGCCGGGGCGTCGAGGTGAAGGAACGGCTCACGCTGCTGCGCGGCCGCCGCCTCGCCACCCTCGGCTTCGGCGTGCCGCTGACCCTCGCCTTCCTCGTCCCCTTCGTGGCCGTCTTCCTGATGCCGGGAGCCGTCGCCGGCGCCACGCTCATGGTCCGCGACCTGCGCGGCGAGACCGGTGGCCCCGACGGGGCGGGCCGCACCGGCGAGCCCGGGGACACGCACGCCCGGCAGAACGACCGGCACGGCGGCAACCTTTCCTCCTCCGGCGGCGACCAGGGGGTGCACGACATCCCCCACCTGAGGAAGTAAGAAACGCGATGACCTCCCACAAGCGGAAGACGGGGCGCCGGCGGGCGATCGCCGGCGCCCTGAGCGCCCTCGGCATCACCGGCGCGGCCGTGCTCACCACCAGCCTGCTGGCCCCGGCCGGCGCCGCCACGCACAGCGGCTCCGGTACGGGCGCGGCCCCGGCGACGGCGCGGGCCGCGGCGGCGCCCGCCGCCTGGCCCCGCGCCAAGGGCACCGAGCCGGTCCCGGCCTCCATCCCGGTCTCCGGGACCTACGACGGCAAGCTCAAGCGCTTCCACGGCACCGGCGAGCTGGGTTCGGACGGGCAGGACGAGAGCCAGAAGCCGCTGTTCGTCCTCGCGGACGGCGCCGTCCTCAAGAACGTGATCATCGGCACCCCGGCGGCCGACGGCGTCCACTGCCTGGGCAGCTGCACCCTTCAGAACGTCTGGTGGGAGAACGTCGGTGAGGACGCCGCCAGCTTCAAGGGCACGTCGAAGTCGGCCGTGTACGCGGTGTACGGCGGTGGCGCGCGCGGCGCCTCCGACAAGGTCTTCCAGTTCAACGGCGCCGGCAAGCTCGTCGTGACCAAGTTCCAGGTCGCCGACTTCGGCAAGCTGGTCCGCTCCTGCGGCAACTGCAAGAAGCAGTACCCCCGCACGATCCTCGTCAACGACGTCGACATCACCGCCCCCGGTACGTCGATCGTCGGCGTGAACGCCAACTACGGCGACACCGCGACCCTGCGGAACGTCCGGATCCACGGGGACGCCAAGAAGAAGATCAAGCCGTGCGTCCGCTTCACCGGCAACAACACCGGCAAGGAGCCCAAGGAGATCGGCACCGGTCCCGACGGCACCACCTGCCGCTACTCCGCCGGGGACCTCTCCTACGACTGACCCCTGACACCGAGGCCGGGCGGCTCCCCGCCGCCCGGCCTACCGCGGAACCCGCCGACCGCGTGACCCGCCGACCGTGTGACCCGGTCCGCTCCGCCCCTCAGGCCACCGCGGCGAGCGCGAACCCCGGCTTGTCCGGGCCCGCGTCCGCGATCCGCTCGCCGTCCGGGCCCCAGGCGCCCGCCCGTCCGCCGCCCGTGCCGTCCTCGTTGGGCCCCAGGACGTTGCCCAGCACCACCGTGAGGCCGAACTCCCCGGCCCGTACCGGATACACCGTCTCGAAGGAATCGTTGTCCGCCGCCAGCACCGAACTGGCCAGGTACACCGCGCAGTCGTCGGCCGCCGCGCGTCGCGCGAGGGCCGGGAAGCGGTTGTCGTAGCAGGTGGCCAGGGCGAAGCGGACCCCGTCGAGAACGAACCGCCCGTCGGCGGTGCCCGGCGCGAAGACCTCCGCCTCGATCCCGTACAGGTGCTGCTTGTCGTAGCGGGTGAGGAGCGAGCCGTCCGGGCCGATCACCAGCGTGGTGATGCCGGGGCGTGCGCCGCCGGCCGCCACCGGCCCGTTGACCACGGCCGCGATGCCGGCCGCGCGGCACGCCTCCCGTACGGGGTCGAGCCGGGGATCGTCCTCGGTGAGGACCAGGTGGGGGACGTCCCGGATCAGGCTCGGCTCGTAGCCGGTCAGGCAGAGCTCGGCGAAGACGGCGACCCGCGCCCCCGCCGCCCCGGCCTCCCGGAGGAGCCCCGCGACCGTACGGACGTTGGCGTGGACGTCCCCGGCGACCGGGGCGAACTGGGTGGCGGCGACGATCATGACGGCCATCATCCCCCGCCCGGGGGTGAGGGGGAAGGGGCGGGTGGAGTCCTCAGCTGTCCGGGCGGGCGGGCCAGGCGGCGGACAGCTCCGCCGCCGTCACCCGCAACAGCTGGAGGAAGGCGCCCGCCGCCACGGTCGGCGTCGCGGGCGCGGCCCCGTGCACCGCCCGGCAGGGCACGTCCCCGGGATCGACCGCCACCAGCGCCACGTCCGGCCGCACCGCCGCCGCCGCGAGCGCCGGCACCAGGGTGACCCCGAGCCCGGCGGCCACCGCCCCCAGCTTGGCGATCCAGTCGTGCGCCAGGAGCCCCGTACGCGGGCGGAAACCGGCGGCCACCACCGGCCGGAACAGCGTGTCCTCCAGGCGCTCCCGCCCCACGATCCACTCCTCCTCCGCCAGCTCCGCGAGCCGTACCGCCGGCCGCCCCGCGCACGGGTGGTCCCGGCCGAGGGCCACGAGCATCGGCTCGTCGAGCAGGTGGTGGAGCGTCACGCCCGGCGGCGGGGGAGTGCCGGGCGGCGGGCTCACCACCGCCAGGTCCTCCTCCCCGGCCCCGACCAGCCCCAGGTGCTTGACCGAGGGCCCCTCGATCCGGGTCACCACCACACCCGGGTGCCGCTCCCGGAACACCGCCTGCGCCCGGGGGACCAGGGCGGCGGTCGCGCTGGAGAAGGCCCCGAGCCGCAGCAGCCCCCCGTCCAGGGTGCGCAGCGCCTCCAGTTCGGCCCGCGCGGCGGACAGCCGGTCCCGTACGGCCTCGGCGTGCGGGAGCAGTACCCGGCCCGCCTCGCTCAGCCGCACCCCGCGCGGCAGCCGCTCGAACAGCTCCGCGCCGACCTCCGCCTCCAGCGCCTGGACCTGCCGGGAGACGGCCGACTGCGTGTAGCCGAGCGCCTGGGCGGCGGCCGTGAACGACCCGGCACGGGCGACGGCGAGGAACACCTCGTACAAGCCATGAGGGAACGGCATGACGGTCATGCTAGACATTCGCTGGTGGCATGCCGGGGGCGGCCCTAGCGTCGGGGGCATGGACCTCACCGCCACCAACGGCCCCACCGACCAGCCCTCTTCGCAGCGGATCGCCTTCCTCGGCACCGGCTCCATGGGCCTGCCCATGGCCCGTCGCCTGCTCGACGCCGGACACGCCCTCACCGTCTGGAACCGTACGGCCGACAAGGCCGACGACCTGGTCACCGCGGGCGCCGTCCGCGCCGCCGGTCCCGCCGAGGCCGTGCGGGACGCCGACGTCGTCCTGACCATGCTGGCGGACCCGGCCGCGGCCCTCGCCGTCGCCGACGCCTTCGTGCCGGCGCTGCGTCCGGGCACGATCTGGGTCGACACCTCCACCATCGGCCCCGGGGCGGTCCGCGAACTCGCCGGCCGCCTCCCCACCGGGGTCACCCTGATCGACGCCCCGGTGATGGGCAGCGTCGACCGGGCCGCCTCCGGTGACCTGCTCATCCTCGCCGGCGGCGACACCACGCCGGTCGCGGGGATCCTGGAGCGGCTCGGCACGGTCACCGCCTGCGGCGGGCCCGGCACCGGCGCCGCGCTCAAGCTGGTCCTCATCAACGCCGCGATCGGCGGGGTCGCCCTGGTCGGCGAGGCCCTCGCGCTCGCGGGAGCGCTCTCCCTGCCCCGGGACCTGGCCCTGCGGACGCTCGGTCAGGGCCCCCTGGCGGGCGCGGTCGCCCGGGCCACCGCCACCGGCTCGTACTTCCCGGTCGCGCTCGCGGCCAAGGACGTCGCCCTCGCCACCGGCGCCACCGCGGCGGAGCTTCCGCTCCTGGAGGCCGTCCACGCCGCCCTGACCGCCGACCAGGCCCTCCTCGCGGAGGACCTCGCCGCCGTCGTCCGCTGACCCGCCCCGGGGCGCGTCACCCGTGTCCGCCGCGCCCCTTCCCGTACAGCAGCCCCAGGAAGTCCCGGAAGGCGGCGGGCATGTCGACGGCCGAGGGGTCCAGGAGCCACTGGTACTGGAGTCCGTCCATCACGGCCGTCAGGAGAGGGGCGGCGCGCTCGGGGGTCAGGCCGCCCGGCAGGCGCTCGCCGAACTCCAGGCGCAGCACCCGGGCCATGTTCTCCCGCACCTGCGCGTACCGCTCGGTGAAGAACTCCCGGGCCGGGTGGCCGTCCGTCACGCTCTCCCCGAGCAGCGCGGAGAAGGTCTGCACGATGCCCGGCCGCATCGCGTTGTACTCGACCAGCGAGTCCAGCAGTTCGAGCCGCCAGCCGTCCCGCCCCGGCCCGCCGCTGGTGTCCCAGCGGTCGCGCTCCGCCAGGACGGCGACGAGCAGCGTGTCCTTGGTCGGGAAGTAGTGCAGCAGCCCCTGCTGGGTCAGGCCGACGCGCTCGGCCACCGCCCCGAGGGTGGCGCCCCGGTAGCCCCGCTCGGCGATCACTTCGAGCGTGGCGCGCAGGATCTCCGCGCGCCGCTCCTCGCTCCTGGCCCGCACCATCGTCCCGGCCCCCTCTCGCAGCTCCGTCGACAGGACCGTACTCCCCTCCCGGAAGGTAACGAAAAGGTCTCATCGCCTACCGGTTCACCGGTCGCCGGGTGCACCATGACGCCACCGGTACGTCGACGAGGAGGTACGGCCATGGCGCGGACCGACACAGGGGCCCCCGCGGACGCGGAGGAGCCGGACGCGGCGGCGGAAGCCGCGCGGGAGGCGGCCGTCGACGCCGCCCTGGGAAAGCTCGACCTGGACACCAAGGCCCGGCTGCTCGCCGGGCAGGACATGTGGTCCCTGCCCGCCGTCCCCGGCATCGGACTGCGCTCCCTGGTCATGTCCGACGGACCCGTCGGCGTCCGCGGCGTCCGCTGGACCGCCGACGACCCCTCCGTCGCCCTGCCCTCGCCGACCGCGCTCGCCGCCGCCTGGGACCCCGGCCTCGCCCGCCGCGCCGGCCGCCTCCTCGCCCAGGAGGCCCGCCGCAAGGGCGTCCACGTCCTCCTCGCCCCCACCGTCAACCTCCACCGCTCCCCGCTCGGCGGACGCCACTTCGAGGCCTACAGCGAGGACCCCCACCTCACCGGGGCGATCGGCACCGGCTACGTCCTGGGCGTCCAGGACGGCGGCGTCGCCGCCACCGTCAAACACTTCGTCGCCAACGACGCCGAGTCCGACCGCTTCACCGTGGACAACCGGGTCGCCCCGCGGCCACTGCGCGAGCTCTACCTCGCGCCCTTCGAAGCCATCGTCGAGCAGGCCCGCCCCTGGGCCCTCATGACCGCCTACAACCAGGTCAACGGCGTGACCATGACGGAGCACGGCCCTCTCGTCGACGGCGTCCTGCGCGGGGAGTGGGGCTTCGACGGCGTCAACGTCTCCGACTGGCTGGCCGCCCGCTCCACCGCCGGAGGCATCACCGGCGGCCTCGACGTCGCCATGCCCGGCCCCGCCACCGTCCACGGCGAGGCCCTCGCCGCCGCCGTCCGGGCCGGCGAGGTCCCCGAATCCACCGTCGACAGGGCCGTACGGAACGTCCTGCGGCTCGCCGCACGCGTCGGCGCCCTCGACGGCGTCCCCCCGGCCGTCACCACCCACCCGGCCCCGGTCGACGGTGCCGCCCTCGCCCGCGAGATCGCCCGCCGTGGTTTCGTCCTCGTACGGAACGAGAACGACGCCCTGCCGCTCGCACCCGGCACCACCGTCGCCCTCTGCGGCGCCGCCGCCCGCGACGCCCGCGTCCTCGGCGGCGGCTCCGCCCAGGTCTTCCCCGACCACGTGGTCTCCCCGCTCGACGGACTCACCGCCGCCCTCCCCGAGGGGACGCTCACCTTCTCGATCGGCGCCGACCCGGGCGACGAACCCGCCCCGGCCGGGGCGGGCTTCACCCTCCGCGCGGTGTGCCGCGACGCCTCGGGCACCGTCATCGGCGAGGGCGGCCTGCCCACCGGCCAGGTCCAGTGGATCGGTGACGACCTGCCCGCCGGCGTCACCCACGAGAACCTCGCCTCCGTCGAGATCACCGGCACCTTCACCCCGCGCGAGAGCGGTGCGCACTCCTTCGGGACCAGGGGACTCGGCGCCTTCACCCTCACCGTCGCCGGCCGCGTCCTCTTCGAGGGCGTCCAGGGCATGGGCCCCGAGACCGACCCCTTCGAGGCCTTCCTCGGCTCCCCGGTCGAGCGCGGCACCGTCGCCCTCACCGAGGGCGGGACGGTCGACGTGTCCCTCCTGCACACCCTCGACAAGGAGTTCGCCGCCCCTCTCCCGGCGGTCATGTTCTCCCTCGTCCACCTCGGTCCCCGCCGCGACCCCGGCGAACTGATCACCGAAGCGGCCGAGGCCGCCCGCACCGCCGACACCGCCGTCGTGGTCGTCGCCACCACCGAACGCGTCGAGTCCGAGGGCTTCGACCGCCGGGACCTGGCCCTCCCGGGCCGCCAGGACGACCTCGTCCGGGCCGTCGCCGCCGCCAACCCGAACACCGTCGTGGTCGTCAACTCCGGCGCCCCCGTGGAGATGCCGTGGCGCGAGGACGTGGCCGCGATCCTGCTCACCTGGTTCCCCGGTCAGGAGGGCGGCGCCGCCCTCGCCGACGTCCTCACCGGCGCCGTGGAGCCCGGCGGCCGGCTCCCCACCACCTGGCCCGCCACCCTCGCCGACGCCCCCGTCACCGAGGTCACCCCCACCGGCGGGACCCTCCCCTACCGCGAGGGCCTCTTCATCGGCTACCGCGCCTGGGACCGGGCCGGCACCGCCCCCGCGTACCCCTTCGGCCACGGCCTCGGCTACACCACCTGGTCGTACGACTCCCTCGACGCCACCCCGGACCGCGCCACCGTCCGCCTCACCAACACCGGCGACCGCCCCGGCCGCGAGACCGTCCAGCTCTACCTGGCGCCCGAGGACGACCCGGCCGAGCGCCCGGCGCGCTGGCTCGCCGCCTTCACGAGCGTCGAGGCCGCCCCCGGCCGGACCGTCGAGACGAGCGTCCCGCTGCCGCGCCGCGCCTACGAGGTCTGGGACGAGGAGCGGCACGCGTGGACGGTGGTGCCCGGCACCTACCGGCTGCTCGCCGCGCACTCCCTCACGGACATCCGGCTGACCGCGGTCCTGAAGCTCTAGCCGGCCGTGATCCGCCGGTACGCCAGCTCGGCCAGCCGCGCCTGGCCGTCACGGCTGGGGTGGAACCAGTCCCAGGGGCTCAACTGGCCGCCGTCGAAACGGAATGCGTGGACCGCCCCGCCGTCGTACCGGCAGAGGCGGTCCTTCGCGCACACCTCCGCCAGGACCTCGTTGTAGGCCCGTACCCGCTCCTGGACGCGGGCCCTGCGGCGCTCCGCCGCCGGGCTGTCGTCCTGCGGCGCCGCCAGCATCGACCCGCAGACGCCCAGCTTCCACACCTCGCGGGCCATCGGGCTGAGCCGGCCCGTCGACCACAGCCGCATCAGATCCGGCACACTCGCCACGTACACCCGCGACGCGGGGGACTCCTCCCGGAGCCGGGCGAGTGCCGTCTCGAAGAAGAAGCGGAAGTCCTCGACGGGCGTCATCAGATCGGGGGTCTTCCGGCAGGCGTCGTTGGCGCCCGTCATCACCGTCACGAGGGCGGGCCGGTGCGCGGCGGCGCGGGCCATCTGCTCGGGGAGCTCCACCATCCGCGAGCCCGACCGGGCCAGGTTCCAGCTGTGGGTGGCCACCCGTCCGGGCCCGAGCAGCCGCAGCGCCAGGCTGTTCACGGCCGGGTCCGTCCCGGTCGCCCAGGAGGCCTCCGGGCAGTCGGAGAGCACCCCGCAGGCGTCGTAGGCGCGCGTGACGGAGTCCCCGACGGCGGCCACGGAGGCGGGGGAACCTAGCCAGGGCGCCGCCACCGGCGTGGAGGGCGCGGCCGCGGCGGAGGAGGCCGCGCGGGGCGCCGGGGCCGTACCGGTGGAGGGCGCGGCGGTGGCCGCCGGCGGCCGTTCGGCACCGGCGGAGCAGCCGGCCGACGTGCCCGCGCCGAGCAGCGTCACCGCCGCGACGGCGACGGCGGTGGTGCGGAAACGGCGTCGGCCGTGCATCCGAGGGCCCCTCCTCCGGCGTCCTGGTGGGTGAAAGCTTCGTGTTCACCCGCTCCCGGACCGACCGTACGTCACCCCGATGACGGTGCGGCACGGTAGCTTTTCCCCCGTCGAACCAGAGGCACCTTGCCGACCGGCTCCGGTAAATTACATCACGTCACATGCTGTCCTAATTTTGATGGTTTGCGAAGCTTCGCGCCTGATGCTGTTTACCGAGGCCGCTGGGAAAGGCGAACCTCGTCCCACACTGGAGGTCCCGGTGACGACACGTGGAGTTCTGTACGTTCACTCCGCACCGCGCGCGCTGTGCCCGCACGTCGAATGGGCGGTGGCGGGCGTCCTCGGTGCGAGGGTCCAGCTCGACTGGATCCGTCAGCCGGCGTCCCCCGGCACCTGGAGAGCCGAGTTCTCCTGGCAGGGCGAGACCGGCACCGCCTCCAAGCTGGCCTCCGCGCTGCGCGGCTGGCAGATGCTCCGCTTCGAGGTCACCGCGGAGCCCTGCCCCACCGCCGAGGGCGAGCGCTACAGCGCCACCCCCGACCTGGGCATCTTCCACGCCGTCACGGGCATGCACGGCGACATCCTGATCCCCGAGGACCGGCTGCGGGCCGCCCTCGCCCGCGCCGCGCAGGGCGAGACCCAGCTGGAGGCGGAGATCGCCAAGCTGCTCGGCAAGCCCTGGGACGACGAGCTGGAGCCCTTCCGGTACGCGGGCGAGGGCGCCCCGGTCCGCTGGCTGCACCAGGTCGTCTGACCCGGCCCCCTCGACGCCGAAGGCCCGCTCCCCGGCAGGGGAGCGGGCCTCTCACGCGTGGGCGTGCCGTGCGTCAGACGGTCCGGAAGGCGAGGACCACGTTGTGGCCGCCGAAGCCGAACGAGTTGTTGATCGCGGCGATGGTGCCCTGCGGCAGCTCACGGGGCTCGTCGCGGACGATGTCCGCGTCGACCTCCGGGTCGAGCTGGTCGACGTTGATCGTCGGCGGGGCCAGCCGGTGGTGGAGCGCCAGGACCGTCGCGACGGTCTCGATGCCGCCCGCGCCACCGAGGAGGTGACCGGTCATCGACTTCGTCGCGGAGACCGCGACGTGGTCCAGGTCGTCGCCCAGGACCTTGCGCAGCGCCTTGATCTCGGCGACGTCGCCCTGCGGCGTCGACGTGGCGTGCGCGTTCAGGTGGACGACCTCGGCCGGCTTCAGGTCCGTCGCGTCCAGCAGGTTCTGCAGGGCGGCGGCGATGCCCCGGCCGGTCGGCTCGGGCTGCGCGATGTGGTGGCTGTCGGCCGACAGGCCCTGGCCGAGCACCTCGCAGTAGACGCGGGCGCCGCGCGCCTTCGCGTGCTCCTCGGACTCCAGGACGACGACACCGGCACCCTCGCCGAGCACGAAGCCGTCACGGTCGGTGTCGTACGGGCGCGAGGCCTTCGCCGGGTCGTCGTTGCTCTTCGACATCGCCATCATGTTGGCGAAGGCGGCGACCGGCAGCGGGTGGATCGCGGCCTCGGTACCGCCGGCCACGACCACGTCGGCCCGGCCGGTGCGGATCATCTCGACCGCGTAACCGATCGCCTCGGCACCCGACGCGCAGGCGGAGACCGGGGTGTGGACGCCCGCCCGGGCGTTCACCTCCAGGCCCACGTTGGCGGAGGGGCTGTTGGGCATGAGCATGGGCACGGTGTGCGGGGAGACGCGGCGGACGCCCTTCTCCTTCAGCACGTCGTACTGGTCGAGCAGGGTGGTGACACCGCCGATGCCGGAGGCGATGACGGAGCCGAGCCGCTCGGGCACGACCTTCTCGTCCTCGCCGGCGGGGGCGGTGAAGCCCGCGTCGGCCCACGCCTCACGGGCCGCGATCAGCGCGAACTGCGCCGAGCGGTCCAGCTTGCGGGCCAGCGGGCGGGGCAGGACGTCGGCCGGGTCGACGGCGGCCGTCGCGGCGATCCGGACGGGCAGTTCGGCGAAGCGCTCGCCCTCCAGGGGCCGGACGCCGGAGCGCCCCGCGATCAGACCCTCCCAGGTCGATGCGGAGTCGCCACCCAGCGGTGTGGTTGCGCCGATACCGGTGACGACCACGGTGCGATTGGTCGAGCTCACAGGAATTCGTTCTCCATGTGTGTGATGGTCGGAATACGGCGCCACCGCCGGGTGGCTGGCCGGGTCAGCGAGGGCTGGTTCAGCCCTTGGAGATGCCGCCGTCCTGGTGCTTCAGGATGTAGTCGACGGCGTCGCCCACGGTCTTGAGGTTCTTGACGTCCTCGTCCGGGATCTTGACGCCGAAGCGCTCCTCGGCGGCGACGACGACCTCGACCATGGACAGCGAGTCGACGTCCAGGTCGTCGGTGAAGGACTTGTCCAGCTTCACGTCCTCGGTCGGGATGCCGGCGATCTCGTTGACGATCTCGGCGAGACCTTCGACGAGCTGGTCCTGGGTGAAGGCCATGGTGGCGCTCCTTCTGTGGGTTGCTTCGGTAAGGGGCTTCCGGGGATCCGGTGTGCCTAGGGGAGGGTAACGACCGTCGCGGCGAACACGAGACCCGCCCCGAAGCCGATGACGAGCGCGGTGTCGCCGCTCCTCGCCTGCCCGGTCGCCAGGAGCCGCTCCATCGCGAGCGGGATCGAGGCGGCCGAGGTGTTGCCCGTGGTCTCGACGTCACGTGCGACCGTGACGTGCTCCGGCAGCTTGAGCGTCTTCACCATCGAGTCGATGATCCGCATGTTCGCCTGGTGCGGGATGAAGACGTCCAGGTCGTCCGGCGAGATGCCGGCGGCGTCCAGGGCCTGCTGGGCGACCTTCGCCATCTCGAAGACGGCCCAGCGGAAGACCGCCTGGCCCTCCTGCGTGATGGCCGGGAACTTGATCTCGCCCTGGTCGTTCAGCGGCAGCTTCGACACGTCGCCGACGTGGAACTCGTTCCACGGCACGGTCTGCTTGATCGTCTCGGACTTGTCGCCCTCGGAACCCCACACCGTGGGGCCGATGTGCGGCTCGTCGGACGGGCCCACGACCACGGCGCCGGCGCCGTCGCCGAAGAGGAAGGCCGTGGCGCGGTCCTCCAGATCCGTCAGGTCGCTGAGCCGCTCGACGCCGATCACGAGCACGTACTCCGCCGAACCCTCGACGATCATGCCCTTGGCGAGCGTCAGGCCGTAGCCGAAGCCCGCGCAGCCGGCGGAGATGTCGAACGCGGCCGGCTTGCCGGCGCCGATCTTGTCGGCGATCTCGGTGGCGACGGCCGGGGTCTGCTTGAAGTGCGAGACCGTGGAGACGACCACGGCCCCGATCTGCTCCGGGGTGATCCCGGCGTCCGCGATGGCCTTGCCGGAGGCCTCCACCGACATGGCGGTGACGGTCTCCTCCGGGGACGCCCAGTGACGCGTGGCGATGCCGGAGCGCGAACGGATCCACTCGTCGGACGAGTCGATCCTCTCGAGGATCACCTCGTTCGGCACGACCCTGGTGGGCCGGTAGCCACCGACTCCCAGGATCCGCGCGTACGGGGCGCCCTTGCTGGGCTTGATCTTCGACATGGTTCTCGACACTCCTCGTCAGACGGCCGCGTGCTCGGCGATGAGCGTACGGGCCGCGTCCAGGTCGTCGGGAGTCTTCAGGGCCACCGTGGCCACGCCCGGCAGGGCGCGCTTGGCCAGACCGGTCAGGGTGCCACCGGGGCACACCTCGACCAGCGCGGTCGCTCCGAGCTCCTTGAAGGTCTCCATGCACAGGTCCCAGCGGACCGGGTTGGCGACCTGGCCGACGAGACGGGAGAGGACCTCGGCGCCGGTGGCGACGGCCTGCCCGTCCTTGTTGGAGACGTACGTCACGGCCGGGTCGGCGGGGGACAGCTCGGCCGCCGCCCGCTCCAGCTTCTCCACGGCCGGGGCCATGTGGTGCGTGTGGAACGCGCCGGCCACGGTCAGCGGGACGACCCGGCGGACACCCTCGGGCTTGTCCGCCTCCAGGGCGGCCAGCTGCTCCAGGGTGCCGGCCGCGACGATCTGGCCCGCGCCGTTCACGTTGGCCGGGGTCAGGCCCAGCTTCTCCAGGTGCGGGACGGTCACCTCGGGGTCGCCGCCGAGCAGCGCCGACATGCCGGTCGGGGTGATGGCGGCGGCCTCGGCCATCGCCAGACCACGGGTCCGTACGAGGCGCAGCGCGGCGGTGTCGTCGAGGACGCCCGCGAGCGCGGCGGCGGTGAGCTCGCCGACGCTGTGACCGGCGACCGCGCCGGGCGTCACGTCACCGAGGGCGGCGGCGGAGAGCAGACCGGCCGCGACCAGCAGCGGCTGGGCCACGGAGGTGTCGCGGATCTCGTCCGCGCCCGCCTTCGTGCCGTAGTGGGCGAGGTCGAGCCCGATGGCGTCGGACCAGGCCGCGAGGCGGTCGGCGGCACCGGGGAGTTCGAGCCAGGGAGTCAGGAAGCCGGGCGTCTGGGCGCCTTGGCCAGGAGCGACGAGTACGAGCACCCTCACACTCTCTCTTGGGGACGGCTCCGGACGCCCGTGGGGACAGGGACGAAGAACCGTCGGGGGAATTGTTGGTGTTCCACAAAAGTCTAGGACTGCTGATCGGCGTCGGCCAAGCGCCCGAGGATGAGCGCGATCCGCAGAGTGAAGGCGGAGCGCACGTCGGAGGGTGACCAGCCGGTGACATCGGTCACACGTCGAAGCCGGTAGCGCACGGTGTTCGGGTGCACGAACAGCATCCGCGCGGCGCCTTCGAGGCTGCTCGCCTGCTCCAGGTAGACACTCAGCGTTTCCAGGAGCGCCGAGCCTGCTTCCTCCAGCGGTCTGTAGATCTCCTCCACCAGCTGCTCGCGCGCGGACGGGTCGGAGGCGATGGCGCGCTCCGGGAGGAGATCGTCCGCCAGAACGGGCCGTGGCGCGTCCTGCCACGCCGAACACGCCTTGAGTCCGGCCGCCGCGGCCTGCGCGGAGCGCGTCGCCGCCAGCAGGTCGGGAACCACGGGGCCCGCCACCACCGGGCCCTGCGCGTACGGCCCGATCAGGGCCTTCGCCACGGCCAGCGGGTTGTCGTTGCCGCCCGCGATGACCACGAGCCGGTCGCCGAGGACCCCGGTCAGGACCTGGAGCTTGGCGTGCCGGGCGGCCCGCCGGATCGCCTCCACCGTCAGTTCGCTGTCGCCGTCGGGCGCGGTGCCGAGGACCACGCAGACGTGCTCGGGCGAGTTCCAGCCGAGGGCCGCCGCCCGCGAGACGGCGCCCTCGTCGGCCTCCCCGGACAGGACCGCGTTCACCACCAGCGACTCCAGGCGCGCGTCCCACGCGCCCCGGGCCTCGGCGGCCTGCGCGTACACCTGGGCGGTGGCGAAGGCGATCTCCCGGGCGTACACGAGGAGCGCCTCGCGGAGCACCGACTCGTCGCCGGGGGCCGCGACCTCCTCGATCGCCGTCTCCATGACCTCGATCGTGGTGCGGACCATCTCGACGGTCTGCCGCAGGGTGATCGCCCGGGTCAGCTCGCGCGGGGCGGTGCCGAAGACGTCCGTCGAGATCGCCTGCGGCGTCTCCGGGTGCCGGAACCACTCGGTGAACGCCGCGATACCGGCCTGGGCGACCAGGCCGATCCACGACCGGTTCTCGGGCGGCATCGCCCGGTACCACGGCAGCGTCTCGTCCATGCGGGCAATGGCGTTGGCGGCGAGCCGCCCGGAGGACTGTTCGAGGCGCTTCAGCGTCGCGGCGTGCGGGTGAGGGGCGTTCACGGGATCAGACACGGGGACAAGACTGCCTTATCGGGACGCCCCCGTGCGGTGGCGGGGCGCCTTCCCCGCCCGCACACCGGCGCGGGACCGGCCGGCGGGGCCCCGGGGGTGGTACGGCGGGGAGCCGGCCGGCCGCCCCGCGGAAGCGGTACGGGGCCGGGCGTTCCGTCCGTGGACGTGCCCCGGCGACCGGGCCCCGGCCGCGCCGCCGCCGGGTGCCCGGCCCGCTACCGTGGCCCCGTGATACGCATCCAGCGCGCCGGCGAGCGGTACCCGGGCGGTGATCCCGGGGCCGGGATCGAGACCCGCCACGCCCTGTCCTTCGGGCCGTACTACGACCCCGGCAACCTCCGCTTCGGCGCGCTCCTCGCCGTGAACGAGGAGCGCCTCGCGCCCGGCGCCGGCTTCGACGAGCACCCGCACAGCCACACCGAGATCGTCACCTGGGTCGTCGAGGGCGAGCTGACCCACCGGGACACGACGGGCCACGAGACCGTGATCCGCCCCGGCGACCTCCAGCACCTCAGCTCCGCCGCCGGCGTCCGCCACGTCGAGCGCAACGACGGCGACGCCCCGCTGGTCTTCGTCCAGATGTGGCTCGCCCCCCGCGAACCCGGCGGCACCCCCGCGTACCGCGTGGTGCGCGGGCTGGGCCCCGCCGGCGCGTACGACCTGCCCCGGGCCGGCGCCCGGCTGCGCGCCCTCCGCCCGGCGCCGGGCGAACACGTGAGCGTCCCGGCCGCGGACCACGTGTACGTCCACGTGGTGCGGGGCGCGGTCCGGATCGGCCCGGAGGAGCTGGGCCCGGGCGACGCGGCCCGGATCAGCGCGGGGGAGGAACAGCGCCTGTCCGCGCCGGACGGCGCCGAGCTGCTCGTCTGGGAGATGACGGACCCGGCCCGGACGACCGCGTAGAAGGTGCCGGCCGGACCGGGAGGGGCCCGGTCCGGCCGGCGCGCTCTTGGCCCGCCACGCCGGCCACGGCACGTTCCACGCCCCGTAGCCGTTGCCTTCCGCGATCACGCCCTCGGTGAACCGGGCGACCGGCCGCCTCCGCCGCTGACCCCGCGGGGAGGAGAACGCGCCGCCCTCCGCCCGCCCCCCGACATCCCCTCCTCACCCCCTTGGGATACTGCGCAGATGCCCCGCGTGCTCCTCATAGAAGACGACCCCTCCGTCCGCGAGGGGGTCGAGCTCGGTCTCCGCCGCCGCGGTCACACCGTCCGCACCGCCCCCACCGGCGAGGCGGGGCTCGCCGCGCTCGGGGAGTTCCGCCCGGATCTGGTGCTGCTCGACCTCATGCTGCCCGGGATGAACGGTGTGCAGGTCTGCCACCGGGTCCGGGAGACCAGCCAGCTCCCGATCATCATGCTCACGGCCCGGGGCGACGACTTCGACGTCGTCATCGGCCTGGAGGCCGGCGCCGACGACTACATCGTCAAGCCCGCCCGCACCGAGGTCATCGAGGCCCGCATCCGCGCCGTGCTGCGCCGCATCGAGGAGCCCTCCGGCGGCCGGCCCGGCATCGAGTTCCACGGTGAACTCGCCATCGACCGCGCCGGCCTGACCGTCGCCAAGGCGGGGGAGCGGCTCGCCCTCGCCCCCTCCGAGATGAAGCTGCTGCTCCACCTCTCGGCCGCGCCCGAGCAGGTCTTCAGCCGCCAGCAGCTCCTCGAACACGTCTGGGAGCACAGCTACCACGGCGACGCGCGGCTGGTCGACGCCTGCGTCCGCCGCCTCCGCAACAAGATCGAGGACATCCCCGGCGAACCCTGCTACATCCAGACCCTGCGCGGCTTCGGCTACCGCTTCGGGCCGCTGTGAGAGCCTGCCCGGCCCCGGCGGAGGACACGGCGCCCCGCCGTGCCCGGCGCCCCCGCGCGCCCCGCCCGCACCCCTTCGGCCTGCGGACCCGGCTCGTCCTCGCCTTCCTCCTCGTCGCGGCCGTCGGCTGCGGCACCACCGCCGCCCTCACCTACCGTGCCGCCCGCAACGCGATCCTCGAACAGACCCAGAACACCGCCGTGTCCGCACTCCGCGACCAGGTCGACCCGCTCCGCATCGACCTGCCCGTCGAGACCGGCACCCTGCGGGACGCGCTCCTGAACATCGCCCGCCAGGGCAAGCCCCGCCCCTGGCGGGTCTACGCCGAGTACGGCTCGCTCCGCGTCTCCTCCACCGACCGCCCCACCTCCAGCGTCATCACCCCCGAACTGCGGGCCCGCGCCCTCGGTCGCGGCACCACCCCGCACAGCAGCTTCCAGCGGGTCGTCAAGGACGGCACCCCCTATCTGACCGTCGCCGTCCCGGCCGTCTTCCGCACCCACGCCACCCAGGGAACCGCCCAGCCCACCGGGCTCGTCCTCTACGCCGTCATGGAGCTGGACGAGGAGGAGGCGAACATCGAGGCCATGGTCACCGCCGCCCGCGACGGTGCCCTCCCGGCCCTCGCCGTCGCCCTGATCCCCGCGCTGCTCGCCGCCCGGGGCGTCCTCCGTCCGGTACGGGAGTTGCGGCGGGCCGCCCGCAGCATGGGCCGGGGCCGGCTCGACACCCGCATCCACGCCAAGGGCAGTGACGAACTCGCCGACCTCGCCCGCACGTTCAACGAGTCCGCCGCCGAGCTGGAACGTTCCGTCGCCGAACTGCGCCGGGCCGAGGCCCGCGCCCGCCGCTTCGCCTCCGACGTCTCGCACGAACTGCGCACCCCGCTCGCCGGCATGCTCGCCGTCACCGAGGTCCTCGACGAGGACGCCGGCACCCTCGACAGCGACACCGCCCGCGCCGTGCGCCTGATCAGCGCCGAGACCGGCCGGCTCGCCGTGCTCGTCGAGGACCTGATGGAGATCTCCCGCTTCGACGCCCGCGCCGCCGAGCTGCACACCGACGAGGTCGACGCCGCCGACTGCGTCCGCAAGACCCTCCAGAACCGGCACTGGACCGACCCGGCCCGCGTCGTCGCCGACCTGGCCGAGGGCATCCGCGCCCGCCTCGACCCGCGCCGCTTCGACGTCGTCGTCGCCAACCTCGTCGGCAACGCGCTGCGCCACGGCGGCGCCCCCGTCACGGTCCGGGTGTACGCGGAGGGGGACACGCTCGTGACGGAGGTCGCCGACCAGGGGCCGGGCATCCACCCGGACGTCCTGCCGCACGTCTTCGACCGCTTCTACAAGGCCGACCCGGCCCGGACCCGCTCGGCGGGCAGCGGCCTCGGCCTGGCGATCACCCTGGAGAACGTACGGCTCCACGGCGGCACCGTCGAGGCCGCCAACCGGCCCGGTGGCGGGGCCGTCTTCACCGTCAGGATGCCCCGGTGACCCGGCGCGCGAAGGCCGTCGCCGCCGCCCTGTCCGGCCTCGCGGCGCTCTCCCTCACCGGCTGCGGCGTCCGGGACAGCGACGTCGTGGAGGCGGGGGCCGCCGCGACCGTCGCCGTCGCGCCGGCCCCGGAGTTCCGCATGCTGGTCTACTTCCTCGGGCCCGACGGCCGCCCCATGCCGGTGTCCCGCGACATCGCGCGCCCCTTCCCGGCCTCCACCGCCCTGCCGGTCCGGAACGCCGACGGTTCGTTGCCGTACGAGGGCTTCGGTACCGGCTACGAGATCTCCCCCGACACCGCGCGCCGCGCCGGCGTCGTGACGGACATGGCGCTCGGCGTGCTGCTGAGCGGCCCGAGCCCGGCCGAGGCCGCCGCCGGTCTGCGGACGGAGCTGCCGAGGACGGGCGGGCGCCCGCACGTCGAGGAGGAGAGGACGGGCGCCCCGGACGGCGGCAGGCGCCTGCGGCTGCGGGCCCCCTTCCCCGTCACCGGTCTGACCCCTCGGGCCGTGCACCAGCTGGTGTGCACGGTGGCGTTCGCGGAGGACCCGGCGGCCCGTCCCCAGGTGGTCGTGACGGGCCCCGACGGCGCCCTGCCCCCGGCCCGCTGCGACGGACTCTGACGGAGCGGGACCGGAGCAACCGGGGGAACGGGGGCTCAGGCCCCCGCGTGCAGGTCGGCCAGGACCGCGTCCGTGAACGCCGGCCAGGCCTCCACCGCCCACGGTCCGAAGGGCCGGTCGGTGAGCGCCACGCACGCGGCGCGCGCGTCCGGGTCGATCCACAGGAAGGTGCCCGCCTGGCCGAAGTGCCCGAAGGTGCGGGGCGAGGAGGAAGCGCCGGTCCAGTGCGGCGACTTGGCGCCCCGGATCTCGAAGCCGAGGCCCCAGTCGTTGGGCCTCTGGTGCCCGTACCCGGGCAGGATGCCGGTGAGCCCCGGGTACGTCACGGTCATCGCGTCCAGCACCGTCCGCGCGTCGAGCAGCCGCGGCGCCTGCACCTCGGCGGCGAACCGCACCAGGTCGTCCACGGTCGACACCCCGTCCTTGGCGGGCGAACCCTCCAGGGTGGTCGAGGTCATGCCGAGCGGCTCCAGGACCGCCTGGTGCAGATACTCGGCGAAGGGGATGTCGGTCGCCTTGGCGACGTGGTCGCCGAGCACCTCGAAGCCGGTGTTGGAGTAGATCCGGCGGGTGCCGGGCGCGGCCATGACCCGGTTCTCGTCGAAGGCGAGACCGGAGGTGTGGGCGAGGAGGTGGCGGACGGTCGCGCCCTCCGGCCCGGCCGGCTCGTCCAGGTCGACCGCCCCCTCCTCGTACGCGACGAGCACCGCGTACGCGACCAGCGGCTTGGTGACGGAGGCGAGGGCGAACCGCTGCCCGGTGGGGCCGCGGGTCCCGGCCAGGGTGCCGTCCGCGCGGACGACGGCCGCCGCGGCGGTGGGGACGGGCCAGTTCTCGATCGACGCCAGGCTCGGCACGCTGCTCTCCATGGCGCCGAGCCTACTTGCTTCGAGTGCACTCCAAGGTCCTAGCGTGGGGCCCATGAGCGTGATCGCGGACACGAGCACCCGGGCCCTCCCGGCCCACTACACCATCAGCGAGGTCGCCGCCCTGACCGGTCTCTCCGCGCACACCCTGCGCTGGTACGAGCGGATCGGGCTCATGCCGCACGTCGACCGTTCGCACACCGGCCAGCGGCGCTTCACCGAGCGCGACCTGACCTGGCTGGCCTTCGTCGGCAAGCTGCGGCTCACCGGCATGCCGGTCGCGGACATGGTCCGGTACGCCGAGCTCGTACGGGCCGGCGAGCACACCCATCCGGAGCGGCGGGAGCTCCTGGAGACCACCCGGCGCGACGTCCTGGCCCGGATCGCCGAGCTGCAGGACACCCTCGCCGTGCTCGACCACAAGATCGGCTTCTACTCCCACAACGGCACCACCTGCGGGGAAGGGACCTCATGACCGACAGGACCGACAGGACCGACACGACCGACACGACCGACACGACCGGAGCCACGAAGGCGACCGGCAGGATCGACACCGTACGGCTCGGGCAGGACGGCCCCCGGATCGGCGTCCAGGGCTTCGGCGCCATGGGCATCAGCGAGTTCTACGGCGCGACGGACGAGGCCGCCGCCCGCGACACCCTCGACGCGGCCCTGGAGGCGGGCGTCACCCTCATCGACACCGCCGACATCTACGGCAACGGCGCCAACGAGGAGTTCCTCGCCCCGTTCGTCGCCGCCCACCGCGACGAGATCACCCTCGCCACCAAGTTCGCCATCGAGCGGCGCCCCGACGAGCCGTCCCACCGGGGGATCAACAACGACCCGGCGTACATCAGGAAGGTCGCCGAGGCCAGCCTGCGCCGCCTCGGCGTCGAGACGATCGACCTCTACTACATGCACCGCCGCGACCCGTCCGTCCCCTTCGAGGAGTCGGTCGGCGCCATGGCCGAGCTGGTGAAGGAGGGCAAGGTCCGGTACCTCGGCCTGAGCGAGGTGACCGGCCCGGAGCTGCGCGAGGCGCACGCGGTGCACCCGATCGCGGCGCTGCAGTCGGAGTGGTCGCTGTTCTCCCGGGACGTGGAGCGCAGCGCCGTCGGGGCCGCCGCCGAACTCGGCGTGACCTTCGTCCCGTACTCGCCGCTCGGCCGGGGCTTCCTGACCGGGGCCTTCGCGGACGCCTCCCGCGACCTGGCCGACGGCGACTTCCGCGTCCACCAGCCCCGCTTCACCGGCGAGAACGCGCGGCGCAACGCGGCCCTGCTCGAACCGGTCCGCGCGATCGCCGCCGCGCACGGGGCGACGCCCGCCCAGATCGCCCTCGCCTGGGTGCAGCAGCGGTCCGCCGTGCACGGCCTGACGGTCGTCCCGATCCCCGGCACCCGCAAGCGCGCCCGCCTGGAGGAGAACGCCGCCGCCACCCGCATCACCCTCACGGACGCCGAACTGGCCGCCCTCGAACCGATCGCCGCCCAGGTGGCGGGCGACCGCTACCCGGACATGCGGTTCACCTCCCTGGCCCGCGAGGTCTGAGACGCCGGGCGCGGGGCGGGGGCGGGGACGGGGGGAGACCGCCACCCCCGCCCTCACCCCGTCCCCAGGGCGAAGACCGCGAAGCCCGCCGCCAGCACCCCCGCCAGGGCGCGGCGGCCGGGACCGGTCCGCGTCCACGGGGACTCGAAGGCCCGCGCGTACCGGCCGACGGCGACCAGCAGCACGGCGAAGACCGGCATCCAGGCGAGGCGGGCCAGGATCCAGCCGGCCGAGTCCGGCGCGCCGACCAGTCCGGCGACCTCACCCGCGTACGCGGCGGGGACCGCCGCCGCCAGCATCGCCGTCTGGTGCCAGCACAGGATCGTCATCGCGGACAGGTTGACCACCACCACCGGCGCCCACAGCGCAGGCCGGGCGAGGAGCCGGCCGAGCCGCTCCCGCAGCAGGATCGCGGCGCCGCCCTGCGTGGCCGCGAGGGCCAGGACGAGCAGCGACGGCGGATGCGAGTTGGTGCGCGCCTCCCCGGGCACACCGACCATCGACATCGGGTAGCCGAAGGCGAGGAGCAGCGTCGCGAACAGCGCGGCCCCGCCCAGCAGCAGCGCCCACGCGTGCCGCCGGCCGATCCGGCCCTCGCCCCACGAGACGCCCAGCTGATACGCGAACAGCCAGCCCGGCAGGATGGTCAGCAGCCCCAGCCAGGACGGCACGGCGTCCGCGTACGGCCCGTACCGCAGCAGGTCCACGACGGCCACCGAACCCAGCAGCGGCGCCGCCGCCCACGCCCCGAGCCGGCGGGCGGCCCGCACGCACAGCGGGGTCAGGGCCGTGACCACCGTGTACACCCCGACGAACCAGAGCGGCTGGATCACCAGCGTCGACGCCGTCCGCAGCGTGTCCACCGGCACCCCGGCGCCGAAGTGCAGCAGCGGCAGCAGCACCGCCCACACCGCCGTCACCCCGAGCACCGGGCGGCCGAGCCGGGCGAGCCTCCCCCCGAGCCACGCGCGCGTGGAACCCGTGCGCCGCCGGTAGGAGAGGACGGAGGCGTACCCGCCGACCAGGAAGAAGATCCCGAGCATCTGCAGGACCCAGCTGACCGGCGCGAGGCCGGGGAAGGCGGACAGCGGGCTGGCGTTGTGGATCGCGCCGTCCGCGGAGAGCGTGAAACCGCCGAGCAGCCAGTGCCCGGTGGGCACGGCCAGCAGCGCGAGGGCGCGCAGCCCGTCGACGGCCCGGTCGCGGTGGGCGGGGGTACGGGCCTCGATCCGCTCCACGAGCCGGTTCACCGCGCACCTCCCGCCTGCTCGGCGACGCCGGTGTCCCGCCCCTGGGCGATGGCCGCGAAGGCCCGCAGGGAACGGCTGCCGGGCGCGCAGTAGCCGCCGTGGCCCCCGCCGTCACCGGCCGGGACGGGCCGGGCGCCGAACTCCGGATCGGTCGGGTCGGCCCCGTGCCCGAGCCCCGCGAACTCCACGTTCGGCACCCGGTCGATCCAGTCCGCCGGATCCTTCGCCGCCCACACACGGGCGGAGGTGCCGAGAGCGGCCACGTTCGCCGCGCGCATCCCGGGCGAACCGAACACCACCAGGTCCTTCGCCTTCAGCCGGTGCGCCGCCAGACCGCACACCACGGAGCCGTAGCTGTGGCAGAAGACGGACGGCTCGGCGGCCCCGACGGCGGCGAGCCCGTCCGTGAACCGGGCCAGCCGGTCCGCGCCCGCCTCGGCCAGCCGGCCGGTCGCCGCGTCCACGCCCACCCCGACGGGCGTCGTGTACCCGGCCCAGGCGATCACCGCCGTACGCCCGCCGGTCGCCCGGTGCAGGGCCCGCGCCATGTCGGCCAGCGGCCGCACCCGGCCCGCGTCCACGTCGGAGCCCGGCACCACCACCGCCACGTGCGCGGCCCGCAGGAGATCCCCGTACACCAGGACGACCTGGCCCCGGCCGCGCGGGTCGTGCGCGAGGACCCGCGCCCCCTCGTACCGGCCCGCCGCCGTGGACCGGGCGTTCGCCTCGTACCGCAGCTCCGGCGGCACCCCGTCGAGGTTCCCGACGACCGTGGGGTACCTCCGGGCCAACTCCCGCTGCCGTACGGGGCTCAGACCCGCGAAGTAGCGCGCGATCTCGGCCGGGCCCGTCCGCTCGGGGTCCGGCAGCCCCGCCGCCCGCCACGCCCCCGTCCCGGGCGGCGCCCCGGTCACCGGCACCTGCCCCTCCCCGGACGCCCATCCGGCCGTCCCCGCGACCACCGCCCCCACCAGGGCCGTGGTGATCAGGGTCCTCGTCAAGCGGCGCATCGGCCCGCCCTCCCTCGTTCGCGTCGTGAACGGGAGGAAGGTAGGAAGGGGACGGGCGGCGGCACGTCACGCCGGAGAGCCAACTCCCCGGCGATACCGGGGTAGGGGGTGGACGAGCGGCCAACCCCCGCCGGGGGGTGGGGCTTTCCCCCGGGCCCGCGCGCCGGGGCGCGACGTCACGGGCGCCGCCTAGTGCGGTGCTCCGGGGGTGATGAGCCCCGACTCGTACGCGAAGATCACCGCCTGCGCCCGGTCGCGCAGGTCCAGCTTGGCGAGGACCCGGCCGATGTGGGTCTTCACCGTCTGCTCGGCCAGGACCAGGCGGGCCGCGATCTCCTGGTTGGACAGGCCCCGGGCGATCAGCTCCAGGACCTCCGTCTCGCGCGGGGTGAGACCGTTCAGGCGCAGCGCCGTCGTGTCCCGGCGCGGGGCCGGCCGGGAGGCGGCGAAGTCGGCGATCAGGCGGCGGGTGACGGACGGCGCCAGCAGGGCCTCGCCGGCGGCCACCACCCGCACCGCCCCGATCAGATCGGCCGGCGGCGCGTCCTTGAGGAGGAAACCGGACGCGCCGGCGCGCAGCGCCTCGTACACGTAGTCGTCCACGTCGAAGGTCGTGAGCATGAGCACCTTGGGACGGTGGACCACGCCCGCCGGCGGGTGCAGGATCTCCCGGGCCGCCGCGAGCCCGTCCAGCTCCGGCATCCGGACGTCCATGAGCACCACGTCGGGGTGGGTGGAGCGGGCCACCTCGATGCCCTGGCGGCCGTCCGGGGCCTCGCCCACGACGTCGATGTCGGACTGGGCGGAGAGCAGCGCGGCGAACCCCGCGCGCACCATGGCCTGGTCGTCGACGATGATCACGCGGATCGTCACGCGGTGTCCTCGCTGTCGGTGAGGGGGGTCGGTGCCGTGCCGCCTCCCGGGGCGGCGCCGGGGGGACGGAGGGGCAGCCGGGCCGCGACCCGGAAACCGCCGTCCGGCAGCGGCCCCGTGTCCAGGGAACCGCCCGTCAACCGTACGCGCTCCCGCATGCCGACCAGACCGTGCCCGGTCCCCGTCGCACCCCGCTCCACCGCCGAACCCGGCTCCGCCGACGGTCCGTTGACGACGAGGACGGAAAGCCACCCGTCGTCCGGGGCCCGCACGGACACGCGGGTCGCGGCGCCCGGCGCGTGCCGGACCACGTTGGCGAGGGCCTCCTGCACGATCCGGTACGCGGACAGGTCCACGGCCTGGGGGATGTCCCCGAGGCCGGCGGAGAGCGCCAGTTCGGCCGGCACCCCCGCCCGTACCGTCGCCTCCACCAGCTGCTGGAGCCGGTCCAGCCCCGGCTGCGGGGTCAGCTCGCCGCCCTCGCCTCCGTCGCTGCGCAGTACCGAGAGCAGCCGCCGCATCTCGGCCAGCGACTCCCGCGCGCTCGCCGCGATCGACCCGAACTCCTCGCGGGCCGCCTCCGGGAGGCCGGGGATGCGGTACGGCGCCGAGTCGGCCTGCACGGTGATCACGGACATGTGGTGGGCGACCACGTCGTGCAGCTCCCGCGCGATTCGCGCCCGCTCCTCCAGGAGCGTGCGCCGCGAACGTTCCGCCTCGCTGATCGTCTCCTGCTCGACGAGCCGCCGCTGCGCGTCGCTTCGGGCCCTGATCGCGGAGGTGAGCAGCAGCAGGACACCGCTCAGCACGAGGAGCAGCGTGTGCAGGGTGGTCCGGCCGCCGGGCCTGAGGGCCTCCAGCGCGTACCCGGCCGCCCCGGTCGCCAGCCACACGCCGAACAGCGCGCGCCGGGACTCGCGCAGCCCGAGCGCGATCATCAGCGCGCAGTAGCCGATGACCAGCGGCGGGGTCCAGGGCCAGAGGTGCGCGCGTGACCCGTCCGAGGCGAGGGTCACGAGGGCGCCGAGCACCGCGCCCGGGAAGACCACCCACCAGGCCTGGAGGGGCCGGGCGACCGCGAGCAGCAGCGGCGCGGTCTGCGCGGTGGCCACCGCCCCGGCCAGTGCGCCGTTCACCCCGTAGTCCTGCGTCAGGAGGTGGACGGTGACGGGCAGCAGCGAGGCCACGAGGGCGACCCCGACGGCGTACGGCAGCAGACGCACCCACCGGGACCCGGCCGCGCCGAGCAGCGGTTCCCCGGGCGCCGTGGGCGTGGTGAGCGCGGCCCCGAGCCCCCGCAGCACCTCCCGCGCCTCGGCACCGAACCGTCGTGGAGGCGACTTCCGCCGCGTTTCGTTCCCCATGACGCGCCAGCCTAGGCAGCTTGCCGCCCCGGAACGTCATACCGGGGAGCGGGGTCCGGCCTGCTACCGGGGTATGAGCGCGGGGGCCGAGCGGGCCCACCGGTCGTCCCGGCCACCGGGCCTGGCCGCCGGTTGTCCCGGCCACCGGTCCCGCCCGGGCCCACCGGCCCGGCCGCTGTCAGAGCTCCGCCAGGAGTTCCGCTTTCTTCGCCGTGAATTCCTCGTCCGTCACCAGTCCCGCCCGGTGCAGTTCCCCCAGGTGCCGAATCCTTTCGGCGACGGCCCCGGGGTCACCGGAGGCCCCGGCCCTGCCGAGGGCGGGCGCGGCGGCGGTCACGGGGGCGCGGTCCGGGCTGGTGCGGATCGCCGCGAGGACCGCCGCGGCGAAGGGGAGGGACTCGTGGACCGGCCCGTAGCCGAGGCCGAAGACGACGGACGCCGGGTCGTGGTCGGGCTGGGCGGCCCGGGGGGCGCCGTCGCGGGGCAGCAGCCGCAGGTAGCCGTCGAGGACGTCGGGGGAGCGCCACTCGACCCCGCTGAGCTCCCGTACCGAGAAGGTCTGGTCGCCGGCCTTCCACTTCTCCGACGACGCGCCCGTCCAGAACCAGCGGAAGGCGACCTCCGCGCGCCCGTCGAAGCTGGCTTTGCCGTCGTACGCCTTGAAGGACTGCGGTCCCGAGGGCGCCGCCACCAGGAAGCGCTCGGCGGGCTCGCGCTCCGCGTCCGGCGCGAGGACACCGCGCAGCTCGTCGCGGTAGTACTCGGCGAGCGTCTCACGGTCCGCCGGCAGCACCAGCCGGTACGGGTCGCTGCCCTCCTTGAGCTGACCGGCCGCGGCCTCCATCAGCGGATCGGCCCCCGGCCGCGGCACGGCGCGCAGCACGACGGTGCCGCGCCTGCCGGGCGTGAGCGTCACGGAGGCCAGCGCCTCGTGCGGTACGCGCCGTTCGCGCAGTGCCTGGAACAGCTTCGGCGTGCGGATCCCCCGTTCGAATCGGATGACGAGGGCGTCGCTCTCGAACTCCCAGGTGGCATGAATTCCGGCCAGCACATCACCCATACGCCTCATCGTATGCGGCGCGTGCCCGCGCGTCGCCCCTCCGAAAGGTCCCGAAATTCTGTGATCTACGCGCGTCAGTGCCCTTCCGCGTCGAAGATTCCGTCGTGGCAAGCGCGGTCGGCATGTGCGCAGACCAGCCGTTCGTACGCCCCCACCCCTATGGCCGCCAGGTTGCCGAGGCTCTCCGTACCGGGCTCGAAATAGCCGTTGTGTCCGGCCGCGCCCGCCGCCGACAGGAGCCGCGCGCCGAACTCCGGCTCCGCCGGATCCGCGCCGTGCCCGATGCCGCCGACCTCCAGATGCGGCACGTCCGCGATCCAGTCGTCCGGGTCCCGCATCGCCCAGACCCGCGCCGGGGTGCCCAGGTCCGCGGCCCGCTCGGCCCGCATGCCCGGGCTGCCGGCCACGGCCAGGTCGGTCACCCGGCCGGGCAGCCGGGGCGCGGCGATCCCGCAGAGGACGGAGCCGTAGCTGTGGCAGAACAGCGCCACGCGCGCGTGCCCCGGCAGCGCCGCGGTCAGGGCCACCAGCCGTTCGGCCCCGTGGGCGGCGAGGCGGCCGGTGGCGGCGTCGACGTTGACGGCGGCGGGGGCGGTGTAGTCGGCCCAGGCGATGACCGCGATCCGGGCGCCGGGCGCGGTGCGGCGCTCCGCCTCGTACAGGGCGCGGGCCATCCCGGCCGGGGCTCCGTACCGGTTGTGGGTCTTCTGGAAGGTGAGGAGGTTGGTGTCGACGCCCGGGACGATCACCGATATCCGCTCGGCCCGCTCCAGGTCGCCGAGGACCTCGGCGGTGCGTCCCGTACCCGTCGGGTCGAAGGCGAGGACCTGGCGGTCCGCTCGCAGGAGGGACGTGAACCGGTGGACCCGCCGCAGGGCTTCGTGCCGCCCGTCGGCGGTCAGCCGGGGGTCGTCCACCCGGCCCCGTTCGGCGGCGAGCGCGCGGGAGAGGGAGATCCGGTTGGCCCGGTAGCGCAGGGCGGCGGGGGCGCCGTTGAGGTTGCCGACGACGAGGGGGTGCCGGGCGGCGAGCAGCTCGGCCCGGTTCGGCCCGAGCCGGGCGAAGAAGGCGGCGACGGCCCGGGGCGGGGCGCCGGCCGGGTCCGGCAGCGGCCGGCCGTCGATCCGCTCCCGCTCCCAGGCGGCGAGTGCGGCCTCGCGCGGCGGACCCGGCAGCGGCCGCTGCCGGACCGCGGTCCATCCGCTCGTCGCGAGGAGTAGCAGGACGACCCCGAGCGCGAGGACCGCCCGCGTCACGCGGGTCGCGGCACAGGCCCCCGGTGCCTCCCGTGTCCCCGGCACCGACTGCCGTGCGCCGGCGGACGCGAAAGGGGTCCGCGAGGGACGCTCCCGTCCGTCGGTGAACAGGAGCGGTGGCGGTACGCGTACGGCGGCGGCGTGCCAGGAGGAGACGTCGGCGGAGGTCACGGGCCGAAACCCTACGGGGTGAGGCAGGCCCGCCCGCCGCCCGCCCGCCGTCGCTGCGGAGGACCCGGGCGCCGCCGGGTCAGGTGGTGGAGCCGTCCCGCCAGCGGAGCGCCAGGGCCGGGTTCAGGTGGTCGAGGTACCGCTCGGTGAGTTCCCGGATGGCGGCCAGGCTCTGGTCCGTACCCCGGCCCCACATCTGGGCGGTGACGCGCATCGCGGCGCTGAAGGTGGCCACCGCGATCCTCGGACGCGGGTCCTCGTCGACGTCGAGGCCCTCGCGTTCGGCGACGATCCGGGAGATGGTCTCCTCCATCTCGGCGGACCGGCGCAGATGGGCGGCGAGCAGCGCGGGCGTGGACTCGATCATTTGGAAGGTGCGCAGGTGCAGCTCGACGGGGACGACCTCGGCGATCGCCTCGCCGATGGTGTCCCACGCGCACAGCACCGCGTTCCGCATCGCGTCGAAGGGACCTTCCTGCGGGGGGCGCTGCGCGAGGGCGTGGACGAACCGCTCCTCGACCATCCGCTGGACGGCGAAGGCGACCTCCTCCTTGGACGCGAAGTACCGGAAGAAGGTGCGCTGGGAGACCTCGACGGCGTCGGCGATCTCGTCGACGGTGGTCCGCTCGTACCCCTGGGTCGTGAAGAGTTCCAGGGCCTCGCGGATCAGCGCGTCACGGGTGCGCCGCTTCTTGCGCTCGCGCAGCCCGGGCGAGGACGCGGGGGCGGGTGTGCGCGGGGCGGGATCGCGCAGGCCGGGGTCGTCCGGGCCGGGAGTCTTCGTTCCCGGGTCGTCCAGGCCGGGTGCGGGCGCGGTCAAAGAGCGTCCTTTCGGGGGTTTTCTTCCCTCTCAGCCTACCTGTGAGCTACGTGACAGTTACCGACGCATGAATCGCTTTGTCAATTGTCAGCGACTGACACTAGCGTGGTCGGTATGACTAGTCAGACCACCGTGGAAAAGGCCTCGCAGGGTCAGGGGGGCGACGGCCGGGACCCCGCGTCGGGGCCGGCGAAAGGCCTGCGTGGCCACCCCTGGCTGACCCTGTTCGCCGTCGCGGCCGGCGTGATGATGGTCGCGCTCGACGGCACGATCGTCGCCATCGCCAACCCCGCCATCAAGGAGGACCTCGGCGCCACCCTCGCCCAGGTCCAGTGGATCACCAACGGGTACCTGCTCGCGCTCGCCGTCGCCCTGATCACCGCCGGCAAGCTCGGTGACCGCTTCGGTCACCGCCAGACCTTCCTCATCGGCATCGCCGGCTTCGCCGCCGCCTCCGGTGCCATCGGCCTCTCCGACTCGATCGCGGCCGTCATCGGCTTCCGCGTCCTGCAGGGCCTCTTCGGCGCCCTGCTGATGCCGGCGGCGCTCGGCCTGCTGCGCGCCACCTTCCCCGCCGAGAAGCTGAACATGGCCATCGGCATCTGGGGCATGGTCATCGGCGCCTCGACGGCCGGCGGCCCGATCGTGGGCGGCCTGCTCGTCGAGCACGTCAGCTGGCAGTCCGTCTTCTTCATCAACGTGCCGGTCGGCGTCCTCGCGCTCGTTCTCGGCCTGGTGATCCTCAAGGACCACCGCGCCGAGAACGCGCCGCGTTCGTTCGACATCCCCGGCATCGTGCTGCTCTCCGGCGCGATGGCCTCCCTGATCTGGGGCATCATCAAGGCCGGTGAGTCCTGGGGCTGGGCGAGCGGCAAGACCTGGGGCTGCCTGCTCGGCGCCGTCGTCCTCTTCGCCGTCTTCGCCGTCTGGGAGACCAAGGTCAAGGAGCCGCTGGTCCCGCTGGGCATGTTCCGCTCCGTGCCGCTCTCGGCCGGTGTGATCCTCATGGTCCTGATGGCCTTCGCCTTCATGGGCGGCCTCTTCTTCGTGACCTTCTACCTCCAGGGCGTCAAGGGCCTCAGCCCGGTCGACAGCGGTCTGCACCTGCTGCCGCTGACCGCGATGATGATCGTCTCCTCGCCGCTCGCGGGCGCGCTGATCACCAAGTTCGGTCCCCGGGTACCGCTGGTCGGCGGCATGGTCTGCACCGCCGTCGCCATGTTCGGCATGATCTCGCTCTCGGCCGGTACGGGCACGTTCGTGATGTCCCTGTGGTTCGCGCTGCTCGGCCTGGGCCTCGCCCCGGTCATGGTCGGCGCCACCGAGGTCATCGTCGGCAACGCGCCGCTGGAGCTGTCCGGTGTCGCGGGCGGTCTGCAGCAGGCCGCCATGCAGGTCGGCGGCGCGCTCGGCACGGCGGTGCTCGGTGCCGTCATGTCCTCCAAGGTCTCCAGCGCCTTCGCGGAGAACTGGAAGGCGGCCGGGATCCCGGTCCCGGCGGACCCGGCGCTGGAGCAGGCCGCCGAGTTCGGCATGGTGCCGCCGCAGATGGCGCAGGCCCCGGGCATGACGCCCGAACTGTTCCAGCAGATCGGCGCCGTCATCCACAAGACCTTCCTGGACGGGATGGGTCTGGCCTTCACCGTGGCCGGTGCCGTGGCGGTGCTCGCGGCGCTCGTCGCCACGCTCACCAAGCGCGGCGAGAACGCGGAGGCGGGTGCGGGCGCGGCCCACATCTGAGCTGGTCACAGCCCTTTTCCACAAAGGCCCCGCCGGACCTGGTCCGGCGGGGCCTTCCCTCGTTCGGGTGAAGAAGCTCTGGCCCTCTTCTCAACGCCCTGTGACATCCTCCAGAGTGATGATTACAGAGAGTGACGACATGGGGGTACGAGAGACATGCGAAACCTTGCGGTGAAGCGCCGCGCCCTGCCGACGGGAACGGCCCTGGCGGCCCTGCTCCTCCTCCTGGCCCTCCCGGCCACGGCGGACGCGGCGGGTACGGCGGCCGCGCCGGGTACGGCGGAGGTGTCCGGCCCGGCGACGGCGTCGGGCCCAGCGGCCGGGCCACGGCCCGGGGCCTCCGGCGGGACCGTCCTCGGTCCCTGCGGGCCCGGCCGGCTGTGCCTCTGGCCGAAGCCCGACTTCAAGGGCCGGGTGCGGACCCACGAGCTGGCGACCACGGACGTCGACAGCTGTGTCGCCCTGCCGGCCGGCACCTCGGCGCAGTCCCTGGTCAACCGGACCGGCCGCCCGGTGACGACCTACCAGTCCGCCGAGTGCGCGGAGACGGGGGAGTTCGAGACCTACCCGGGACGCGGCATCTGGGTGCCGCAGTCGCCCTACGAGGTCAGAGCGTTCAAGATCTGGGAGCGCTAGGAGCCGGGAACGCCTGGAGGTCCGGCGGGGAGAGGCGCGCGACTTCGGCGCGCAGCTCCCGGACCTCCTGGGTCAGCGCCTCCAGGAGTTCGGTCTGGCGGCGTTCCACGGCGTCGTCGCGCTCGAAGCGCGAGATGAACCAGGCCGCGATGTTGGCGGTGACGACACCGAGCAGCGCGATCCCCGAGAGCATCAGGCCGACCGCGAGGACCCGGCCGAGGCCCGTGGTGGGGGCGTGGTCGCCGTAGCCGACGGTGGTCATCGTGGTGAAGGACCACCAGACCGCGTCGCCGAGGGTCTTGATGTTCCCGTCCGGGGCGTCCCGCTCCACGTGCAGCACGGCCAGCGAGCCGAACATCATCAGGCCCACCACCGCGCCCGCCACATAGGTGGTGAGCGTGATCTGCGGGGCCATCCGGGCCCGCCGGCCCACGAGGAGGAGGGTGGAGACGAGACGCAGCAGCCGCAGCGGCTGCACCAGCGGCAGCAGGACGGCGAGCAGATCGAGGGGGTGGGAGCGGACGAACGCCCAGCGGGCCCGGGCGAGCGAGAACCGGACGGCGTAGTCCAGGGCGAAGGCGGCCCACACCGCCCACTCGACCAAGCCGCACACCCGGTGCACCCAGGGCGCCGCCCCGGGGGCGACGATCGGCACGGCGTACGCCACGGCGAACGCCACGGCCAGCACCAGCAGGGGCGCCCGGGTGCTCTCTTCCCAGCGCACCCTGAGGGGCCGCTCCTTCATGACGGACATGACGGGCATCGTAAGGAATGCCGAAGGGCGGCGGGACCACCGGTCCCACCGCCCTCCTCGCCGGCCACGACGGCCGGCCGCGCTTCCCGGGCCGGCACTCCGCGCCCACGGGGACCGCCCCGGCCGCTCAACAGCGGCGGTTCCGTCCCTCCGCGGAGCCGCACCCCGCCCGCGGGGTACGGGTACGGCCCGGGCGGCCGCGCCCGGGCGCGCCCACCGTCAGGCGTCGCCCCCGGCGGTGCCCGGGTCGGCGGCCGCCACGTCGAGCAGCTGGTAGCGGTCGACGGCCTGCTTCAGGGCCGAGCGGTCGACCTTGCCCGCACGGGCCAGCTCGGTCAGCACGGCCAGGACGATCGACTGGGCATCGATGTGGAAGTAGCGGCGGGCCGCGCCGCGCGTGTCGGCGAAGCCGAAGCCGTCCGCGCCGAGCGAGGTGTACGGACCCGGGACCCACCGGGAGATCTGGTCCGGCACCGACCGCATCCAGTCCGAGACCGCCACGAACGGACCCTCGGCGCCCTGGAGCTTCCGCGTCACGTACGGGACGCGCTGCTCCTCGTCGGGGTGCAGCAGGTTGTGCTCCTCGACGGCCACGGCGTCGCGGCGCAGCTCGTTCCAGGAGGTCGCGGACCAGACGTCGGCCCGCACGTTCCACTCCTCGGCGAGGATCCGCTGCGCCTCGATCGCCCACGGCACGGCGACACCGGAGGCCATGATCTGCGCCGGGATCGCACCGGCCTCGCCGGCCTTGTAGCGGTGGATGCCGTGGAGGATGCCCTCCACGTCCACGTCCTCCGGCTCCGCCGGGTGCTGGATCGGCTCGTTGTAGACGGTGAGGTAGTAGAAGACGTCCTCGGCCTCGGGGCCGTACATCCGGCGCAGGCCGTCCTTGACGATGTGCGCGATCTCGAAGCCGAAGGCCGGGTCGTAGGCGACACAGGCCGGGTTGGTCGAGGCCAGCAGGTGCGAGTGGCCGTCCGCGTGCTGGAGGCCCTCACCGGTCAGCGTGGTGCGGCCGGCGGTGGCACCGAGCACGAAGCCGCGTGCCAGCTGGTCGGCCATCTGCCAGAACTGGTCGCCGGTCCGCTGGAAACCGAACATCGAGTAGAAGACGTACACCGGGATGAGCGGCTCGCCGTGGGTGGCGTAGGCCGACCCGGCGGCGATCAGCGAGGCCGTGCAGCCGGCCTCGGAGATCCCGTCGTGCAGCATCTGGCCCGTCGGCGACTCCTTGTAGGCGAGGAGGAGTTCGCGGTCCACCGCCTCGTACTGCTGCCCCAGCGGGTTGTAGATCTTGGCGCTCGGGAAGAAGGAGTCCATGCCGAAGGTCCGGTACTCGTCCGGCGCGATCAGCACGAAGCGCTTGCCGATCTCCTTGTCCCGCATCAGGTCCTTCAGCAGCCGGACGAAGGCCATCGTCGTGGCGATCGACTGCTGGCCCGAACCCTTCTTCACGGCCGCGTAGGCCTTGTCGTCGGGCAGGGTCAGGGGCTTGGCCCGCACCACCCGGGTCGGCACGTACCCGCCGAGCGCCTTGCGGCGGTCGTGCATGTACTGGATCTCCTCGGAGTCCGGGCCGGGGTGGTAGTACGGCGGCAGGCCGCTCTCCAGGTCCTTGTCCGCGATCGGGATGTGCAGCCGGTCGCGGAAGCGCTTGAGGTCGTCGACCGTCAGCTTCTTCATCTGGTGGGTCGCGTTGCGGCCCTCGAAGTTCGGGCCCAGCGTCCAGCCCTTGACCGTCTGCGCGAGGATCACCGTCGGCTGGCCCTTGTGCGCCTTGGCCGCCGCGTACGCCGCGTAGATCTTCTTGTGGTCGTGCCCGCCGCGGCCCAGGTGCAGGATCTGCTGGTCCGACATGTTCTCGACCATCGCCCGCAGCCGGTGGTCGCCCCCGAAGAAGTGCTCGCGGATGTAGCCGCCGGTCTCCGTGGCGTACGTCTGGAACTGGCCGTCGGGCGTGGTGTTCAGCTTGTTGACGAGGACCCCGTCGCGGTCCTGGGCGAGCAGCGGGTCCCAGGAGCGGTCCCAGATCAGCTTGATGACGTTCCAGCCGTTGCCCCGGAAGATCGACTCCAGCTCCTGGATGATCTTTCCGTTGCCGCGCACCGGGCCGTCGAGCCGCTGGAGGTTGCAGTTGACGACGAAGGTGAGGTTGTCGAGCCCCTCCCGGGCCGCGATGGACAGCTGGCCCAGCGACTCGACCTCGTCCATCTCGCCGTCGCCGAGGAAGGCCCAGACGTGTGAGGCGGAGGTGTCGGCGATGCCGCGCGCCTCCATGTAACGGTTCATCCGCGCCTGGTAGATCGCGCCGAGCGGGCCGAGACCCATCGACACGGTCGGGAACTCCCAGAAGTCCGGCATCAGCCGCGGGTGCGGATAGGACGAGAGGCCGTCGGGGAACTTCGACTTCTCCTGCCGGAAGCCGTCGAGCTGCGTCTCGGTCAGCCGGTCGAGCAGGAAGGCACGGGCGTAGATACCGGGGGAGGCGTGCCCCTGGAAGAAGATCTGGTCGCCGCCGTCGCCCTCGTCCTTGCCGCGGAAGAAGTGGTTGAAGCCGACGTCGTACAGCGAGGCGGACGAGGCGAAGGTGGCGATGTGACCGCCGACGCCGATCCCCGGGCGCTGCGCGCGCGAGACCATGACGGCGGCGTTCCAGCGGGTGGCGTTCAGGACCTTGCGCTCGATCTCCTCGTTGCCGGGGAAGAACGGCTCGTCCTTGGTGGCGATGGTGTTGACGTAGTCCGTGCTGCGCATCTCGGGCACGGCCACGCGCTTCTCACGGGCCCGCTCGATCAGCCGCAGCATGAGGTAGCGGGCCCGCTCCCGGCCCCGCTCGTCGACGGCGGCGTCGAGGGAGTCGAGCCACTCCTGGGTCTCTTCCGGGTCGAAATCCGGGACCTGGCTGGGAAGGCCGCCAATGATGATCGGGTTGCGATCGGATCCGGGAGCCACACTGTTCCTTCGCTGGTCGGGAGGGACCCCCACGAGGAGCGGGAGCCCCACTGAAGCCGGGATGACCATCGTGTACCCCACCGACCGCAAACGTCATCTTTACCGAGGGGTAACCCAGGGGGCGCGTCCGGTGTGGTCAAATCGCAACCTTACGCCCAACCCGCGCATGCGTTTCGTCCGGGTGTTCGGCAGACTGAAACCACACAAGCCCGCAGAGCGGGACGAATCGAGTGTGCCTGATCGCGGAGCCGGGTAGGTACGAGCCGGAAGTTGCGGCGAGACGGCCCCAAACGTCACCGTTTCGGCGGTCTCGACGGCCGGGTACTTGCGCGATCCGCCCCGGCACGTGTGGACTACGGCCAGCGCCGCGCGCACGCGTGGCCCGAGCATTTTCCGTTACATGATCAGGAGGCAAGCCGTGAGCGCGACCGCGGACCACGCGGAGGAGCGGACCAACCCAGCCGCAAGGCTGGGGTTCGAGCCCGGACAGGTGGTCCAGGAGATCGGCTACGACGACGACGTCGACCAGGATCTCCGTGAAGGCATCGAGTCCATCATCGGCCAGGACCTCGTGGACGAGGACTACGACGACGTCGCCGACGTCGTCGTCCTCTGGTTCCGCGACGAGGACGGCGATCTCACCGACGCCCTGGTGGACACCATCGGTCTCCTCGAGGACGGCGGCATGATCTGGCTGCTGACCCCGAAGACCGGCCGTGACGGCTACATCGAGCCGTCCGACATCAACGATGCCGCGCAGACAGCTGGTCTCTCCCAGACCAAGAGCATCAGCGTCGCCAAGGACTGGACGGGCACCCGCCTGGCCACCCCCAAGCGCTGATCCCCAACGCTGCGAGAAGCCCCCGCCGGACCGCCCGGCGGGGGCTTTCGTGCGCACCCCGTAGGGTGGGGCCACCGGTTCGGCCCAACGGGTCCGACGGAACGGACGGACACCCGCAGCGAAGGGATGCGCACGCGATGGCGATCGAGGTCGGCACCAAGGCCCCGGATTTCGAGCTCAAGGACAACCACGGCCGGACCGTGCGGCTCTCCGACTTCCGCGGCGAGAAGAACGTGGTCCTCCTCTTCTACCCCTTCGCCTTCACCGGGGTCTGCACCGGCGAGCTGTGCGAGCTCCGCGACAACCTGCCGAAGTTCGTCAACGACGACGTCCAGCTCCTCGCCGTCTCCAACGACTCCATCCACACCCTGCGCGTCTTCGCCGAGCAGGAAGGCCTGACCTACCCGCTGCTCTCCGACTTCTGGAAGCACGGCGAGGCCTCCCGCGCCTACGGCGTCTTCGACGAGGACAAGGGCTGCGCCGTCCGCGGCACCTTCATCATCGACAAGGAGGGCGTCGTCCGCTGGACCGTCGTCAACGCCCTCCCCGACGCCCGCGACCTGGGCGAGTACATCAAGGCGCTCGACACCCTCTGACCCGCCGGCGGCGTTCCCTCGGGGTCCCGCCGGAACCGGCCGGATCCGACACCCGACGATTCTCCGGGCGAATCGTCTGTTTCGACGGGGAACCCGTCACTAGGATCCAGACGTTGATCCGATGCCAACGCACGACTGGGGGCGCTGCCCCTGGAAACCTATGGAGGGACTCGTGGGAGTCAGCCTCAGCAAGGGCGGCAACGTCTCGCTGACCAAGGAGGCCCCTGGCCTCACCGCCGTGACCGTCGGTCTGGGCTGGGACGTCCGCACCACCACCGGGACGGACTTCGACCTCGACGCCAGCGCCATCCTGGTGAACGAGGCGGGCAAGGTCCGCAACGACCAGGACTTCGTCTTCTTCAACAACCTCAAGAGCGCCGACGGCTCCGTCGAGCACACCGGCGACAACCTCACCGGTGAGGGCGAGGGCGACGACGAGCAGGTCAAGGTCAACCTGGCCGCGGTCCCGGCCGACGTCTCCAAGATCGTCTTCCCGGTGTCGATCTACGACGCCGAGAACCGCCAGCAGTCCTTCGGCCAGGTGCGCAACGCCTTCATCCGCGTCGTGAACCAGGCCGGCGGCGCCGAGATCGCCCGGTACGACCTCTCCGAGGACGCCTCCACCGAGACCGCCATGGTCTTCGGTGAGCTGTACCGCCACGGCACCGAGTGGAAGTTCCGCGCGGTCGGCCAGGGCTACGCCTCCGGCCTGCGCGGCATCGCGCAGGACTTCGGCGTCAACGTCTGAGCCGAGCCGCCCGTCCCGTCCGGCGCCGCACACCACGTGCGGCGCCGGACGTGCCTCGGCGGACCGCACCCCGCCGGCCCGCCGCGCCCGGGGGAGGGGACCCGTACGGACGGCCCCGCCGAAGGTGCCGTACGGCCTGAGGTGCCGCACCGGCCGCGCGGGGGAACAACAGCAGCACCGCAGGACAGCGGGACCAACCGGGGAGGAACCGATCATCATGGGCGTCACGCTCGCCAAGGGAGGCAACGTCTCCCTCTCCAAGGCCGCACCCGACCTCACCCAGGTCCTCGTGGGACTCGGCTGGGACGCGCGCTCCACCACCGGAGCCCCCTTCGACCTCGACGCCAGCGCGCTCATGTGCCAGGCGGGCCGTGTGCTCGGCGACGAGTACTTCATCTTCTACAACCAGCTCCGCAGCCCCGAGGGCTCCGTCGCGCACACGGGTGACAACCTCACCGGTGAGGGCGACGGCGACGACGAGTCCCTGATCGTCGACCTCACCCAGGTGCCGGCCCACTGCGACAAGATCGTCTTCCCGGTCTCCATCCACGAGGCCGATCAGCGCGGACAGACCTTCGGCCAGGTCGGCAACGCCTTCATCCGGGTCGTCAACCAGGCCGACGGCCAGGAACTCGCCCGCTACGACCTCTCCGAGGACGCCTCCACCGAAACCGCGATGATCTTCGGTGAGCTCTACCGCTACAACGGCGAATGGAAGTTCCGGGCCGTCGGTCAGGGGTACGCGTCGGGTCTGCGCGGCATCGCTCTAGACTTCGGGGTCAACGTTTCGTAAAGCCGCGTTATTACACGATGGGGTAGACAGTGGTTCTGAAAACCTTCGGCTGGTCGTTCGCGATCACTGCGCTCGGCCTGGTCGCCGCGGTGTTCTACGGGGGGTGGGAGGCGTTCGGGATCGTCGCGATCCTCTGCATCCTCGAGATCTCGCTCTCCTTCGACAACGCGGTGGTCAACGCCGGAATCCTGAAGAAGATGAATGCCTTCTGGCAGAAGATCTTCCTCACGATCGGCATCCTGATCGCCGTCTTCGGCATGCGCCTGGTCTTCCCCGTCGTCATCGTCGCCATCAGTGCCAAGATCGGGCCCATCGAGGCCGTCGATCTGGCCATGACCGACAAGGAGCGCTACCAGGAGCTGGTGACCGACGCGCACCCGTCGATCGCCGCCTTCGGTGGCATGTTCCTGCTCATGATCTTCCTCGACTTCATCTTCGAGGACCGTGACATCAAGTGGCTCGGCTGGCTGGAGCGCCCGCTGGCCAAGCTCGGCAAGATCGACATGCTGTCGGTCTGCATCGCCCTGATCGTCCTGATGATCAGCGCCATGACCTTCGCGACCCAGGCCCACCAGCACGGCGGCACCCACGTCGACAAGGCGCAGACCGTCCTCATCTCCGGTATCGCCGGTCTGATCACGTACCTGGTCGTCGGCGGTCTCTCCGGCTTCTTCGAGAACAAGCTGGAGGAGGAAGAGGAGCGCGAGCACGAGGCCGAGGAAGCGGCCCGGCGCAGCGGCAGGAAGCCGTCCGCGGTCCAGCTCGCAGGCAAGGCCGCCTTCTTCATGTTCCTCTACCTGGAGGTCCTCGACGCCTCCTTCTCCTTCGACGGGGTCATCGGCGCCTTCGCCGTCACCAACGACATCGTCCTGATGGCCCTCGGCCTGGGCGTCGGCGCCATGTACGTCCGTTCGCTCACGGTCTACCTGGTCCGTGAGGGCACCCTCGACGACTACGTCTACCTGGAGCACGGCGCCCACTACGCCATCGGCGCCCTGGCCGTGGTCCTCATGATCAGCATCCAGTACCAGATCCCCGAGGTCGTCACCGGCGGCATCGGCGTCGCCCTGATCGGCTGGTCCTTCTGGTCCTCCGTCCGGCGCAACAAGGCCCTCGCGGCCGCCGGCGGCGGTTCGGGCTCCCCGGGCGACAAGACAGAGGTGACGTCCGGGGTGTGACGCCCCCGCCGACGAGGAACGCTTCACTGCGGGGCGGCCGGAGCACCCGGCCGCCCCGCAGGCATGTGTGCGGTACAGGCGACGAGTGTGGGGGGTGAAGGCGTCATGGCCTTCTGGGACAACCTGTTTCCGGGCAGGGCGGCGCGGTACGACTTCGGCAGCGCCACCGCCAACGCGATCGACCTGACGAAACGGCGCCCGTCGGTCTCGCTCGCCAAGCAGGGCGCCGACACCGGCAACCTCCGCGTCAACCTCTCGTGGCGCATGCGCACCTCCGACCTCGAAGGCCGCACCCGCCAGAGCGGACAGCTGCTGCGCCACCCGTCCCGGCTGTTCAAACCCGAGGTCGTCCAGGCCCACACCCAGGGCGTCGTCAACGTGGACCTCGACCTGGGCTGCCTCTACGAGCTCACCGACGGCAGCAAGGGCGTCGTCCAGCCGCTCGGCGACTTCTTCGGCGACCTCAACGCCGCCCCGTACGTCAAGCTCAGCGGCGACGACCGCTTCGGCGGCTCCTCCGGAGAGACGATCTTCGTCAATCTGGACCACAAGGACGAGATCAAGCGCCTGCTGTTCTTCGCGTACATCTACGACCAGACCCCGGCCTTCGACCGCACCCACGCCACGGTCACGCTCTACCCGAGCAGCGGCCCCCGGATCGAGATCGAGCTGGACGAACGCGCCCCGCAGGCCCGGTCCTGCGCCGTCTTCTCCGTCGACAACACCAAGGGCGAGCTGACGGTCCGCCGTGAGGTCCGGTTCGTGTACGGCTTCCAGGCCGAACTGGACCGGCTCTACGGCTGGGGGCTCCAGTGGGGACGCGGCTACAAGACCAAGGCCTGAGGCCGTGCCGTCACGGGCGGAGGAACTGCGGTCCCATCGGCGGCATCCGGAACTCCGGCCCGCCGTGCGGGTCGTGCGCGGGCACCGGCTGCGGATAGCCGTAGGCGGGCGCGGGCGAGTTCACCGGCTGCTGCGGATACCCGTAGGCGGGCGCCCGGTCCGGCATCGGCGGGGGCGCGACGGGCTGCGGGGGGACGGCCGGCAGCGGCGGTACGGGGGCGTGGACCACGGTCGCGTCGGGATCGGGGTCCCCGGCGGCCGTCCCGGCTCCGGCCTCCGACGGCGCCCCGTCTCCCGTCACCGCACCGGCACCCGCGCCGTTCCCCCCGTCCGTACCGGCGCCGTCGGCACCGGTACCGGCGTTCTCGGCGGCGTCCTCGTCGACGGAGATGCCGAAGTCGGTGGCCAGCCCGACCAGACCCGTCAGGTAGCCCTGCCCGACCGCGCGGAACTTCCAGCCCTCGCCACGACGGTACAGCTCACCGCAGATGACCGCGGTCTCCTCGCCCGTCTCCGCCGTCACGTCGAACAGGGCGAGCGGCTCCCCTTCGGACCCGCCCGCCGCGTCGTAGACCAGAATCCGCAGGTCGGAGACGGAACGGAAGGTCCCGCCGTCCGAGGAGGCGGCGACGACCACCCGGTCGACGGACGGGTCGAGTCCGCCGAGATCGGCCTCGACCGTATCCGTCAGCCCCTCGGCCACCCGCTTCTTCGGCAGCCGGCGGACGCACCCGGACGGATGCCGCGGCTGGTTGTAGAAGACGAAGTCCTCGTCGGAGCGCACGCGCCCGTCCGGGCCGAGGAGCAGGGCCGAGGCGTCCACGTCGGGGACCCCGGGGCCCGGGGTCCAGCGGAGCACGGCCCGTACGGCCGCGGTGTCGAGAGGGACGTTGGAGCCCTTCAGCATCGCGTGCGTCATGACCGCAATCCTGCCCTCCCGGCCGTCCGGTGGACAACGCGGGGGCACCACGGACGGCGCGGACCCCGCGAACGGGCGAGGGAGCGAGGTGACGGATGCAGACGAGTTACCTGAATTTCATGCAGGCTGGGAACTGCGGACACCCGCACCTACGTACTATTACCGGCCACGTGTCGTCCGGGCTCGGAGAGCCAGACGGGGGAGTTACATGCGTCATTTCGGGCACATCCCGTCCGCTTCGCGGGCCGGGCTGTTCCACTGCGAGCCGGCCGCCTTCACGGCCGACTCGCCCGCGCGCACGCTCGCCGTGGCCCTCGGCGCCACGCTCTACAGCCCGGCCACCCGGCCGCGGCTGGCCGAGGACATCCGCAAACAGGTGGCCCGCGGAGTGACGTCCATGGTCCTCTGCCTGGAGGATTCCATCGGCGACGGCGAAGTGGAGGCCGGCGAGGAGAACCTCGTCCGCCAGTTCGCCGCCCTCGCCGACGAGGAGGACTCCCGCGGCCACGCGGCCGGGGAGGACGATTCCACCCCCGGCGACCTGCCCCTCCTCTTCATCCGCGTCCGCCGGCCCCACCAGATCACCGACCTCGTCTCCCGCCTCGGAGAAACGGTCCGCCTGCTGTCCGGATTTGTACTTCCCAAATTCACCGAGGCCCGTGGCCAGGCCTTCCTCGAAGCCCTCACCGAGGCCGAGCGGGCGGGCGGCCGCCGCCTCTTCGCCATGCCCGTCCTCGAATCGCCCGAGCTCCTGCACCTGGAGACCCGGGCCGAGACCCTCGCCGGCATCGCCGCCCTCACCGAGAAGTACCGCGAGCGCGTCCTCGCCCTCCGCCTCGGCGTCACCGACTTCTGCTCCGCCTACGGCCTGCGCCGCTCGCCCGACATGACCGCCTACGACGTCAAGATCGTCGCCCACGTCATCGCCGACGTCGTCAACGTCCTCGGCCGCGCCGACGGCACCGGCTTCACCATCACCGGCCCCGTCTGGGAGTACTTCCGGCCCGGCGAGCGCATGTTCAAGCCCCAGCTCCGCCGCAGCCCCTTCCTGGAGGGCCGCGCCGAGGACCTGCGCACCGCCCTCATCGAACACGCCATGGACGGCCTGCTCCGCGAGATCGAACTCGACCGCGCCAACGGCCTCCTCGGCAAGACCTGCATCCACCCCACCCACGTGCTGCCGGTCCACGCCCTCTCGGTCGTCAGCCACGAGGAGTGGAGCGACGCCCAGGACATCCTGCGGCCCGAACAGTGCGGCGGCGGCGTGCTCCGCTCCGCGTACACCAACAAGATGAACGAAGTGAAACCGCACCGCGCCTGGGCCGAGCGCACCCTCCTGCGCGCCGAGGTCTTCGGCGTCGCCAAGGAGGACGTCGGTTTCGTGGAACTGCTCACCGCCGGCCTGGCCGGCTGACGAAGGGACGTCGACGACGTGGTGTGGACCGGAACGTGGGTCGCGGAGCGACTGGGCGTCGAACTGATCGGCGACGAGGCGCTACCGGCCCTGTTGGGCCTCGCACTGCGCCGTAACCCCAAGCGGGCGCATCTGCTCGTCTCCAGCGTGCTCGGCAAGCACGTGCCGCAGCGCCCTTCCGTCGTGTACGGCTCCGGCCTGGACCTCGGGCGGCGGGTACGGGACCTCCTCGGCGACGAGGAGGCGGCCCGCGCCGTCGTCCTCGGCTACGCGGAGACCGCCACCGCCCTGGGCCACGCCGTCGCCGACGGCCTCGGCCTCGCCCCGTACCTCCACTCGACCCGCCGCCCGGTGCCCGGTGCGGCCCGCGCCGGCGGCTTCGAGGAGTCCCACTCCCACGCCACCTCCCACCTGCTGCTGCCCGAGGACCCGGGGCTGCTGGCCGGCGACGGCCCGCTGGTCCTCGTCGACGACGAGTTCTCCACCGGGAACACCGTCCTCAACACCGTCCGCGCCCTGCACGAGCGCTACCCGCGCGAGCGGTACGTCGTCGTCGCCCTCGTCGACATGCGCGGCCCAGCCGACCGCGACCGGCTCACCGCCTTCGCCGCCGAGCTCGGCGCCCGCGTCGACCTCGTCACCCTGGCGGCCGGCACGGTCCGCCTCCCGGCCGGCGTCCTGGAGAAGGGCCAGGCGCTGGTGGCCCGGTACGAGAGCGGCGAGGGCGCGGCGGCAGGTACGGAGTCGGGCGCGGCCCCGGAAGCCCCCGGCGCGGATCCCGGTACGGCCGCCGGGCGCGCGCCCGCCACCGGTGCGGGCCCGGCGGGTACGGGTGCCGGCCTCGTCCGCACGGCCGGCGCGGGCCGCGTCGGCGGGAGCGGCGCCGGTGCGCGCGCGGGCGGTACGAGCCCGGCCGGCGCGGGAGCCGGCCCCCTCACCCCGGAGGCCGTACCCACCACCCCGGAGGCCGTACCCGCCGCCCCGCAGGTCGTACGGGTCGCGCTCGACTGGCCGGCCGGGGTCCCGGACGGCGGCCGGCACGGGTTCACGCCCGAGCACCGCGCCCGCCTGGAGGCCGCCCTGCCGGCCATGGCCGCCCGGATCGCCGAGGCCCTGCCCGAGCCGGCGCCCACGGTCCCGGGCACCGCGCAGGCGCGGGGAACGGGCGCCCGCGTCCTCGTCCTCGGCTTCGAGGAGCTGATGTACACACCGCTGCGCCTCGCCACCGCCCTGGAGGACGCGGGCCACGACGTGCGCTCCTCCACCACCACCCGCTCGCCCGTCCTCGCGGTCGACGACCCCGGCTACGCCATCCGCACCCGGCTCGTCTTCCCCGCCCACGACGACCCGGCCGACGGCCCCGGCGAGCGGTACGCCTACAACGTCGCGGGCGCCGGCTTCGACGCGGTCGTCGTCGTGGTCGACTCCGCCGCCGACACCCCCCTGCTCCACGCCGCCGACGGCCTCCTCGCCCGCCTCGCGGCCCACATACCGAGGGTGGTCCTCGCCGTGGTCCCGTCCTACGTACCACCCGCCGCGACCGCCCGTCCCCCGGCGTCCGCACGCTCGTCCGCGTCCGCCCTCCCGTCGTCCGTTCCCGCCCGCACCGCAGCTCCCGAAAGGAGCTCCATGCTGCCCGAGCCCCTCCGCGGCCCCGCCTTCTCCTCGTACGCCCCCGAGGAGGTCGGCTGGCTGCTCCAGGACCTCTCGGACGTCGAACTGGAGGCGCCCACCGAGGAACGCGAGGAAGCCATCCAGAGCGGCGGCGCCCACTACGCCGAATCGCTCCCCGTCGAGTACCAGCCCAGCGCCCGCTACCAGGACCTGTTCCACAGCGCCCTGGAGACCTCCGCCGCCCGGATCGCCCGTGCCGTGGGCACCGTCACCGAAACCGTCCTCGCCGAGCGTGCCGGCCGCCCGGTGCTCGTCTCGCTGGCCCGCGCCGGCACCCCCGTCGGCGTCCTCATGCGCCGCTGGGCCGAGGCCCGGCACGGCCTCGACCTGCCGCACTACGCCGTCTCCATCGTGCGCGGCCGGGGCATCGACGCCAACGCGCTGCGCTGGCTCGCCGCCCACCACGACCCGGCGGACGTCGTCTTCGTGGACGGCTGGACCGGCAAGGGCGCCATCACCCGGGAACTCGCCGCCGCGCTCGCCGGCTTCCCCGGCTTCGACCCGGAGATCGCGGTCCTCGCCGACCCCGGCTCCTGCGTCCGCACCTACGGCACGCGCGAGGACTTCCTCATCCCGTCCGCCTGCCTCAACTCCACGGTCTCCGGCCTCATATCCCGCACCGTGCTCCGCTCCGACCTGGTCGGCCCGGACGACTTCCACGGCGCGAAGTTCTACCGCGACCTGGCCGGCGCCGACGTCTCCGGTCTCTTCCTCGACGCCGTGGCGGCCCGCTTCGACGAGGTCGCCGAGGACGTCGGCACCGACGTCAAGGAACTCCTCTCCACGGACCGCACCCCCACCTGGGAGGGCTGGGCCGCCGTCGAGCGGATCAGCGAGGAGTACGGCATCCACGACGTGAACCTGGTCAAGCCCGGCGTCGGCGAGACCACCCGCGTCCTGCTCCGCCGCGTCCCGTGGAAGATCCTCGCCAAGCGCGGCGCGGGCGACGACCTCGCGCACGTCCGCCTGCTCGCCGAACAGCGCGGCGTACCGGTCGAGGAGGTGGACGAACTCCCGTACACCTGCGTGGGACTGATCCACCCCCAGTACACGCGGGGCGCCACCGGCGCCGACGGCAAGGCGGTGGCGTCCCGATGACCGCCACCCCCGTCGTGCCCGTGTCCGCACCCACTCCCGGCGGTGCGACGAGCCTCGTCGCGAGCGACCTCGACCGGACCCTCATCTACTCGTCCGCGGCCCTCGCCCTCGGCATGCCCGACCCCCAGGCGCCACGGCTGCTCTGCGTCGAGGTCCACGAGTCCAAACCGCTCTCCTACATGACGGAGGCCGCAGCCGACCTGCTCGCACGGCTCACCGCGGAGACCGTCTTCGTCCCCACCACCACCCGGACGCGCAAGCAGTACCAGCGCATCCGCCTCCCCGGCCGCGCCCCGGCGTACGCGATCTGCGCCAACGGCGGGCACCTCCTGGTCGACGGCGTGACCGACCACGACTGGCACGCCTCCGTCCTGCGCAGACTCGCGGACGAATGCGCGCCGCTCTCGGAGATCCGCGCCTACCTCACCGCCACCACCGACCTGTCCTGGGTGCGCAAGCACCGGGTGGCGGAAGACCTCTTCGCCTACCTGGTCGTCGACCGGGAGCGGCTGCCCGCCGACTGGCTGGCACGGTTCGGGGCCTGGGCGGGGGAGCGCGGCTGGACCGTCTCCCTCCAGGGCCGCAAGGTGTACGCCGTGCCGAAGCCGCTCACCAAGAGCGCCGCCGTCCGCGAGGTCGCCCGCCGCACCGGCGCGACGCTGACCCTGGCGGCCGGCGACTCGCTCCTCGACGCCGACCTGCTGCTCGCCGCGGACCGGGCGTGGCGCCCGGGCCACGGCGAACTCGCCGACACCCGGTGGACCGCCCCCCACCTCGACGTCCTCACCCAGCGAGGCGTCGAGGCGGGCGAGGAGATCCTGCGCCGCTTCCGGGCGGCGGTCCGTTCCTGAGCCGAGCCCGGGCGGCGGCCCTCAGGGGGTCAGCCGCAGCAGCCCCCACCGCAGCAGCCGCCGCCCCCGCCCCCGGCGGGGGCGGGCCCGGCCGAGGCCGAACCGCCGACGGCCACGGCCGACAGCAGCTTCACGGTGTCGTCGTGCCCGGCCGGGCAGGCGGCGGGAGCGGAGGACTCGGCCATGGGCCGACTGACTTCGAAGGTGTCGCCGCAGCTGCGGCAGCGGTATTCGTAACGAGGCATGCCCCCAGGCTAGCCGCGGCGCCGCGCCCGCGGTGCGCCGTCCGGCCCGGCGGCGTCAGTGCTGCTGCCCGGCGGCGCGCTCGTCGCGGATGAGGCCGACGACCCGCGCGGCCGACGCCCGTACCTCCTCCAGCTCGGTCAGGAAGTGCCAGTAGTCGGGGTGCCGGCCCTCCAGGCCCGCCACCGCCCGGTCGAGCCGGACCACGGCCTCGTCCAGGGGCCGCGCGTGCCGGGGGTCGGGCGTGGTCCGCCCCTCCATCGCGAGCCGCTGGGCGTCCCGTACCGCGAACCGGGCCCGCTCGATGTCCGCCCTCGGATCCTTCGCCACCGCGTCGAGGCGCCGCAGCCGCTCCCCGGCGGCCGAGACGGCCTCGTCGGTGGAGTCGAGCAGCGCACGCACCGTCGACAGGATCGCCGTCGCGTCCGGCCAGCGCTGCTCCTCCCGCGCCTTCGTCGCCTCCCGCAACCGCTCCTCCGCCTGCCGTACGGTGCCGGCCGCCTGCTCCGGTACGTGCTGGAGGTCCTGCCAGCAGGCGAGCGAGTACCGCCGCCGCAGCTCGGAGAGGACCGGCTCGACGGCCCCGGCCCGGGTGGTCAGCGCCTCGGCCCGGGTACGGAGGGAGACGAGCCGCTTGTCGATCTCGGCGGCCCGCTGGGGCAGCCGCTCGGCCTCCGCCCGTACCGCCTCGGCGTCCCGCAGGATCCGGTCGGCGCGCTGCAGGGTGTCCGGCACGCCGTGCCGGCCCGCACCCTCGTTGAGCCGGGTGAGTTCGGGCCCGAGCGCCGCGAGGCGGGCGGCCAGATCGTCGGCGCGCAGCCCCGCCCCCCGTACGGAGTCCAGGGCGCCACTCGCCTCGCGCAGCGCCTGCCGCGCGCGCTCGGCGGCGGGGGCGAGGCGGGCGAGCTGGTTCTCGGCCGTCGCCAGGAGGGGACCGAGCCCCTGCTCGAACCGCTCCAGTTCACCCCGGACCCGGTCGAGCTCCTCCTTGGCACGGGTCAGCTCACCCCGTGCCCGGCTCGCGGTCGCCGCGTCCAGCTCGTCCCGGTCCAGATCGTGCGCGTCGACGGCGGTGATGTACACGAGGGAGACCTCGTCGATCCGGCGCCCCAGGGCCTCGAAACCCTCGACCGCCCGCCGCGCCTCCGGCGAACCGTCCACGGCGGTGATCGTCTCGATGGAGATCCGCAGCCCGCGCTGCGCGGTGTCGAGCTCGTAGAAGGAGGCCGCCGCGGCGTCCTTCGCCGCCTGCGCCTCGGCCCGCTGCCCCTCCCCGCGCCCGCCGAACCACCGGCGCGTGCCACCGCCCGCGAAGGCGTGCGGCAACAGGGCGGCGACCAGCAGCGGCAACGCGATCCCCACGCGGAGGACGGACGCGCCTCCCGACCCCCGGGCCCGCTCCGGTGTTCCGGACGCCCCGGCCCACTCCGGTGTCCCGGACGTCGCGGACGCCGCCCTGCCCCTGGCTTCGCTCGCCGCCACGTCCCTCTCCCGTGCTGTGTCCGCCGTGCCCGGTCCGGTTCATTGTCCCACCCGGTAAGGACGAACACACAGGGCGTTCAGTTCACCGTACGGACCACGACATCACCGTTGTCGCTGCGCACGCTCACGGCGTGCCCGCTGCCCTGACGCACCGGCACGTCGATCACACGGTCACCGTTGTCGGTCCCTCCCGTGACGTCGTACGCGGCGCGGGGCAGCGAGACGGTCAGGTCACCGTTCTCCCCGGCGAGGTCCACCCGGCGCGGTACGGCGCCGAGCGTGACGTCCATGTCCCCGTTGGACGACCGGGCGACGACCTCGGCCGAGGTGGTGCCGCCCTCCACGACCACGTCCCCGTTCTCACTCCCGAGATCCAGCGGCCGGGACGCCTCGCGCACCCGCACGTCCCCGTTGTCGGACCGCACGCGCAGCGGGGTGCCGAAGCCCTCGGCCGTCACGTCCCCGTTCTCGCTCTCCACGCTCACCGCCACCCGCCGCGGCACCTGGATCCGGTGCAGCGCCCCGCACCCGGACGCCACCCCGTCGCAGTCCACCCGCAACGTGAGCCGCCCGTCCACGAGCTTCCACTCCGCCTCGGGCCCGCTCCCCAGGAACACCCACCCGTCGACCTGCCGCTCCACCCGTACGTCCTCGACATCGGCGGGCGTGATCACCAGATCGGAGTCGTCGGAGTCCACGACCAGCGCGCCCCCGGAGAACGCGAACGCCTTCTTCTCCACCGGAGCCCCCTCCACATCCCCGGCCCCGCACCCCACGACCGCCCCCATGGCCACGAGCACACCACCGAACGCAGCCACCCCCCGCACACACCGACGCGCACCCATCAACCCACCCCCGGTCCGATCCCCAGCAAGACCCCCCGAAGCTACGCCCCCTACCCCCACCTCCACGATCAGGCCCCCACCCCACCCCTGGTAGGGCTGTCCCCCTACCGGTTTGCCCCACCCACCGGTCCGCCATGTACGCTGTTGCTTCCTCCACGGGTGCGTAGCTCAGGGGTAGAGCGCTGCTCTTACAAAGCAGATGTCGGCGGTTCGAAACCGTCCGCGCCCACCAGCCCGAAACCCCCAGACGATAACGTCTGGGGGTTTCGTGTCAGTGCTGGGCGGCAAGGGTGCTCAGAATCCCCAGTGGCTCTCGGCCTGGCAATCAGGACAGTGCGATGTGGTGTTGGTGGTCCTCTCACGACCGATGGACGGACCCTGGGTGTGTGCAAAGAGCGGCTGAAAAACGCGGCTGGAGGCGCTGGCGGCGCCTCTAGGATGCCGCCGTGAAGATCTCAGGTGTTATGCGACGCATCACGGGCTTCAGCACGCCTTTCGGCGGCTTGGACTGGGAAGCGTCCGTCCCGCAACAAGAGGTCGCCCAAAGGCTTCTGGTGTACCTGGAGGATCGAAGGGTTCTGACGACGCCCCGACCAGTGATCGAGGCAGTGGAGGTGCCGCAGCACTGCGTGGCGTCGGTGTTGCAGATCCGGGAAACGCTCACGCAGTTCCTCATGGACCCTGACACGGGTGACGAGCTTGCTCAGCAGATGAAGACGTTGCGGGCTGCTTGCCGTCGATTTCTCGACGAGGTGGGACCCGATCACTCTTCGTCCTCGGCGATGAATGCCTGGGCAGCTGCCCGGTTCGGAAACGCTCTCGGCGAGCTCCGTACTCTCTTCGGGATTCAGTTGGCCCTCATCGCGGCCCAGCACAAACTTGAGCTCCCCGACGAGCTGCGTCACATCATTCCGGTGGAGGACGGGGAATGACGGGAGGGACGTCGACCGGGGTGGTCTGAAGGCCCACGGACGTTCGCCGTCGCGGTTTGTCCGTCGGCTGTTTGCAGTTCGCTGTGCGGAGGGGCCGGGTTCATGCAGGCCCTGCCTGCCCCTGACGGCTCGTAGGGAGGAAGCGGTCTTAGGCGTCTCACCGACGCACGGGTTCGCCCGTGGGCACCCCTGAGGGTGCGGGAGTCGGAGCCGGGGGCGGCCAGGGCCGGTCCGGGCATGGGGCAGGACGGCGAGGTCCGGTGGCGGGTCGCGTGGGGGGACGACGGCCGAAAGGCGACCTGTCGAAGTGTGTGACGGTGCGGTCACACTCGGACACATGGGGGCGACAGGGGCGGACCGCCCGGAGCGGTGCGAGGGGTGTGGGGAGGGGCGTCCCTGCGTGCGGGCGCGGGGGCGGGTCCGGGTGGTGGCCGTGCTGTGCGAGGAGTGCTGGAACAGGGCCGCCAACGACTTCGCGCTGGACGAGGGGGCGACGGCCGCGCCGCCCGGGGAGCCGGGGCCGGACGATCCTGGCTGGATCGAGGCGGCCGTCTGCCCCCGGTGCGGGCGGGAGGTGCGGGCGTACCGGACCAACTACGACCGGTGGGTGCACCTGGACGACGAGGAGCGGCCGGCGGGGGAGGTGCCGGCGCGGTACCGGTGGCGGTTGAAGCGGCGGTACGCCCGTCATACGGAGGTGGTCGTCGAGACCGTGGCCGTACGCGTGCGGGCCGTCGATCCGTGGCTGGGCGAGTGGGTGGTGCCCGCGCACGGCATGCGGTGCGAGCCGGTTTGACGTGAACACGGGGGCAGGGTGTACTCCCGGCATGGCTGAGCTGGGGGACGCGCCCGACACGGACGTGCAGAGCGGTGAGATGACGCCGCAGAAGTACATCGAGAGCAGACTCGGGCAGTACCAGGAGTGGTACGACACCAAAGCGGCCCATATGAAGGCCATGCACCTGCGGATGCGGACCGTCTCCGTGGTCGGCGGCGCACTGGTCCCCGTCTTCGTCAACCTCGACCTGGGGTTCGCGCGGGTCACGGCGACCGTACTCAGTGTGGTGGTCGTCGCGGCGGTGTCCCTGGAGAGCGTGTACCGCTATCGGGAGCAGTGGAAGAACTACCGGTCCACCGAGCAGCTCCTCGGGCACGAGCGGATCTACTTCGAGACCCGGGTCGGGCCGTACCACGGGCTGACCAAGCGGGAGGCGTTCTCCCTGCTCGTCGCCCGTGTGGAGAAGGCCATCGCGGGGGAGAACTCCGCCACGCTGAATGTGATGACCCTGGGCGGACAGGTCTTTGCCGACGTGCAGCAGCACGGCGTCGTCCCCTCGCCCCGGCGGTCGCCCGAGGCCGTGGCCTGAGGGAAGGGGCCCGAGCGAGTTCAGGGGCAGGGGCCTCCGCGTGCGCGAAGGCCCCTGTGGAACTTAGAAATGACGGAGCGTCAGCACCACACGTAGTCGTAGCGCGTCGAGTTGTACGAGCAGACGTCCGCGCGGGTGCCGTTCGACTTGCGGAGGGTCGCCGTGTCCTTGTCGTTGTTCCAGACGTACCAGCCGCGGTTCTGGTAGACGTTCGCGGAGGTGTTGGTGCCGCGGCCCGTGCGCAGGGTCACGATCTTGCCCTTGCCCAGGACGAAGTTGCCGAAGGTGTACTTGTGGTTGGCGGCGTCCGTGACCGTCCAGCCCCGCAGGTTGACCGCCGCGCCGGTCGTGTTGCGTATCTGGACGTACTCGGCGTTGATGCTGGTGTTGCCGCCCCGGTCGGTGCCCGGGCTGTCGTAGTAGATCTTGTAGAGGTGGACCGAGCCGGCGGCCTGTGCCTGCGAGGGCAGGAGCAGAACACCGGAGGCGGCGGCCGCGGTCACGGCCGCGAGCGTGCGTACGCGAAGCATGAATGTCCCTCAGTTTCCGTCCGGGCTCCCGCCGATGGGGCCCGGCGCGCACACAGGATACGCACGTTCTTCACGCTTTCCGCATGACTTCCGGAGAGTGGGCGTCCGTTCCTTCGGAAGCCCGTTTCGCGATCGACCGCGAGCGGGGGAGGGGGTGGTGCCGGGGGCGGGGTGGCCCCGGCGCACGACGGTGGTGGGCCGCTCCCGGTGTCGGACCGGTCACCTGCCGTCACGGCTTGTGGGCCGGGTGATGCGGCGGCTCGCGCGCACTGGTGTGCGCTGCCCCGATGCCCCGAGCCGTCCATCGGAGGGGCATCCGCAGGGATACGTTGACAGGGCGCGAGCTCCGGGTTTCCCTAGGGGTCCCCAAGGATCAGGAACGGGACGGAGGGGACGCGTGCAGCCACTGCCCGAGGTCGGTGACCTCGTCCGTGACACCGCCACCGGGCGGGTCGGCTTCTACGTGCGGAGCGTCTCCGGTCGCTACCTGATCCGCGCCGTCCACGGCGGCGCCGAGTGGGATGCCGAACCCACCGACGTGCAGCTCGCCACGCCCCTGCGGGAGCTCCGCGCCCGCGCCGCCGAGATCAACGCGCGCAGCCGGCGGGCCTTCGGGACGTGACGCGCCGGTCGGCCCCGGCGGGCCGGCCCGGACGCGAGGATCCGGTGGGCCCCGCCGGCGGGGATGGCTCGGCGGGCCGGTCGGAGTGGCCGGTGTCAGGCGCGGTGGCCCGGGGCCTGGTCGAGGCGAGTGGCCCGCCTGCCTCGGACGGTGAGGGGTCGGCCGGATGGGCCGGTGCGGCCGGTCCCTTGCCGCGAGCGCGGCGCCCGTCCGGGCCGGGCGGGGCGGGGCGATTGTCAGTGGTGCGCGTCACACTGGAGGCATGTGCCGAAGCATCAAGACGCTGCGACCGCCCGCGCTGCCCGAAGAGGCCACCGCGGACGACATCCACGCCGCCGCCCTGCAGTACGTACGCAAGGTGTCCGGTTTCCGTGCGCCCGCCGCGCACAACCGTGAGGTCTTCGACAGGGCCGTACAGGAGATAGCGGAGGCGACCGCCCGGCTGCTCGACGGACTCGAGGTCCGCGGGGCGCACCCGGGCGTCAGGCGGCGGGCGCCGGAGCCGCAGCCGGACGCCGTATGAGGTACGCGGCGAGACCGCCCGCCAGGAACAGGGCCAGCGTCGACACGCCCGCGCTGAACCAGGTCGCGCCCAGCCACTGGCCGCCCAGCCAGCCCAGCCCCACGCTGTAGGACGCCCAGGTCACGCCCGCCAGCGCCGACCACGGCAGGAACTCCTCCACCCGTCGCTTCGCCGCGCCCGCGCCCAGGGACACGACGGAACGCCCGGCCGGTGCGAAACGCGCCAGGACCACCAGCAGGCCGCCACCCCGGGCGAGGGCGGTGCCGAGACGTTCCTGCGCCAGCGTGAGGCGGCGTGAGCGGGCGATGGCCCGGTCGAGGCGCGCCCCACCCCGCCGGGCGAGGCGGTACGCGAGGAAATCGCCCAGGACCGAGGCGGAGGCCGCGCAGAGCAGAAGGGGCAGCAGCGAGGGCACGCCGGCGGTGGCGGTCGCGGCGGCCGTCGCCGCGGTGATCACGAGGAAGCCGCTCGGCAGCACGGGCAGGAAGACGTCGAGCAGGATCGACGTCGCCACCACCGGGTAGATCCACGGGCCCGCGGTCAGCGACCTCAGCGAGCCCAGGCTGTCGAGCAGATTCACGCGCCTGAGACTACGCGGCGGCGCCGACCGGTCGCGGAGAGGGGCCGACGATCGCCGGGTATGGCCGGATACGGGGGCGGGGGCGGGCCGCAGGCAGGTGTGAGGCGGCCCGTATCGCGGGGGCCTCGACGGTCCGGACACCCCGGAGGCGTCGGCGGGTGCGGCCGGATCGCGGGGACCGGGGCGGTCCGGGGGACGGCAGGGGTGGGGCCGGGAGGTACGTGTGGGGCGGCCCGGATCACGAGGGCGTACGGGCGCGGCGCGGGGCGGGGGGAGGGGAGTGGTCGGTACGGGGCGGTTTGCACGGGTACGGCGGTGGCCGGAAACCGTTGCTCGGGTTCCGGCCACCGCCGCGTGCGGAGCGCTCGGGTCAGACCTGGGCCGTCACCGGGGCGGTCTGCTGGTCGCCCTTTCCGCGGGCGCCCGAGCCGGCGGCGTCACGGGAGCCGAAGAGACGGTCCAGGGCCAGGGCGCCCGGGCCGGTGAAGACGAGCAGGGCGAAGGACCAGCAGAACAGGGCCGCGATCTCGCCGCCGTTCTGGAGCGGGAACAGCGCCTCCGGCTGGTGGACCTTGAAGTACGCGTACGCCATCGAGCCGGACGCGAGGAAGGCCGCGCTGCGCGTGCCCACGCCGACCAGGACCAGGACGCCCGCGACCAGCTGGATCGCGGCCGCGTACCAGCCGGGCCAGGCGCCCGTGGGAACCGCCCCACCGCCCACGGCCCCGCCCAGGACGCCGAAGAGGGAAGCGGCACCGTGGCAGGCGAACAGCAGGCCCACGACGATCCGGAAGAGGCCGAGCGCGTAAGGCTGGGCCCGGTTGAGGCGGCCGGCGAGGCTGTCCGGCGCCTCCGGGGTGCCGGTGGTGCCCGCGGGGGCGGTGGTGCCCGCGGGGGCGGTGGTGCCCGCGGGGGCGGTGGTGCCCGGGGTGTTCGGGGTGCTCAAGGGGGACTCCTTCGGTCTGGCCCGCTCGGGATGACGAGCGGACCGTGGGGGACGGGAACCGATGAGGCCGTCAGGTTAGGCACCCCTGATTAATACTTGCAAGTTCAACATTCGGCCGTCGGGGAGTCTGTGGCGCGGCTCACTCCCCGACGTCCGCATCGTGAGACCCCGTCAAGGGGAAAGGTTTCAGCAGGCGTTGAGAACCGACTGCAGGGCGCTCTTCTCCGCCGAGTCGACGCTGAGGTTCCAGTGGTACTTCACGTGCACCCAGGCGCGGGCGTAGGTGCAGCGGTAGGCGGTGCGCGGCGGCAGCCACTCGGCCGGGTCGAGGTCGCTCTTGGCCTGGTTCACGTTGTCGGTGACGGCGATGAGCTGCGGCCGGGTGAGGTCGTTCGCGAAGGCCTGGCGCTGCGAGGTGGTCCAGCTGCTGGCGCCGGAGCGCCAGGCCTCGGCGAGGGCGACGACGTGGTCGATGTCCAGGTCGGAGGCGGCGGTCCAGGTGGCGCCGTCGTACTCGGAGTACCAGCTGCCGCTGACGGAGGCGCAGTTGGAGTCGGTGACGACGTTCACGCCGTCGCGCTTCAGGACGGTCTCGCGGGTGTTGCAGGCGCCGGACTGGGTGATCCAGTGCGGGAAGAGGTCCCGGCTGTAACCGGTGGAGGAACCTTCCGCCTTCACCGTCAGGCCGGCCAGGTAGCTGCGCGCCGTGGCGGCGCTCACCGGGGTGGGCATCGCGGCCTGCGCGGCCGGCGCGGTCGCGAGGAAGCCGGTGACGGTGAGGGCGGCGGAGGTGGCGAGCACGGCGACTCGACGCGCGTAGACGTTACGGAGGGGCATGTGAACTCCCTTGAGGGGGCGGGGTCATGGCCGTGTGCCGTCCCCGCGAGACGGGTGCCGGGCGACGGCCCGGTCATCGTGGCGGCGCCAGGTTTCGGTGAGGGGTGCGCCAGGTAACAGGGTGGCGACATGAGCACGTCACATCAAGGGGTGTGACGGGATTGGCGGAGCGTCAGATTCCGCCCGGCGCGTATGGGTTGGTTCGGGCGGCGACGCCCCTTCTGTCTTCAGAGGGTGGAGGTCGCGCCCCTAGGCCGTGTCTTTCGGGTCTTGCCGGGCTCGCGGCGTCTGGCACCGCGCCTCTCCCCCGTGGCCCTTCGGGCACGGGAGGTGCCCCCAGCGTCGTCGTCGGTCGCCGATGCTCCGCATGGACTCCCTCCTCC